>JAZRTE010000113.1:0-7591 GCA_045651785.1 Eubacteriales bacterium | reverse complement strand
CAACGAACATCACAAAACCCCGCCGCGCGGATATGGGGTCCCCGAAAATGCAAAGCATTTTGGGGGCATAAGGACATGGGGTCCCCGAAAATGCAAAGCATTTTGGGGGCATAAGGACATGGGGTCCCCGAAAACGCTTGTCGTGTTTGGGGTAGGTATGGGAAGGTGTCACGGCTCGCCGTGACGGGTGAGGGGCTTTTTTCAATAAATAAGATAAATGTTCCCCTCATCAGTCATCGCTATTCTACCGCGATGACAGCTTCCCCCCAAGGGGAAGCCTATTCTCATCCGTTCCGTTTATGTCCTGATGTTTCGTTTTCCTTATATGTTCCGTACGGGCGAGAAATTAATCAAATACAACCAACAAAAAAGACCGCAACGAATGCGGTCTTCAAAACACGAAGTGTTTTTATAATCGAATAAACATATTTTTCAAGGACATGCGCCTTGAAAAATATACCTATGATGTTCGCAACCTTGGACAAGCGAAGCGACTATGGGGTCCCCGAAAATCCTTGGATTTTTGGGGGGAAAAGCCGAAGGCGCGCACAAGGTTGGCGCGAGTATGGGTTCCCTGAAAATGCTTGCATTTTTAGGGCGTAAGCAACGAACATCACGAAAGACGACCGAAACGCTTGCGTTTCGCGTCGAGAGCGAAGCGCTTCTTACATCGGGCTGCCGTCTTTAGCGCGGCGGATCTTGTTGGTGGTAGTCTTTACAAACGGGGTTTCGCGGATAATGACGTTGGTGACCTGCTTGTAGGTGGGAAGAGCCTCGAGCGCCTTGAAAACGTCGCGCTTCAATTTAGCTTCAAGCGCTTCCTTGCCCTCTTTTTCAAGCATTTCAGGGTCGACAACGCACTGAACCGCAAGATTTTCCTCTTCGCCGTTTTCGTTTCTGTCTGCATAAACGATATTTTCCAAAACGTAGGGGATGCCGCCGATATAATCCTCAAGCTCTTCGGGATAAATATTCTTACCGTTGCCGAGAATGATGATGTTCTTCTTACGGCCGGTTATCATTATCTGACCCTTCTTGGTAAGCTTACCGTAGTCACCGGTACGGAAATAGCCGTCCTCGGTGAATACCTCCTTGGTAGCTTCCTCGTTCTTGTAATAGCCGAGCATTACAATATCGCCCTTAACGCAGATCTCACCTTCGCCGTCCTCGTTGGGATCGTCGATGCGAACGGTAACGCAAGCCATCGGGAAGCCGACGGTCTTGGGATCGTTGACGAAATCGTTATTAACCGAAACGAGCGGCGAGCATTCGGTGATGCCGTAGCCGTTGGTAACGATGATACCGATATTTTCAAAGAAATCGGCAATTTCCGCACGAAGGGGTGCGCCGCCGCAAACGATCTTTTCAAGATTGCCGCCGAGCGCGTGGTGAAGCTCCGCAAAGACCTTACGTCTGATATCGATACCGATATGACGGAGGAAACGGGTGAGCTTGATACCGGTCTGAACGGTCTTGGTCTTGCCCTTTTCCTCGATGCTTGCCTGCATTCTGCGGTAAAGAACCTCCATAAGCGCAGGAACAACGTACATATATTGCGGTTGATAAAGCGCAAGGTTTTTAACGATACGCTTTAAGCTGTCGTTGATGC
This sequence comes from Eubacteriales bacterium, assembly GCA_045651785.1. Classification (GTDB taxonomy): domain Bacteria; phylum Bacillota; class Clostridia; order Oscillospirales; family CAG-382; genus Coliplasma. The sequence continues at coordinate 5,982 of JAZRTE010000113.1, read as the reverse complement.
AATAGGTAGCGTGGCGGTGGATCGCAACGAGGATACCGGCAACCGCCTCGTAGGAATGGTGATAAGGAAGCACCGAAAGGCCTACCTCACGGACGGTCGCGAGCTTCAAGCCGTATTGAACGAGCGAAAGAATGTTGTGCTCGGAAAGCATAACGCCCTTTGCAAGACCCGTAGTGCCCGAGGTGTAGATGAGCATCTTCATCTTTTGAAGGTCATCGTGCTTCATTTCGAGGAACGACTTATCGCCGTTTTCGAAAAGCTCTTTACCCTTCAAAAGGAATTTGTTAAAGGAAAGATATTCGCCTTCATCCTCTTCACGGTCGAAGCAGATGAAATATTTAACGTTGGGAATTTGGTCACGGATGCGCTTGAATGCTTCCTCGCGCTTTTTATCGCAGAAGATAATATCATCGTCGCCGTGGTTGATAATGTTTACAAGGTCGGAATCGGGAAGCTCCTTGTCGATGGGGCAGAAAACACCCTCGCTTTGAAGCGCGGCAAGGTAAACGAGTATCCAATTATAGCTGTTTTCGCCTGCGCAGGCAATATGTCCCTGAGCAAAGCCGAGCGAATTTATCGCCGTGCCGAGCCAGGAAATTTCGGTTTGAAATTCCTTATATGTTACCTCGCGCACGCCCTCGCCCGAGGCACGGAACTTATAAGCGATCTTATCGCCCGCTTCGCGCACCGCATTTGCGGTAAGGTCTTTAAGGTCGCAAATAGGTGTGAGCTTCGGAGGCTTTTGACCGATTGCGTTTCTCATCATAATCACATTTCTCCCTATAATCTTATAATTGCAAGAAACATTATATCTGGTTTCGAAAACTATGTCAAGAGGTTTTTGAGATTATTTTTCTGCTTTTGGCTCTTTTTTTGTCGGTTTGATTGACAAGAAGGTCTTTTTTTGATAATATTAGAGAAAGAAATGCTTATAGGAGCATATTTATGAACCTTAGAAACGATGAATTCAAAGCCTTAAAGCTTCCGAGATGGGAAGAATTCCCTGCCTTCGAGCTTTATATCGACCAAGTTATCAGCTTCGTTTGCGAAAATCTTAAAATTTTCTGCAACGATGACGAACCGCTTATTACCTCGGCGATGATAAACAATTACGTTAAAAACGGCGTGCTTCATCCCCCCGTTAAGAAAAAATACGACCGCACGCACCTTGCGAAGCTTATCGTTATCTGCATAAGCAAGCGCATCCTTGCCCTTTCGCAAATTTCGGACGCTATTGCGGTTATGTCGCGCGGATATGATATTGCCGAGGGCTATAACGTGTTCTGCGACGAGGTGGAATATGAGGTCAAAAGCATCTCCTTCCCCGATGAATTTCCCCAAAAATCGATAACCGACGCCGAATCTCACAAGGAAGCGATACTCCGCTCGCTCGCTTCCGCCGTTTCGCGCGTTTTGGTGTTCGACCGATTTATAAATCAGCGCCGCCGTCTGGCAAGCGTCGTTTTGAAGAATAAGTAAAGAAAAAGTCCTCAAATCGAGGACTTTTATTTTTTGAGTATAGCTTCGTTTATCAAATTTGTTCCGTGCGGGCGATTCGTGAATCGCCCCTACGGGTGTATTATTTTACCGATAACGCGAAAATGAAACGTAAATATAAATGAAACGAAACAAATTTTTATAATTTATGTAAACTCCAAAACTGTAGGGGCGATTCATGAATCGCCCGCAAGTGACATATAAAACAAACGAAACAACAAAAAAGACCGCAACAAATTGCGATCATTAAATAATAATTTATATTGAGAGTTTTTGGGGAGAGAGCATGAGAGAGGGGCTTTTTTCAAAAAGCTCCTCTCTCATAAAAACTCATAATCAACTCACAAAATATAATTGCTCTTTCAAATCGACGAGCCTGCAACGAAGGCGGTCGAAAAGGCGATTTGGAGGTTAAATCCGCCGGTGTATGCATCTACGTCCATAACCTCGCCTGCGAAATACAAGCCCGAAATAAGCTTCGATTGCATCGTTTTCGGGTCGATTTCCTTGCAGTCAACGCCGCCGCCCGTAACGATTGCCTCGTCGATGGGGCGAGTGCCGTTTATACGCACGGGTATCGCCTTCATAAGCGACAAAATTTTCGCGCGTTGCTCCTTGGTAAGACAATTTATGCGAGTTTCGGGCGCGATTCCCGTCAAGGCAATAAACGGCTCGATCAATTTTGACGGCATAAGCGCCGAAAAAGCGTTTTTCAATTCCTTGTTGGGAATCTCCGAAAAATCGCGGAGAAGCCGTTTATCAAGCGTTTTTTCATCAAGCGCAGGCTTTAAATCGATATAAACCGAACACGGATACTGCCCCTGCAAATGCGCCGAGGCGGAAAGGATAACGGGGCCCGTGAGTCCGAAATGGGTAAACATCATCTCGCCCTGCTCTTTATAAATCGGCTTTTTGCCGTTTCCGTAAAAGGTCAGCCCAACGTTGCGAAGCGACAAGCCCATACAATCTCTGCAAAGCTTGTCGGGTGACGTCAAGGGCACGAGCGACGGACGAATCTCGGTAATTTTATGCCCAACGCTTTCGGCGAGTCGGTGACCGCTTCCGTCGGAACCGGTTTTGGGGTAAGAAGCACCGCCGCAGGCGATAATTACGTTGTTCGCAAAAATTTCTTCGCTTCCGCAACGCACGCCCTTGATAACCCCGTTATCGGTAAGAAGCGCGGTTACCCTTTTGCGCTTGATTTCAACGCCGACTGTCTGTGCGGCATCAATAAGCGCTTTCGTAATATCGTGCGCGTTGTCGCTTTCGGGGAAAACGCGGTTGCCGCGTTCGACCTTGGTTTTAACGCCCAACGATTCGAAAAAGGCAACGGTATCCTCGGTGTTAAAGCGCGAAAGTGCGCTCATCAAAAATCGCGGATTCGCAATAACGTTGTTCAAAAATTCCTCGTTATTACAAGCGTTTGTGACGTTGCATCTGCCCTTGCCCGTAATATCCAATTTTTTGCCGCAGCGGTCGTTTTTTTCCAAAAGCAAAACGCTGTTTCCGCCGATTGCGGCATTATATGCGGCAAAAAGCCCTGCGGGGCCGCCGCCGACTACAATACAATCATACGTTATCATAAACATCGTTTTCCGCCCAAATACGCTCCAAAATACCCAATCGGGCAGCGGTGCGCTCGGGGTCGCGCCTTCCTATTTCGTGAATGAGCGCGTTGATAAGCGCCAAGGGTGCCGTCAACGAATCGACAAAGGTATCGCTTGCGTTATCGGCAAAAAGAGTTATATCGGCAGTGTTCGCGATAGGCGAGCGCTTGCTGTCGGTAAGCCCCAAAACGGTAGCGCCTGCACGCTTTGCAAAATCAAGCACGTCAACGGTAAGCTTCGAGTAACGCGGGAAGCTTATGCCAAGCACAACGTCGCCCTCTTTCACACGGAAAAGCTGGTCGAACGCCTCGCTTCCGATTACGGTATGCACAACCTGCACGTTATCGAAAAGGACGTTAAGATAAAAATTCATAAATATCGCAAGAGAAGCCGACGAGCGCGCGCCGACAAGATAAATTCGGTTCGCGGTCATAAGCGCGGTCACGAACGCATCAAATTGCGCCTTGTCGATGCCGTTTAAGGTCTTTTTTATGCTTTCAACGTCGGAAGCAAAGCTTTGCGCCAATGCATCCTCGCCGACGCGGTCCTTTAAAAGCTCAAGCCGTTGAACCGAGGTAAGCCGTCTTCTTGCCGCGTACTTAAGCGCCGCTTGAAGCTCGGGGTATCCGTCAAAGCCCAATTCGGTCGCATAACGGACAATCGTCGATTCGCTCACGCCGACGGTTTCGCTCAATCTTGCCGCGGTCATATAAGCCGCAGTCGCATAATTCGACAGCAAATATTCGCCAATCTTCCTTTGTCCCTTCGAGCAGGACTCAAGCGATTCTTTTATTGTTTCGAGTACGTTTTTGTTTTGCATATAAACACCCGATTTAATACAACAAAAACGGCTTTTCCGCCGTTTTGTTGTCGATATTTTTAATTAGAATCTGATTTTTTCTTCGATGTAAGCGCGTACCTCGGCGATGGGCATTCTGATCTGCTCCATAGTGTCGCGGTCGCGGATGGTTACGCAGTTATCCTCCAAGGAATCGAAATCGAAGGTAATGCAGAAGGGAGTACCGATTTCGTCCTCGCGGCGGTAACGCTTACCGATCGAGCCTGCTTCATCGTAATCGCAGGGGAAGAATTTGTTAAGCTCGTTTGCAAGCTCGTGCGCCTTTTCGCCAAGCTTCTTCGAAAGGGGAAGAACAGCCGCCTTAAAGGGTGCGAGTGCAGGGTGGAAGCGAAGCACTGTACGAATATCCTCGTTTCCGTCCTTGCCGATGTTTTCTTCGTCGTAAGCGTCAACGAGGAAAGCGAGAACCGAGCGTTCAACGCCGAGCGAGGGCTCGACAACGTAAGGAATATATCTTTCGTTCTTTTCCTGATCGAAATAGGTAAGGTCGTTACCCGAAACGTTTTGGTGCTGAGTAAGGTCGTAATCGGTTCTGTCCGCAACGCCCCAAAGCTCGCCCCATCCGAACGGGAAGAGGAATTCAAAGTCGGTGGTTGCCTTGGAGTAGAAGCAAAGCTCCTCGGGATCGTGGTCACGAAGACGGAGATTTTCCTCCTTCATACCGAGCGAAAGCAACCAATCGCGGCAGAAGCCTCTCCAATATGCAAACCATTCAAGGTCGGTGCCCGGCTCGCAGAAGAATTCAAGCTCCATCTGTTCAAATTCACGAACACGGAAAATGAAGTTACCGGGGGTGATTTCGTTACGGAAGCTCTTACCGATCTGACCGATACCGAAGGGGAGCTTCTTACGGGTGGTTCTTTGAACGTTTGCAAAGTTTACGAAAATACCCTGAGCGGTTTCGGGACGGAGATAAACTGTGTTCTTCGCATCCTCGGTAACGCCCTGGAAGGTTTTAAACATAAGGTTGAATTGACGGATGTCGGTGAAGTTGTGCTTGCCGCAGGTGGGGCACTTGATGTTCTTTTCTTCAACGAAATCCTTCATTTCCTGCTGAGAGAATGCATCGATGGGCTTTTCGAGAGTGTAACCGTTTTCGGCGCACCAATCCTCAATCAATTTGTCTGCGCGGAAGCGTTCCTTACATTCGCGGCAGTCCATAAGAGGATCGGAAAATCCGCCGAGGTGTCCCGAAGCGCCCCAAGTTTGAGGGTTCACCAAAATTGCCGAATCAAGTCCGACGTTATAGGGGTTTTCCTGAACGAATTTTTTCCACCAAGCGCGCTTAATGTTGTTTTTAAGCTCTGCGCCCAAAGGACCGTAGTCCCAAGTATTTGCAAGACCGCCGTAAATTTCGCTGCCTGCGAAAATAAAGCCTCTGCCCTTGCAAAGCGCAACGATCTTGTCCATTGTTTTTTCAGTATTGACCATAATTATCCTCCGATAAATTACCGTGATATAAAAATTCATTATATTATACACTAAATTTTTGCGTTTTTCAATAGGAATTAAAAGTTTTTATCGTTGACGCTCTCACCCGATAACACTCCCAAAAACGGCAAGCGTTTTTGGGGACCCCATAATCAAGGGGAAGCCTATTCGTAACGATTTCGTTTTTTATCCTAATGTTCCGTTTATCATATTTGTTACCGGCGGGCGATTCGTGAATCGCCCCTACGGTGTGCGGATGCAATGTTAATTTTATTTGTTTCGTGCGGGCGAGAAAGTGAATCGCCCGTTTGCGCGGCAAATAAAAAGACCGCAACGAATTACGGTCATTAAAAAATGAATTATATTGAAAGTTTTTGAATTAAATTTTCATAAAAACCCGCGACATGCGCGTGGATTTTTATACCTTGGATGTTCGCGAGCGGTGAGCGAGGCGCGAGCGCACGAACATCACAAACCCCGCCGCGCGGATATGGGGTTCCCGAAAACGCTTGCGTTTTTGGGGTTTTAGGATATGGGGTTCCCGAAAACGCTTGCGTTTTTGGGGTTTAAGGATATGGGATTCCCGAA
>JAZRTE010000112.1:0-13414 GCA_045651785.1 Eubacteriales bacterium | reverse complement strand
GAAGGAGGGAGTAGTCATATTTCTGCGGGACGGGGTTGTAGGTTTGTATGTCTTAACAGCCATTTGCTACTTTCTCCTTTCTTACATAAGGCTATCGAAGAATTCGATGGTCTTGGATTCTGCGGTGAGCTTAACGATGGCTTTCTTCCATTCAGCAGTCTTGCCTACGTGGTAGCCAACACGCTTTGTCTTTCTCTTCATGGTGATAGTGGTAACCTTTTCAACCTCTACACCGAAGATAGTTTCAACAGCGTTCTTAATTTCCACTTTGTTTGCGGAAGCAGGAACCTTGAAAGTGTATTTTCTGTCCTGCATATTCTTGATAGAGGCCTCGGTGATAACCGGCTCTCTGATGATGTCGTAAACCGATTTCATTATGCGTATACCTCCTCAAGCTTTGCAAGTGCATCCTTAGCGATAACCATATTGTCATACTTAAGGATGTCGTAAACGTTAATGGTGTTAACGGGAGCGGTGATTACGCCGGGGATGTTAGCCGCGGAGCCAACTACGTATTCGTTAACATTAAGAGTAACGATCATAGCCTTACCTTCAGCATTAACAGCCTTAAGGAAGTTAACCATGCTCTTGGTCTTGTAGCTGTCGAGCGCGATATTGTCTACGACAATCAATTCGTTCGAAACCACCTTAGAGGTGAGAGCGGAGAAAAGTGCAACTTGCTTAAGTTTCTTATTGATGCTTACACGGTAGCTTCTGGGCTTAGGTCCAAGTGCGATACCGCCGTGGGTCCATTGAGGAGCACGGGTGGAACCCTGTCTTGCTCTGCCGGTACCCTTTTGACGCCAAGGCTTTCTACCGCCGCCGCGAACTTCGCTTCTGGTAAGAGTAGACTGGGTACCCTGACGTTGGTTGAGCAAATATGCTCTGACTACGGAGTGAACTGCTGCGTTATTGATTTCTGCAGCAAAGAGCTTATCGGAAAGAGTGACTTCGCCACAAACCTTTCCTTCCATGTTTAAAACGTTAACTGTAGGCATTTCTTTTCCTCCTTCCGCTTATTTCACAGTGTTGCGGAGGTAAACGATACCGCCCTTTGCACCGGGAACCGCACCCTTAACAGCGATAAGGTTGTTATCGGGGTCGATTTTCACGATTTCAAGGTTGAGCATCGTTACCTGCTCGTTACCGTACTGACCGGCCATCTTCTTGTTCTTGAAGATACGCGAGGGGTCGCTGTTTGCGCCCATCGAACCTGCCTGACGGTGAACAGGGCCTGTACCGTGGGTCATTCTGAGTCTGTGGCAGCCCCATCTCTTGATGACGCCGCTGAAGCCGTGACCCTTGGTAACACCGGTGATATCGATCTTTTCGCCAACCTCGAAGGTGTCAGCGGTGATCACGTCACCAACGTTAAGGGAAGCACAATCTTCAAGACGGAATTCCTTGAGGTACTTCTTGAAGGAAACCTCTGCTTTAGCGAAAACGCCTTTTTGAGGTTTGTTGAGTTTTCTCTCGGGGATGTCCGAGAAGCCGAGCTGAACTGCTTCATAGCCGTTCTTTTCGTTCGTTCTCTTTTGAACGACAACGCAGGGACCTGCGCTGATGACAGTAACAGGGATAACCTTGCCCTTTTCATCAAAGAGCTGAGTCATACCGAGCTTTCTGCCGATGATGCCTTTTTTCATTTTGTTTATCCTCCTTAGGTTATTGGTTGATGCACCAAACGCACATCAACGTGACCTTAATTTGACAAAAGGTAATTAAGAATTAGAGTTCAACGTTGAAATCAACGCCTGCGGGGAGATCGGTGCTCATAAGAGCTTCTACGCAAGCCTTAGAGGGCTTGATGATGTCGATAAGACGCTTGTGAGTTCTGTATTCGAACTGTTCGCGGCTGTCCTTGTACTTGTGAACTGCACGAAGGATGGTGATGATTTCCTTTTCGGTAGGAAGAGGAATGGGACCGGAAACGGTAGCGCCGTTGCGCTTAGCGGTTTCAACGATCTTTTCAGCAGCACGATCGATAAGGGTGTGATCGTAGCTCTTAAGACGGATTCTGATCTTTTCTTTCTTTGCCATGGGTTTGCCTCCAAATAAAATATAATAAAATGAAATGATTTGACGGCAGAGCCTTGAACACCGCGCCGGGCGTTTCGTAAAACACCCTTAAAAAATGCTCGAAGCCTGCGCCCGATTGTCGGACATACTCTGCCATAGTTACCTGCCATCAGACAGCAATCTATAGCTTCATCGCACACCAAGCGGAGTCGATTTTACCATATATACATATAAATTGCAACCCCTATCGCCAAATTTAATTGTAAACATTTTGTGAACAAATATTAATTTCTTTTTTAAACGCATATTGCACATTTCTTGAAAAAATCTTCAAAATCTTCTTTACAAAGCGCCGTTTTTTGATATAATGTTTTTAGAATATATTATATATAATAATAAAGGAAGAAAAAACGATGAAAATCGAAAGAAACAACAGAGGCGTTTGCTCACGCAGTGTATCCTTTGAGCTTGATGAAAACAACAGAGTGACCGGAGTTTCCTTTGTAGGCGGCTGTAACGGCAACCTGAAGGGTGTTGCAGCACTTTGCGAAGGAATGCTCGCTGAGGATATTATCGCACGATGCAAGGGCATCACCTGCGGCTTTAAATCCACCTCCTGCCCCGACCAATTGGCGCAGGCATTGGAAGAAGCGCTTCAAAACGCATAAAATTTCAGAATATTTATTTTGGAGGACTCCTTTTTTATGAACAAGGAATTCGAAAAATGGCTTAACAGCGAAAAACTCGACGAGGCATCGAAAAAACGTCTTTTGGAAATCAAGGACGATGAAACGCTCATTGCCGAAAGATTTGCAATTCCCATGAGCTTCGGCACAGCGGGACTCAGAAGCACCATGGACGTCGGAATTTCAAAAATGAACGTATATACAGTCGGTCAAACGACTCAGGGCTTGGCAGAGCTTATCGTTTCGGCAAACGGACAAGGCCGCGGCGTTGCGGTTTGCTATGACAGCAGAAACGATTCGGATACCTTTGCAAAAACTGCGGCAAGCGTTCTTACGGCAAACGGTATTAAGGTTTATTTGTTCGACGGAATGAGACCCACCCCTGAGCTTTCCTTTGCTATTTTGCATTACGGCTGTATTGCGGGCATCAACGTTACCGCTTCGCACAACCCGAAGGAATACAACGGATATAAGGTTTATTGGGAGGACGGCGCTCAATTGCCGCCCGAACACGCAAGCGTGGTTTCGGAATCCGCGGCAAAAACCGATATTTTCAACGGTGTTAAGACAATGGACCTTGAGGAAGCTGAAAAACAGGGTCTTTTGGTTATGATCGGCGACGAATGCGACGAAGCGTTTTTGTCGGCAGTGCTCGATTGCCGTCTTGATGCGGAAAATACAAAGAAATACGGAAACGATGTTAAGATCGCTTACACAGCACTCCACGGCACGGGCTATAAGCTTGTTCCCGAAGCGTTGAAGCGTTGCGGCATCGACAATTTGATAACGGTTGACAGCCAGATGATACCCGACGGTAACTTCCCCACCGTTGCATCGCCCAACCCCGAAAACCGCGAATGCTTTGAAGAAGCTATCAAGATACTCGATGAAAAAAGCATCGATTGCGGCGCTATCATCGCTACCGACCCCGATGCCGACAGAATCGGTCTTGCCATTAAAAACGACAAGGGCGAATTCTTTGCGCTCAACGGAAATCAAATCGGCGCATTGCTTATCGACCATATTATTAAAATAAGGAAGAAAAACGGCAGCCTTCCCGAAAACGCATGCGCTATCAAATCGGTCGTTTCCTCGAATCTTTTTGATGCGATTTGCGAAAAGAACGGCGTGCGCCACATCAGCGTGCTCACCGGCTTCAAGTATATCGGCGAAAAGATTAAGCTTTGGTCGGCAGACGGAAGCAATACCTTTATTTTCGGTTACGAGGAAAGCCAAGGCTATCTTTCTGCGGGATACGCAAGAGATAAAGATGCAATCGGTGCAAGCGTGCTTGCCGCAGAAATGGTTTGCCGCCATTATGCAGAGGGCAAAACGGTTTACCAAGCTTTGCAGGACATCTATGCCGAATACGGCATTTATAAGGAAAGCGTTCTCAACGTCAAGATAAGCGGTATCGACCCGATGGGTCTTATGGGCGAAATTATGGCAGATATCCGCAAAACAAGCGTTGAATTCATCGGCGGCATGAAGGTTACTGCGAAGCGCGATTATGCAACCGGCGTTATTAAATACGCAGACGGAAGCGAAGGCACTACAGGTCTTCCCGAAAGCAATATGCTTTATTTCGAGCTTGAAGGCGGTTCGGCGGTTATTGTAAGACCTTCGGGCACAGAGCCCAAGATCAAGGCATATATCCTCATTCGTGCCGAAAACGAAGACGAGGCAAACGCCAAGATCAATGCTTGCACCGAGGATTGCAAAAAATTACTTTCTAAATAAAGGAAACCGATATGGACGAAAGATTGCAAAAGCTTTTTGATGAAATATATACCCCCGTTTCGAAATTCGAGGTCACCGCTTATATCACCGACGAGCCGGTAACCTACGAAAACCGTCAAAGCGGCAAGTTTATGCAGCTTACCGAGGGTCAACGCTGGGGCAAGCTTTGGGATTGCGCTTGGATGGAAATGAAGGGCAGGATTCCCGAAGGCATTGATTTGCAAAACATTGCATTTTTGCTCGACGTTGGCGGCGAGGGCTTGGTTTTCGATAAAAACGGCGTACCCTTTAAAGGAATTACCAACAAGGACAGCTTTTACTCATTCCATTTGGGAATGCCCGGCAAGGTTGTCGTTTACCCCGATGACGATATGTTAAACGGCGGAAATATCGATATTTGGCTTGATTGCGGCGCAAACGACCTTTTCGGCGAGGACGAGCATTGTCCCCTTGATAAGATAGGCGTGCTTCACAAGGCGCAAATCGCGACTGTTGATAACGCGAAGCGCGACCTTTATTACGACCTTGAGGTTATTTGGCATCTTGCCGAGGCTACCAAGGATGAAGAGCTTAAAAAGAACGCGAAGGAATGCTTCGAAAAGGCAATTTCCGTTTGTTCCGATGATATTGCGTCCGCAAAAAGAATCACCGAAGAATTTCTTTCGCAAAAGAGCGAAAGCGATTTTAAAATCACTGCGCTCGGTCACGCACATATCGACCTTGCATGGCTTTGGCCGATAAGAGAAACGAAGCGCAAGGCAGCAAGAACCTTTGCAACGGTTTTAAGACACAGCGAAAGATATAAAAATTATCTTTTCGGCGTCAGCCAGCCGCAAATGCTTGAATGGGTGCGCGACGAGCATCCCGAGCTTTACAAACAGATGAAAGAGCTTTACAACGAAGGTCGTCTTGAGCTTCAAGGCGGTTTTTGGGTCGAAAGCGATACCAACGTACCTTCTGGCGAAAGCCTTGTCCGTCAAATGCTTTACGGCAAGAGGTTTTTCAAGGAGGAATTCGGATACGAGCAAGAGATCCTTTGGATTCCCGACGTATTCGGTTACACCGCGCAATTGCCTCAGATTATGGCAAAAAGCGGAGTTAAATACTTCCTTACCATAAAAATGAGCTGGAATGCGGTCAACCTCTTCCCTCACAGCACCTTTAATTGGATCGGTCTTGACGGCTCGAATATTCTTACTCATATGCCGCCCGAGGGCAATTACAACAGCGCGGCAAGAGCAGAATCGATGATAACCACGGAAGAAAAGTTCCGTGAGCGTGAAATAGACAACCGTTCAATGCTGCTTTACGGCATCGGCGACGGCGGCGGCGGTCCCGGTATGGAGCATCTTGAAAGATTAGAGCGCGAATATGACCTTATCGGCATTCCGAAGGTCAAGCAGGCGTTTGCGATCGATTTCTTCAGAGATCTTGACAAGGATAAAGAAAAATTCCCCTCTTACAAGGGAGAGCTTTATCTTGAAAAGCATCAAGGCACCTACACGACTCAATCGCGCAATAAGCGATACAACAGAAAGTGCGAGTTCGGCTTCCATGATGCGGAAATTATGTCAACCGTTTCCGCACTTTTGAACAAGAAAAATTATCCCAATACAGAGCTTGAAAAGCTTTGGAAAGAGGTTTTGCTTTATCAGTTCCACGATATAATCCCCGGCAGCTCGATAAAGCGTGTTTACGACGAAACCGACGTTCGATATGCTTGCATCTTAAAGGAAATCAAAGACATCGAGCAATCCGCCTTTGAATCCTTGGCAAGTAAAAAAGACGGAAAAACCTATTTCAATCCGTCGCCCTTTGCGTTCGACGGATACGTTAAAAACGGCAACAAATACGACCGCGTAAAGGCAAAGCCGATGAGCTTTGCGTTGGCGCAGGATTGCAAGTGCGACGGTGTTTCGGTTAACGGCGATTGCATTGAAAACAGCAAGATAAAGGTCACCTTCACGCCCGACGGCGGTATTTCCTCGGTCATCGGCAAGGAAGACGGATTTGAATATTTGCGAAGCGAAGGCAACATTTTGACCGCTTATTCCGATACCGTTAACGCGTGGGAGGTTCCTGCGGATTACGCGGTAAATCCCCAAAAACGCCTTGAGGTTAAAGAGGTTTCGACAAATATCGTTAACGGAATTGCCGAAAGAAAAACCGTTTACACCGTTAACGACAGCGTGATAACGCAAACCGCGATAATTTATCCCGACAGCGCAAAAATCGACTTTGTTACCGACGTTGATTGGAAGGAAACGCATCAAATGCTTCGTGCCGCCTTCCCGCTTGCGGCACAAAGCGACGAAGCCGATTGCGATATCCAATACGGCGTTATCAAAAGGCCTACTCACAAGCGCGACAGCTTCGCGGCGGCAAAGAAGGAAATATGCGCTCACAAGTGGATCGATATTTTCGACGGGACACACGGCGCGGCTTTGATGAACGATTGCAAATACGGTCACAGAGTTTGGAACAGTGTGCTTGATATCGACCTGTTAAGGAGCAGTATGTACCCCGGCAAGGATGCCGACAAGGGAACTCACACGTTTACATATTCGTTCTATGTCCACGGCAAGGATTATGTAAACTCGCTGACATCCGAAGGATATGCGCTTAACGATCCGCCCAAGGCATTTGACGGAAGCGTTGACAAAGCGCTGATTGACAAATCCTTTGTTGAGTGCGTTGGCGAAAACGTCGCAATCGACTGGGTTAAGGTTGCAGAGGACGGAAGCGGTGTTATTGTGCGCGCTTACGAATTTGCAGGCAAAAACGCAAGCGTTCATATTTCGTTGAACGAAATGTTCGGCAACAAGAAAGCGTATATTTGCGATTTGATGGAAAACGAGCTTTGTGAGGTCGAAGGCAAGACCGAATTCAAGCCTTACGAAATACATACGTTTAAATTCGTATAATACCTGAAAAGACCGCTTCGGCGGTCTTTTTCTTGACATTATTAAAGGTGTATGTTAAAATATTTACGAAAGGAGATCGCACGATGAGCTTCAAAACGAAATCGATTATAAGAAATCTATTGTTATGCGTGTTGCCGTTTTCCGTTTTTGCGTTAATTATGTACGGCTTATTTAAACTTGCCTCAAATGCTTCGGGGTTTTTATCCCTATCTCTTTATGCTTCGGCTTCTATCGGCTCGTTGATATTGATCGTGGTATTTATCATAAGCATTACGTCGAAAAACGGTACGGATAACATAAAATACAGCAACGACGGCATTGAGCTTTACCGCAAAGGCGTTGGTTACGATTTCATTCCTTGGAATAACGTGACCGACGTTGAGATCAGACGTTTACCGAAAGGCAATATAAAGTTTTATATTTTCACTGACAAGTATTGCAATGCATACACAACCCCGATGTCTCGTGATGACGAGGTCGTTTCAAAGGAACACGACGCTTTGAGGCTTAGATGCAATGACAACCTGTTGGAAATGATACACAACAAACGGCCGGACATCGTGATCAAGCATTTTGAAGACGTTCAATGTATGTAACAACTTTAATCCCATAGTTTTTTCTCACCGAGGAGCAGACGCGCTCCTCTTTTTTTGTTTGTCGACTTTTTCATCTTGTTTTCGTTTAAATGTTTACAAAATATACAATAATTGTTGATATCAGGTTATTGACAAATCTTGCTTTTGTGTTTTAAAATATATTGTGGAAATTTACGATTTTTTAATATTTATATACTATTTAGGAGGAAGATAATGCTTGAACTGCGTGATATTTACAAAGCATACAAAGTAGGCGATACCGTCACCCAAGCGCTGAAAGGCATTTCCATCGATTTTCGCGAAAGCGAATTCGTTGCTATTTTGGGTCCCTCGGGTTGCGGCAAAACGACGCTGCTTAACGTTGTCGGCGGTCTTGATAAATATGACGGCGGCGATTTGGTAATAAGCGGCAGATCAACAAAGGAATACAAGGATTCGGATTGGGACAAATACCGTAACCATTCGATCGGCTTTGTTTTTCAAAGCTATAACCTTATTCCCCACCAAACAGTGCTTTCAAACGTAGAATTGGCGCTTTCGCTTTGCGGTGTTTCCAAATCCGAAAGAAGAAAACGCGCAAAGAAGGCGCTGGAGGCGGTCGGACTTCACGATCAGCTTTACAAAAAGCCCTCCGAAATGTCGGGCGGACAGATGCAACGCGTTGCTATTGCAAGAGCGCTTGTTAACAATCCCGATATCATCCTTGCAGACGAGCCGACGGGCGCTTTGGACTCCGAAACGAGTCTTCAGGTTATGGATATCCTTAAGGAGGTTGCTAAAGAGCGACTTGTTATTATGGTTACCCACAATCCCGATCTTGCAGACCGTTATGCAACGCGCGTTATAAAGATGCTTGACGGCGAAATTCTTTCCGACAGCGCTCCTCTTACCGACGAAGAAGCTGCAAAGGAAAAAGAAAGCGATGCTATCAAGAAGGAAGCCGAAAAGAAGGCGAAAAAGCCCTCGATGTCGTTGCGCACCTCCTTCGGTCTTTCGCTTAAAAACCTTATCACCAAAAAGGGCAGAACCGTATTGACCAGCTTCGCGGGCAGTATCGGTATTATCGGTATCGCGCTTATCTTTGCGGTTTCGCAGGGTATGACTACGTTTATCAATGCGGTACAGGAGGATACACTGTCATCGTATCCGTTAACGCTTGAATCGCAGCACATGGATATAAGCTCGTTGCTCGTTGCTTTTATGGATAAGTCGGCATCTAATTCCAACCATGAAAAGGATGCTGTTTATCAGAAGGCGATGTTTTACAATCTCGTCAACTCGTTGAACGATATGGAAGCCACCGAAAACGACCTTAAGGCGTTCAAGGAATACCTTGAACAGGAGCGTAAGGATCCGAACAGTCCGACAGGGCTTCAAAACGCGATCAACGGCGTGCAGTACACCTATGCGATAGATCTTCTTATTTATACCGAAAATATCGACGGTGATATTATTCAGTCCGACACAAGAGCGCTTTTGCAGGAGCTTCTTATAGAATACTTCGGACTTGATCTCAGCGGTATGATGCAAATGAACGAAAGCATGATGGGCGGCTCTGCCACTATGTCGATGTCCAATTCGGGCGTAAAGCTTTGGCAGGAAATGCTTCCCGGCGACGACGGCAAGCTCATCAATCCCTTGCTTGAAAAGCAATATGACGTTATCCACGGCTCATGGCCTAACGATTATAACGAGATCGTGCTTGTCGTTGATGAAAACAATGAGATCGACGATATGACGCTTTACGCGTTGGGTCTTATGTCGAAGGAAGATATCGATGCACTCGCAAATGCCGCGTTTCACAAGGAATCAATTGATTTTTCCACCAAAAAGTGGAGCTATGAAGAGATTTGCGGTATGGAATTCCGCACCATCCTTTCGGCAGATTGCTTTACGCTTGACGAAAAGACCGGCAATTACACCGACCTTCGCGAAACTCAGGCGGGACTTCGTTACCTTTATGCAAACGGTCTCGACCTCAAGGTATCGGGCATTATCCGTCCGAGCGAGGATGCTGTTTCCTCGATGCTTACCGGAGCTATCGGCTATACCAATGAGCTGACAAAGTATATTATCGAAAAGACAAAGAGCTCCGCCGCTCTCAAGGCGCAGCTTAACGACGAAAACACCGACATTTTCACGGGACTTCCCTTTAAAGAAAGCACCGGCAAGCTTACCGCCGAACAAAAAACGGCGGAATTCAAGAATTATGTAAATTCTCTCGACACCGCCAAAAAGGCAGAAACCTATATCAATATCGTCTGCACGCCGACCAAGGAAATGCTTGACCAAATGGTATCTCAGGCGATGAAGGATATCAACCGTGCTCAGATGGAGCAAACCCTTGTGACCGTTCTCACACAGCAAATGGGTATGTCGGAAAAAGAGGTGTTGCAATATCTTGAAGCAATGAGCGACGATGATATTAAGGAAATATTCACCCAGCTTATCACCGAGCAGGTAAAAATGCAATATGCAGCAAACGCAAAGGGACAACTTGAGGGACTTACGCCCGAACAGCTTGCAGGGGCGCTCGATGCGGCAATGCAGACCTACACACCCGAGCAATTTGCTCTTTATCACGATGAGGTTCTCGAATTTTCGAAATCGACCTACAAGGACAATATCAGAAAGCTTGGCCACGTAGATATAGATGACCCTGAAAGCATCAATCTTTTCGCCTCCTCGTTTGAAGAAAAGGATACTATCGAGGCGGCGATCGCAGATTACAACAAGGGCAAGGATAAGCTTCAGCAGATAACCTATACCGACTACGTCGGAATTATGATGTCCTCGGTAACCACCATTATCGACGCGATCACCTACGTTCTTATCGCATTCGTTGCAATTTCGCTTATCGTTTCCTCGATAATGATAGGCGTTATTACGCTCATTTCGGTTCAGGAGCGTACCAAGGAGATCGGTATTTTGCGCGCTATCGGTGCATCGAAGCGAAACGTTTCGACAATGTTCAATGCCGAAACGGTTATGATCGGCTTTGCATCGGGTGCATTGGGCATTATAGTCACCTATTTACTTTGCTTGGGAGTAGACGCTGTTTTGAACGTTCTTACGGGCATTGAAAATCTTAAGACCGAGCTCCCGATCGAGGTCGCTTTGCTCCTTATCGGCATCAGCGTAATTCTCACTCTTATCGCCGGCATCATTCCTTCAAGAAGCGCTTCGAAGAAGGACCCTGTCGTTGCATTGAGAACAGAATAAATCAATTTTTAAAAAGCTCCGAAGACTCGGAGCTTTTTTACTGTTTTTTTACCGAATTTGAAAAAATCAGGTTGACATAGAATACACGTTTTGTTATGATATATGTGAGGGAACTTCGAATTCTACGCGCAGTGGCGCGGTTTTCATTAAAATTCATCCCACAGCTGTGACAGGTCATTGCCGACAGCCGAAAGTACGTCTTGATCACAAGACGAGCGAAATAGGAGAACTTATGGGAATCATCGAAATCATCACTCTCATCGGCGGTGTAGCCTTCTTCCTTTACGGAATGACGGTTATGTCAAACGGGCTCGAAAAGATGTCGGGCGGTAAGCTGGAAGCAACGATTAAAAGAATGACTTCCAACGTATTCAAAAGTCTTTTGCTCGGCGCAGGTATAACGATTGCAATGCAATCCTCGTCCGCTATGACGGTTATGCTTGTAGGTCTTGTTAACTCGGGCATTATGAATCTTAAACAGACCGTCGGTCTTATTATGGGCTCTAATATCGGCACGACGCTGACGGCATTTCTCACCTCGCTTGTCGGCTTGGAAAGCAGCGGAAGCGGATTTAACTTTATGGATCTGCTTAAACCGGCTAACTTCTCGCTCCTTTTTGCGCTTTTCGGTGTTCTTCTCGTTATGGGCAAGGACAAGAAGCGCAGAGATATCGGTAACATCATCGTCGGCTTTGCCGTTTTGATGTGCGGTATGGGACTTATGGGCGATTCGGTTGCCGAACTTAAAGGAAGCGACTTTTTCACTACCCTTCTATTATTATTTGAAAATCCCATCATGGGTGTTATTGTTGGTGCCGTTATCACGGGTATCATCCAAAGCTCGGCGGCTTCGGTTGCAATTTTGCAAACGCTTGTAGGCCCCGGCTCGGGCTTTACCTTCGGAATGGCAATTCCCATTATTATGGGTCAGAACATCGGTACCTGCGTAACCGCGCTTATTTCAAGCTTCGGTGTTAACAGAAATGCAAAGCGCGTTGCCATCGTGCATATCGCGTTTAATATCATCGGTACCGTTATCGGTCTTGTCGTTCTTTATTCGCTTAACTTTATTTTCAGCTTTGCCTTTATGGCTTGGGAGATCGATGCTTTGGGTATCGCATTCTGCCATCTTACCTTCAACCTGTTTACGACTGCATTGCTTATTCCCTTCCAAAACGCGCTTGTTTCTCTTGCAAACAAGGTTATCCGCGACAAGCAGGACGAAAAGGAAAAGGTTGCATTCCTCGACGAGCGTCTTTTCGCTACTCCCGCGATCGCGATTTCGGAATGCCGCGATATCACCGTTCGTATGAGCGTTGTCGTTAAGGAAGCCCTTCTTGACGCGCTTTCGGTTTTGAACAAGTATGACAAAGCACTCGCCGATAAGGTTGAGGATGACGAAGGACTTGCCGATAAATACGAGGACAAGTTAGGCACCTATCTCGTCAAGCTTTCGAGTAACGATATAACCGTTAAAGACTCTCAAAACGTTTCAACGATGCTTCACTCTATCGGTAACTTTGAACGTATTTCCGACCACGCGGTTGAAATTTCCAAAACCTCCGAGGAATTGAACCAAAAGAAGCTTAATTTCTCGCATGAGGCTCAAAAGGAAATCGCGGTTGCGGAAAACGCACTGCGCGAAATTGTCGACCTTACCTTTACCGCGTTTGAAACGGGCGATACCGTTCTTGCGCGCAAGGTTGAACCGCTTGAGCAGGTTATCGACAAGATCACCGCAGAAATGAGAAGCAATCACATTCTCAGATTGCAAGCAGGCACTTGTACCATCGAGCTCGGATTTATTCTTAACGACCTTATCAACTGCTTCGAGCGTATTTCCGACCACTGCTCGAACATCGCGGTTGCTATGATCGAGGTTGCGGAAGGCGAATTCGAAACCCACAAATATCTTAACGCAGTCAAGGGCGGTAACGACGATCAGTTCCGCGCCGATTACGAAGCGTTTGTTATTAAGTACAGCTTGGTATAACGATATAAAAATCCCTTCGGAAGTAAACCGAAGGGATTTTTATGTTATTCAACGTGAATATCAAAGGTTGCTTCAAAGGAACGGTTCCAGGGGTAGCGGAAGTTCGAAACGCCGACCTTTCCGTGGGAGGAATATTCATTTATTCCGACAAGGATATCGGAGGAATTGATTCGTTTTATGATCGTTGCAGGGCCGTATTTTGAAGAATCGTTCAAATTTGTAATGCCCTTACCC
>JAZRTE010000111.1:0-5950 GCA_045651785.1 Eubacteriales bacterium | reverse complement strand
AGGCCCTCTTGCAGGTCCCGTCGTTGCGGCGGCAGTCATTTTGCCCGACGGTCTTTATATCGAGGGGCTTGACGATTCGAAAAAGCTGACCGACAAAAAACGCGAGCATCTTTATAACGTCATCCGCGAAAGCTGTATCGACTGTGCGGTCGGACACGCCGAGGTTTATGAAATAGAAAAGCACAACATTCTTAACGCCTCGATGCTTGCAATGAACCGCGCCGTCGCAAAATTAAGAATAAAGCCCGAATTAGTCCTTGCCGACGGCAATATCGTGCGCGGCTTCCAAACACGCGCCGTGCCGGTTATCAAAGGCGATGCGCTTTGCCCGTCTATCGCGGCGGCATCGGTTTTGGCAAAGGTAACGAGGGATAAATTGCTTGACGAATTGGAGCATAAATTTCCCGGCTACGGCTTGGGCAAGCATAAGGGCTATGCTACCAAAGCGCACCGCGAAGCGATTTTGTCCTTGGGTGTAAGCCCCGCGCACAGAATGAGCTTTTTGACCAAGCTGCTTGGTGATAAAAAATGAAGCTTACTGCAAAAGAAATCGGCAATTTCGGCGAGGATATTGCCGAAAAATACCTTAAAAAACGCTTTTGGCGGATAATTTCGCGCAATTTCAAGGCGCACGGCGGCGAGATAGATATTATTGCCTACCGTTTCGGTGTTTTGGTGTTTGTCGAGGTGAAAACGAGGACAAATGACTTATACGGCAAGCCGAGCGATGCTGTTGACGGCGAAAAAATACGGCATATACGCAATGCGGCGCGTCGGTTTCAGGAAATCTATCACGTCGGAAGCAAAATCGAGCTGACGAATCTGTTCGGTGTCGAAGCAAGGAAGAAAATATACAAAAAACGAATCGACGTTATCGAAATTTACTTGTCAAGGGACAAGAGGATCGAAAAAATAAATCATATCAAGGACTGGGAAAAACAGCTATGAATTACATCAGCACCCGTACTGTTGACGGCGAAAAAAGAAGCGCCGCATACGTTATCAAAAAGGGACTTGCCGAGGACGGCGGTCTTTATATTCCCGAAAATATTCCTACGCTCGATGAGGTTGCCATCACCGCGCTTTGCGGTATGAGCTATACCGAAAGAGCGGCATATATCCTTTCGCTTTTCCTTACCGATTACAGCGATTCCGAGCTTAAAACCGCGGCAGAGGAAGCCTACAGCTTGGAAAAATTCGGCGGTCCCGCAGCACCCATTGCGCGTGTCGGCGACGGTTATTTCCTCGAGCTGTGGCACGGCCCCACGAGCGCATTCAAGGATATGGCGCTTCAAATAATGCCCCGTTTGCTTTCGCTTTCGCTCGGCAAGACCAACGAAACCAAGGATGCATTCATCCTCGTCGCGACAAGCGGCGATACGGGCAAGGCGGCGCTTGAGGGCTATTGCGATATCGATCGCGTCGGCATTCAGGTGTTCTATCCCGTAAACGGCGTTTCGAACATCCAAAAGAAGCAAATGGCTTCGCAAAAGGGCAAAAACGTTAAGGTCGTTGCAATAAACGGCAACTTTGACGATGCTCAAAGCGGTGTTAAGGCGATTTTCGCAAACGAAGAAGCGAAAAAGATGCTCGACAATCGCGGAAAATTCTTCTCCAGCGCAAATTCGATAAACTGGGGCAGACTCGCGCCGCAGATAGTTTATTACGTTTCGGCATATTGCGACCTTGTTAAGGAAGGCGAAATTAAGTTTGGCGACCTTCTCGACGTAACCGTACCCACCGGCAACTTCGGTAACATCCTTGCGGCGTATATCGCAAAGAAGATGGGACTTCCCTTGGGTAAATTGGTCTGCGCGTCCAACAAAAACGATATCCTTGCTGACTTTATCAACACCGGTGTTTACGATAAGCGCCGTGAATTTTTCACAACCGTTTCTCCCTCGATGGATATTCTTATTTCGAGCAATTTAGAGCGCCTTCTTTGGTTCGTTTTAGGTGCCGAAAAGACCCGCGATTGTATGGAAAAGCTCAACCGCGACGGTATTTATAAATTGGATGACGAGGCAATGAAGATAATCCGCAAGGACTTTGCGGGAATTTCCTGCTCGGAGGAGGAAACCAAGGAAACCATTAAATCGGTATTCGCCGAATACGGTTATCTTTGCGATACTCACACCGCGGTAGCGGCAAACGCGGCAAAGAAATACGACGGCAAAAACAAAATGCTTGTTGTTTCGACCGCTTCGCCCTATAAGTTCGCGCCCGCAGTGCTTTCCGCGCTTGGCGAAGAAGTGCCTGCCGACGATTTCGATGCTTTGGACAAGCTTTTTGCGGTCACCAAATGCGCTATCCCCAAAAATCTCGCAAATCTCCGCGATGCCGAGGTTCGCTTCACCGAAACGGTAGACCCCTGCCAAATGCTCGAAACGATATAAAAAAGTCCCCTTTTCAGAGGACGTGGGCTATTAACCGAAATTCTTCGGTTTGAAGGTCGCGCAAACGGTTTGCGTGCTGTTCGCGGCGGTCGAAGGGCCGACGGTAATGTGGTTTGCGGTGCAAAAATGCACGCCGTCGTGGTAGGCGCATTTAACAACACTGCAGCTGATTCCGTGAATGTGCTTCGGCGTTTGGTTAAAAGAGATCTCGTTCATAATAATTTCCTTTCAACAGTAGTCTACAACCTATTATCTGCAAAAATTCTGAAAATATTACGGAGAGTATGAATGTCGGTTTTTGTTATCGCTGATTTGCATCTTTCGCACACAACGAATAAACCGATGGACATCTTCGGCGCGCGTTGGGAAAACCATACCGAGAGATTGCGCGAAAATTGGCAATCGGTCGTTTCGCCCGATGATACGGTTATTATCGCAGGCGACATTTCTTGGGGAATGCGAACCGACGATGCCTTGGCGGATTTGATGTTTATCGAATCGCTCAACGGCAAAAAGATTATCGCAAAGGGAAATCACGATTATTGGTGGCAAACGATGAAGAAGCTTTACGAGCTTCGCGATTCTGTCGGCTGTCAAAGCATCGATTTTCTTTTCAACAACGCCTACGTTGTCGAAAATTTTATAATTTGCGGTACGCGCGGCTGGTTTCCCGAAAGCAATTACGGCCCCGATGATGAAAAGATCGTCAACCGCGAAGCCGAAAGATTACGCACCTCGATTCTTGCAGGGCTTAAATTAAAGGAACAGCACCCCGAAAAGGAAATGCTCGTTTTCCTTCATTATCCGCCTGCATACGGAAGCGTCAAGTGTGAGCGAATTTGCGAGGTAATCCACGAATACGGCATAAAGCGCGTTTATTACGGTCACCTTCACGGTGCGGTGAAATCGCGCCTTATCCATCAAATCGCAGGCGCGCAATTAACTCTTATCGCCGCCGATTGGGTGGATTTCACTCCCATAGAAATTAAATAATTAAAGGACAGAGAACGAAAAATTCTCTGCCCTTTTTATTTAGCTTTCTGACGTCACCGTAAACTCGTTAGAATAAACGGTACAGCCGGTGGTTTTGTCTGCGAAAAATCTGTCGGATATGAAGCTTTGTGTGACTCTGTATTTAGGATAACCTGTCTCGACACGCTCGCTCAGTTCAAACGTATAGGTTCCTTTGCCGTAACAGAAAAACGCTTCTTCAAGAATTAAAAAATCTTTTTTGCAACGCTTCCATTCCTTTGCTTCTTCGTCCCAATATTCGACAAAAAAGTTATGGCCGTATCCTAACTCTGCCGCTTCATCATTCGCAACGAAGGTGAGAACGATTTTTTCATCGATGGTGTATTCGGTTTTGTCGGTCGTCATAACGATTTCAAGCGGCTCTGTCTGATCGAAATCGGGAGCGTTCGATTCTGCATTGCTTTCGGGCGCATTGCTTTCGGGCGCAGAGCTGTCGGGTGCAGAGCTTTCAACGTCTGATATTTCAACGTCCGAGCTTTCGATGGGCGCGGTTGAGCTTTCGGCTTCTCCGACATCGCAGGCAAACAACGAAACCGCCAATAAAAATGCGGTTAAAGCTAAAATGATTTTTTTCTTGTAATTAATTGTACCGTAAATCAAAGTAATTCACCGCCTGTGCTAAAACTGTATTGATAGTATGTGCAACGTTATATTGTCCGGAATCATTTCCTCCGCAATGAATACCGATGACCTTATACGTGCTCACTCCGTTAACGATGCGAAGTGTTAAAACAGGAGAACCGCTGTTGCCGCCTACTGTGTCGCAACAATGTCTAAAGTAGCTACCGTAAATGGCTGAAATTCGCCCCGGCGATTCATGCATAGTTTTTATTAAGCCGCCGACACCTTCGTTTGGGTATCCAATTGTTTCGACTTCTTGATTAGTGGTAAGAGCGGTTGTATCGAAAGTTAATATTCCGTTTGCGCTTCCCACATCATCTTCTACAATAAGTATAGCCCAGTCATATGTAACTGTCGGATTAGATTTATAAGTTATAGGAATAATTGCCTTAAGCACTTTAGTTCCGTTGGTACGGATGTATGCGTTTGAGGCATTGCTCGGAGCATGCGGCATCGCGTACGCCTCAGTGTCCCAAGTCTGTGCTGTGGCATCATATACACAGTGTGCTGCGGTCAACAATATCTTTTTTCCAACGATAAATGCAGTAGATCTGTTGCCTGCTAATAAACTGCACACAGACCGGTAAGGAGTACTGTTTAATCTAATATCCGGTATAAATGACCAATTGTAAAACTCTTCGTCGGCTCCAATGTAAACGTTTGGAGTTGTTTCCGAATCATTTGGAATTTGTTGCGTTTCCGGATTTGACGAATCATCTCTATAGGGTACACGGCGAGTTGTTTCTGTATCTGTTGTGAAATCGTATTCTACTACGGTGATTTCTCGAATAATAGCATTAGCCGCTAAGGTATCAGTGTTGGAGTTCGCAGTTGCAGAAGTCGAAGCTGATAAAAACGAATTTACCAATAGTGCTGCCAAAGCTAATTTTTAAAATGCGTTTTTTAGAGTTATTTGCTTTTTCATAAAATGCCTCCTTATAGTTTTAAAACGGTTAAAGAGTATTGTGAACGATAATGACCCATTGGAATCACCTCCTAAAGCGACGGGCAATTGCGGGGGTTATCCCACTTCACTATAAATATGTCTTTAAAACCGAAAATGTCTATAAAAATTTTAAAATTTTTATTTTATCCCAAAAGCAAAACGCGAGGAAAAATCCCTCGCGTTGTTTTTATGACTTTACGCGATTTCAAGACAAAGCTTTATCATTTCGTTAAAGCCTGTTTGACGCTCCTCGGTGGAAAGCTCCTCTTTGGTGAACATATGGTTGCTTACCGTACAAACGCAAAGCGCCTTTGCCTTTGCCTTTGCGGCAATCATATAAAGCGCGGCGGCTTCCATTTCAACACCCAAAATGCCCATATCCTTCCAAATCGCGTTCACCTTTTCGGGCGCATAGAAAACGTCGGTCGAATAGATGTTGCCGACTCTCGCGCTGATGCCAAGCTCTTTTGCCTTTTCGTCCGCCGCCTTAAGAAGCTCGAAATCGGCAATCGGTGCAAATGTGCCGGGAAGCTCATATTGCCAAGCAAAATTGCTGTCGTGGCAAACGCCTTGTGCGATGATGATATCACGAACGTTAACGCCGTCGCCGATACCGCCTGCCGAACCTGCGCGGATGATTTGCTTTACGCCGTAATGGTTGTAAAGCTCGTAAGCATAAATGCCGATAGAAGCCATACCCATACCGTGTCCCATAACCGAAACACGCTTGCCCTTGTAGTAACCCGTGTAACCGAGCATACCGCGTACCTCGTTAAAGCAAACGGCATCGTCAAGATAGGTTTCTGCAATATATTTTATGCGCAACGGGTCGCCGCACATAACGACTGTTTCGGCAATGTCGCCGATATTTGCTGAATTATGAGGAGTAGACATTTTTATCACCTTTTTCCCAAGGAAACTTTTGAAAAAGTTTCCTTGACCTTCAAAACTTTTC
>JAZRTE010000110.1:0-10119 GCA_045651785.1 Eubacteriales bacterium | reverse complement strand
AATAAGCATCGGGCGGTCGATCTCACCGATCAAGCGGTATATTCTGTTTTGATTTACGCGGACTCTTTGCTTTTTAGCAACTTGAGCATTTGAATCCGTACGCGCTTTATCGGTTTGTTTGGCATTCATATAGGCAGTCCTTTAATAAGATCAAAAGGTTAAAAGATAATATGTAAGGGTTGAAAATGCAACGGTTACAAGAGAAAATACAAGAACGATCTTAACCTCTCCCCAGCCGCATTTTTCAAAATGGTGGTGGATCGGGCTCATTTTGAATATACGCTTACCGAACACCTTGAAGGAGAATACCTGAAGAACTACCGAAAGTCCTTCGAGTATCCAGATGCAAGCGATGGGAAGAAGAAGGAATTCATTGTCGGTAAACATTATCGCACCGACGATGAAACCGCCGAGGAAGAGCGAGCCTGTATCGCCCATAAAAATCTTTGCAGGGTGGAAATTAAACACAAGGAATGCAAGCAAAGCGCCGAGGAGCGAAGATACTGCAAACGCATATGTGTCATATACGCAAAGCAATTCGAGATAATCCGATGGTATGCCGATGTTTTCGAAAAGGTTCAATGAGAAAATAAGAAGCATTGTGCAGATGATAAATGCAACGCTTCCTGCCAAGCCGTCGATACCGTCGGTGAGGTTTGCACAGTTAACGATGTAAACGATCGCCAAGAGCATTACTATATAGTAGAAAATGCCAAGCTCGAGTTCGCCCCATGGGGTGTCGATAGCGGTATCGCCTTCGAGGAAGTATGAATTTGCGAAGAGATAACCCGCGGTTGTAAGCGTTTGAAGAATAAGCTTTTGGGTACTGCTTAAGCCCTTGTTGCGCTTTTTGAAAAGCTTTACATAGTCGTCGACAAAGCCGATGATGCCTTGCGAAAGCGCAAAGAGAACGAATATAAGCGTTGCTTTAAAGGAATACTCATAACTTACATATTCACCGAAATTGAGCTTGAAGATTATCATAGCGACCGTAAGCGCAATTGCGAACGCGAAGATAAAAATCAAACCGCCGAGGTTTGGTGTGCCCTCCTTGGATTTATGCCAAGAAGGTCCGATCTCCAATATTTTTTGACCGAGCTTTACCTTTCTGAGCATCGGTATGAAGATTTTATAAAGTATCACGCCGAGAACAAAAGATATCGCGGCGGCGATAGCGCACAGCCAATATACGTTCATAGTAACCTCTTTTTTATACGATCAAACGACCGAGATTCATTCCGTTGCTTGCTTTATAGAGAACGGCATCGCCTTCCTTTATAAGCGTATTAAGGAACGAATGCAGTTGTTCGGATTCTTCTTTTCCAAAGGAATAGACAATAACATCCTTTGTTTCGGATGCGATATGCTTTGCAAGCGTACCGTAGGTGATAAGCACATCGGCACAGTTGTTAACGCTCGTACCGACACGCTTGTGAAGGTTAACGGCTTCGCTACCGAGCTCTAACATATCGCCGAGCACGGCAATTTTTCGTCCATTATATTTCGAAAGCACCGAAAGCGCAGCTTCCATCGATTCGGGAGACGCGTTATAGCAATCCGATATTACGGTATGACCGTCTTTTTCAAAAATATGCTGACGCTTACCGTCGCTTTGGTATTCAGCCAAAGAAGCCGCCGCTTTTTCAAACGAGATACCGAGGCAATGTGCCGCCGCAAGTGCGAAAAGTGAATTAATAACGAAATGCTTGCCGAGAACCGAAAGCGTTACGTTGATCTTCTTGCCGAAAATAACAGCCGTAAAATCAACTCCGTTTTGCGTTTCTATCACGTTTTCTGCATAGCAAGAGCAGGTATCGTCATCAAAGGATACGAATATCACATTATTATTCGGATAATGGCGATTTCTTAAAAGCGGCTCGTCTCCGTTAAGTATAAGAGTTGAGCCGTTGCCCGAATAAGCGGCGATTTTAAGTTTTTCGTCGCGTATCGCTTCACGAGTGCCGAGGTTTTCGATATGAGAATATCCGATATTGGTTATTATCGAAATATTCGGCATTGCGCAGGGAGCGATTCGTTCCATTTCACCCGGCATTGACATACCAAGCTCGATGACCGCACAATCGACGTCACACGGGGTTGCAAGCACCGTTTGGGGAAGTCCGATCTGACTGTTTGAATTACCGAGCGTTTTATGGACTCTCAACTCGGATGAAAGTGCAACCGCTACCATATCCTTGGTGGTCGTCTTCCCTACCGAGCCGGTAATTCCGACGATGGGCACGTTTTTGATCTCATCCTCACGATAGCCTTTTGCGAGCCTTTGAAGAGCTTCGCGAACGTCCGAAACGAGGATGCAATCACCGTTAAGCGATAAATTTTCCTCACGATCGGTAAGTACCGCACAGCCCTTGCTTATCAGTTCGGGCACGAAAGAGTTGCCGTCGACGCGTTCACCTCGCAGAGCGAGAAAGAGCTTTTCGGGATCGACCTGACGGCTGTCGGAAAAAAATCCGTTTATTACTCTTTTTTTATTTGCGGCGGTTGAAAGACTTCCGCCGCATCTTTCACAGATATATTCGAGAGAGAATTTCATTATTCAATATCTTCCTCGTACAAGAATTCAAGCTCGATAACGGTACCGGGTAATACGTATTCGCCTGCAGATACCGATTGCGAGATCACTCGGCAGTTGTTATGGTCACCGTTAAAGATGCCGTTTATCGAAACGTTGAGATTTGCATTTATAAGTTTTTTGATTGCATCGGAAGGAGATGCATTCAATACGTTGGGAACCGCAACGTTTGCTGAGATAGAAGCGTTTTCGGTATAGATAATAACGACACCGTCGGTAGAAATTACCGTTCCTGCTTCGGGGAGCTGTCCGTAAACGGTGTTTCCGTCACCTCGGATGACGCACTTGAGTCCTGCCGCTTCAATTTGAGCCTTTGCATCCTCAATCGATTTGTTGCCGTAATTGGGTACCGTAACCGTCGTTTCGCCGTCGGTATTGGGCTTTATACCGAGATGAGGAAGCACCTCGGAAAGAATATTTGAAACAATAGGAGCCGCAACCGCCGAACCGAAATACTGTCCGGACGTAGGATCGTCAACAAGAACGAGAATTGCGATTTGAGGGTCTTCGGCAGGAGCAAAGGTCACGCATGATGAAATATAGTCATCAGGGCGCAAGGTGCTTTGCTTCTGGGAGGTACCTGTCTTGGAAACTACGTTATAACCCGAAACCGATGCATTTTTTGTCGAATTGGTAAGGGTTGTAAGAATTTTTTTGCAGGTCTCGGTCGAAATAACCTGACGGTCGGTTTCGTACTCGAACGTTTTTACGACGTTACCGTCATTATCAACAAGCGCTTTAACTGCGTGAGGAACGACCAGATGACCGCCGTTTGCAACCGTAGAAACCGCACGGATATGCTGCAAGGGGGTTACCTGGAAGGTCTGACCGAAGGAATAGACCGCAAGTTCGAGGGTTTCAAACTGTGTGCCCGAGGTTGCGAAGTAATAGGAGGAAACCTCACCTAATAGGTCGCTTCCGCTCGTTTTGGTATAACCGAATTCGTCGAAATACTCCATAAACAGCTTTGTGCCTATCGTTCCGCCGATCTCGATAAATGCGGGGTTACAGGAATTTACAAGCGCTTCGGCAAAGGTTTGGTGTCCGTGGCCGTGTCTGTTGTGGCAATGGATTTCGGTGCCGACAACCATCATATCGCCATCACAGTCGAAGGAGGTGGTATCGTAATCGATAGTACCCTCTTCCAGAGCAACGGCGCTCGTGATTATCTTAAAGGTAGAGCCCGGCTCGTAGGTTTGGGTGGCTATGGTATTATTCCACATTTCGTACAGAAGCTTGGAGCGTTCCTTAGAGCGTTCGTCCTCGGTGCCCTGAAAGATCTCATACTTATGCTGATATATGGGAGACAGCGTATTGTAGTTGTTAAGGTCAAAGCTCGGATAGATCGCAGAAGCTAAAAGCTCACCGTTGGTGACGTCCATAACGATGCATTCGACCTTGCCGTTAGGCTTATGATCCTCGTATGCTTGACGGATATATTTTTCAACCGCGTTTTGGATAGTCCAGTCGATAGTTGTAACTACGTTCAAACCGTTTGTTGCGGGGATATACGTTGAGCCGACACCGGAATCGAGTTCGTTACCGTAGGCGTCGGAGGATTTAACCGATTTGCCGTCTACACCCGCAAGATATTCGTTGTAGGTCGACTCCAAGCCCGCAAGGCCTTGGTTATCCGATCCTGTAAAGCCGAGGATATGTGCAGCAAAGCTTCCGTAACGGTAATAGCGCTTTGTCGTTTCCTCGAGATGGATTATCGTAGCGAGCTTATTTTCGCTGATAAAGGTGCGAACAGCCGCTTCTTCGGTTTCGGTAAGAAACTTCTTGATCACTTGATATTTCGAATTTGTACGGTTGCCCTTTGTGATCACCTCGTCGCGATCAACAGAAAGGATGGTCGACAAGCCGTCGGCGATCTTGTTAAGCAACGCTTCGCGTTCGATCGGTTCACTCGTTTCCTTACTGTCATCGGCAAATTTACCGATATCGTAAGGCGAAATGAAGCAGTTGTAAACAGTTGCGCTTACAGCAAGCTCGGTAGTGCCGTCATTGGCATAGATCGAACCGCGTTTTGCAGGTATCGTTACCGAATTGGTATATTGATCGAGCGCAGACGTACGGTAATCGTTGGGGTCGAACAATTGAAGATACGAAAAACGGACGCACACCAACACCATACAGGCGAGAATAACTATCAAAGCTACCCGTCCACGAGCAGCCGCAGTGCGTCCGCTGCCCGAAGGTGTGAATTTTTTGGTTGCGCCCGACATATTAAAATACCCCTTTTGATATGACAAACGGGTAAAGAGATTTCACCCGTTACCCTTTGTATAAATATATTGCGAATTTACGAATTAATGCCGAAAATCCACATTTTCATTTTACCACAAATTTTTAAAAATGTATAGTGATTTCTTAAAATTTAATCGTCCGAATTAAGAAAATCGCTGATGACCTCACCGAGACCCGTAAGGAGGAAGCCGAAGCCGCCTTCTTCACCGTCGTCGTAGCTTTGCATTTCGGTCTTATCCTCATGCTCGGGAGTGATGATGTGATACTCACCCTCGATATTGGTCATACCCAACTCTTCTCTCGCATACTTTTCGATTTCGCCGATGTTATACTTGTTGCTGTATTCCACCTCAAGCTCGTCCTGAGTTTTTTCCATTGCGGTGAGCTTGTTGTTGATATCGTTTATCTCGGAGCGGTACTTATCGACCTCGGCATAGTTCATCATCATAAAAAGGAACATACCGGTAAGAATCAGCGCAACAAAAACCATAGACCAAGGGAACGGCGCCTTATCCTTCTTCTTTACGTTTACGATACGGGGTGCGCGAACTGCATGAAGATTCGATGCGCGTTTTGCATTTTTGATTTTATTCTTGCCACTTACAACAGGAGACGGCTTTTTAACAGCAGCTTCGCCACGGGTCATCTTTTTTCGCGTTGTTACAGCCGTAGAATTCGAATTCGTTCTCATTTCCTGCATTTTCTTGCACCTTCCTTATACTTTCTCACACACGCGCAGCTTTGCGCTGTGCGATCTTGAATTATATTCTAATTCCTCTTCCGAGGGTAATATAGGTTTTTTAGTGATTATCTTTACTTCCTGCTTTTTGCCGCACACGCATATCGGGAAATCCGAAGGACAGGTGCAGGGGCGTTCAAGCTTTTGGAAGCCGTTTTTTACAAGTCTGTCTTCAAGAGAGTGGAAGCTTATTATCGACATTCTTCCGCCTACATTCAATAGCTTGCTTCCCTCTTCTATTGCCTTGGGAATACAATCAAGCTCTCCGTTGACCTCAATCCTTATTGCCTGAAAGCTTCTTTTCGCAGGGTTTCCGCCTTCAAAGCGGAATTTTGACGGGATTGCCGATGCGATGATTTCTGCAAGCTCGAGAGTGTTTTTAATCTGGCTTTCGGATCGTTTGGCGCATATTTTAGCGGCTATTTTAGATGCGAACTTTTCTTCGCCGTAATCGCGCAGGATCCTTACGAGGTCGCGCTCGGAATAGCCGTTCACCACGTCGTAAGCGGTAAGCGGTGCCGTTTGATCCATTCTCATATCAAGCGGCGCATCCTTAATGTAGGAAAAGCCTCTTTCAGCCACGTCGAGCTGATGCGAGGAAACGCCAAGGTCCATTATTATTCCGTCAACGCGTTCGAAGCCTGCGATTCTGACCGCGTTGTCGATGTTTTCAAAATTTTCTTTGACCGTTATAAGGCGACTGTCATTAATTTTTTCACGTGCGTTCTGCAACGCATCGTCATCACGGTCGATTCCGATGACCCGTCCATCTTTACCGAGGCGCGAGAGTATTAAAGAGGTGTGACCTGCTCCGCCTAACGTACAATCGACGTATATACCGTCGGGCTTTACGTTTAACGAGTCGACCGTTTCATAAAGTAAAACCGAAATGTGTGAAAATTCCATATCAGAAGCCTAATTCTATAAGTTCATTTGTGATATCTTCGTTATCAAACGCGTTCTTTTCTTCTTCCCACGCTGCGGCAGACCATATTTCAAAGTGATTGCGGTTACCGATTATAACAACATCCTTTTCAAGGCTTGCGAATTCACGGAAGTCCTTGTTGACGGTTACTCTGCCCTGCGCGTCGATCGAGCCGTCTTCGGAGTATGCATAGAAATATCTGCGAACTCGGCGCTCCTTTGCAAACGGCAGTTCTTCGATCTTGGCGGTGAAGCGTTCCCATTCGTCCTCGGGATAAACGCAAACGCATTTATCAAAGCCGCGAGAGAGTATAAAATTCTCACCAAGCTTGTCACGAAGCTTTGCGGGGATAAAAAGACGCCCTTTTGCATCGATCGTGTGCTTATATTCACCGTAGAACATCGTTTTTCCCCTTTCCGAAGCGATTTGTGTGTCATTTGTGTGGGATTTTAACCCTTTCCGCTCCTATTTCCGCCTCTTGTATGGGATTATTATATATTAACGCTCCATAAAATGCAATAGCGCAAACGGGTAACAAAAAATAATTATGAAGGTGTTTTCGTCATTTTGCCAAAAGCAAAAACCCTTATATTGCAAGGGTTTTCGACTTTTTTCAGTGTCGAATTGTATGTCACCTGCAAGAAATTTTAATAATTATGTCAACAAACATTCGTTCGCGCACTTATCGAAATGGCGAAAATGCCTTTATTTTCAAGGGAAACGGCGGTTTGGGGCAAATCTTACAATTGTATTTTCGGCGTTTGACAGAATTGTTTTTGGAGATTCGATATTTAGAGCTTTAATTTACCCGTTTCTTCCCTTTTGCTTTTCTTTTCGATGGCATCGGTTTCGAAATTATTTATGGGTTTTAGGCAAAAAGAAAAAAGCCCGTCGCATTACGCGACGAGCCGTTTTATTATTTTAAAATTCTATTTCTGCGGTGATCGCAAAGTGGTCGGAAACGACCTTGCAAACAGTATCGGCATCAAGCACCTTTGCATCACGCACGAAAATGTAATCAATACGTATATCGGGAGCGTGCGAGGGGAAGGTCGTAACGTCTTTACCGACAGAAGCATGGGAATCGGTAAATACAGTTGCAAGCTTTTGGATCAAGGGATTATCGGGTGTCATATTAAAATCGCCCATAAGAACAAGAGGTCCTTCGAGCTTCTCTGCAAGCGCAAGCACTGTTGCTACCGCATTGTCCGATTCGCCCTTTCCCAAGCCGAAATGACTGTTCAAAACCGTGAGCTTTTTGCCGTCGAAATCGTATTCGCTTTTAATGACACAACGGTTTTCGTAACCGCCGCCGACCTTATCAGTAACCTCGGGAATAGGAAATACCTCGACGTTGACAAAGGGATACTTCGACCAGATAGCGTTGCCGTATTCATAGCCGTGGATATCGATCGCCTTGCCGAATTTTGCGTTGCCACCCAATTCGTTTTGGAAGAACTGTGCTTGGTCGGAACGGCCTGTGGAATGATCTTTCTCAGTGCCGTTTCTGACCTCATTAAGGCCGCAGATATCGGGAGCTTGTTCACGGATGTTCAAAAGCATTGCAGGAAGGTCGTTTACATCACCCTTGAAATTATGGTTTCTGCCGTGTTGGATATTAAACGTCATTATTTTAAGCTTCATAATTACCTCATACGGAAATGAGCTGTTTATTCCAAACAGCTCATTGATTGATTAGAACAAACCGGAGATCACGCCGTTTTCATCGACGTCGATTCTTTCAGCCGCAGGAACCTTGGGAAGTCCGGGCATTGTAAGGATATCGCCGGTAAGAACTACTATAAAGCCCGCACCTGCGGAAATCTTAACGTTTTTAACTGTAACCGTAAAGTTTTCGGGTGCGCCGAGCTTTGTTGCATCGTCAGAGAAGCTGTACTGCGTTTTGGCGATACACACGGGACACTTGGTAAAGCCCATGCTTTCGAGTTTTTTGATCTGCTTTAACGCGTTGGGCATAATATTCACGCCGTCGCCGCCATAGACCTTTTTAACGACAGCTTCGATTTTTTCGGTGATAGACATATCATCGGTGTAAGAGAAAGTGAAATCGCCCTTTTCTTCTTCGCAAAGGCGTACCACTTCCCTTGCGAGGTCTTCGCCGCCCTTGCCGCCTTCCGCCCATACGGTGGACAGAACGGTATTAACTCCCAATTCACGGCATTTCGCGATAATGAATTCAATTTCATTATCGGTGTCGGTCGGGAATCTGTTAACAGCGACAACGCAAGGAAGCTTATACACGTTTTTGATATTGGAAACGTGACGCAAAAGGTTGGGAATGCCGCGTTCAAGCGCCGAAAGGTCCTCGGTGCCGAGCTCGGTCTTTGCCAAGCCGCCGTGCATTTTAAGAGCGCGTACAGTCGCAACGACAACTACAGCATCGGGTGTGAGGTTTGCCATACGGCATTTGATATCGAGGAACTTTTCCGCGCCGAGGTCTGCGCCGAAGCCTGCTTCGGTAACGGTATAGTCACCCATTTTAAGCGCCATTTTGGTTGCCATAACAGAGTTACAGCCGTGCGCGATATTAGCGAAGGGACCGCCGTGTACGAACGCAGGAGTGCCTTCGAGAGTTTGAACGAGGTTGGGCTTCAAGGCATCCTTGAGGAGCGCTGTCATCGCGCCTTCCGCCTTAAGCTGACCGCATCTTACGGGTTCGTCACCATAGGTATATCCGATGATGATTTCGGAAAGACGCTTTTTGAGGTCGGTTATAGAATCCGAAAGGCAGAGCACCGCCATAATTTCGGATGCAACGGTAATATCGAAGCCGTCTTCACGGGGTGTACCGT
This sequence comes from Eubacteriales bacterium, assembly GCA_045651785.1. Taxonomy (GTDB): domain Bacteria; phylum Bacillota; class Clostridia; order Oscillospirales; family CAG-382; genus Coliplasma. The sequence continues at coordinate 799 of JAZRTE010000110.1, read as the reverse complement.
TTGCGGTACCGCCCATACCGTCGAGGATGAAGCGGAGCTGACGGTCATTCATATCGACACAACGCTTCCAGGTGATACGGCGAGGATCGATTCCCAACGAGTTGCCTTGTTGGATATGATTATCGATCATTGCCGCAAGAAGGTTGTTTGCGGCACCGATAGCGTGGAAGTCGCCCGTGAAGTGAAGGTTGATATCCTCCATAGGAACTACTTGGGCATAGCCTCCGCCTGCCGCGCCGCCCTTTACACCGAATACGGGACCGAGCGAGGGCTCGCGAAGCGCAACGGTAACGTCCTTGCCGATGCGCTTTAAGCCATCGGCAAGTCCGATAGTAGTCGTTGTTTTGCCTTCGCCTGCGGGTGTAGGCGTTATTGCGGTTACAAGGATAAGCTTGCCGTCTTTTTTATCGGTTTCTTTAAGCAAGGACAAATCGACCTTTGCTTTGTATTTTCCGTATTGCTCGATGTATTTTTCATCAACGTGAGCAACCGATGCAATTTCCATTATGGGCTTTAACTGACAGCTTTGAGCAATTTCAATATCGGTCTTATACTGCATCGCAATAACTCCTATTATTTAAAGTATTTAACTGCCGCTTCGAACATTCTGATATCGTAGTTGCCGGGAACGTTCTTGTAAAGTCCCGCGCCGATACGTTCGCTGTGACCCATTTTACCGAATACGCGGCCATCGGGCGAGGTGATACCTTCGATAGCGCTGATAGAGCCGTTGGGGTTGAAATGGATATCGCCGGTTGCATTATTTTCAAGATCGACGTACTGAGTAGCGATCTGACCG
>JAZRTE010000109.1:0-26971 GCA_045651785.1 Eubacteriales bacterium | reverse complement strand
CCTTACCGTAGCTTACGACAAACATAAGGTCTTTTTTCGCCTGTTCAACGTCACCGATGCCGATATGCGCTTCGGCAGAAGTAAAGGCGATCGATGCCTTTATCTTACCGGTTTTTGCTTCAATACCGCAAAGAAGCTCCAAGCCGCGTTCGTACTCACCCTTTAAAATATGATATTCGGCAGTTGAAAGCATAAAGGTCGGACGGTGCGATTCTTTTATTCTGCCCTCCTTCATAGCTCCGAAAAGCTGTGCAGACTTTTCATACCAAATCTCGCCCTTGGCAAGCTCATTGACCGAAAAAAATGCGTCGGCAAGATTGTTGTAATAAATGTATTTGGCAGAGACGGTCGCACGGAGATTTGCTTCGATATTCAGGTCAGTAAGCTCTTCGATAACACGCTCAAATTCGCCGATCGCACTCAACGCCGCGCATCTGTTTATATTGACAATAAGAAGATGAGGCTGTCCGATTTTGCACTGCAAAAGCTCATAGGTAATTTGAAGCAAGGGGCGCGGATCGCCGTCATTAAAGCGTTCAATCGGTTCCCGCATCAAGGTCAGCGGTGCGCTCGTAACCACAATTGAAAAAACCATTCCGACAACCAAAGCGATAACCGCGGCGATTGCAATATGCATGCCGATAAGTTGTCCGCAAAGCATAATCGCAACCACGGACGGATAGACGATCAATATCCTTGCAAGTATTTTATGCTTTGTGAAAAACCAAGCCAAAATATTGTTTTTCATCATACCACCTCTTTCTTGGTATTATAACATATTAAAATAATAAAATCAACTCTTGACTTATTTTGCTATTTGCATATAATATAATATGTCTTCGGGGCAGGGTGAGATTCCCTACCGGCGGTACAGTCCGCGAGCGTTATGCACGATCCGGTGAAATTCCGGAACCGATCGTAAAGTCGAGATGAGAGAAGAACCTAATTTTCGGCATATTGCCGCATTTTGTTGTTTTGCCCCCGAAGGTAATTCCTTTCGGGGGTTTTTGTTATGAAAAGGGGCATTGATACAAAAAAGCTTACCGTCACCGCAATGCTTTGCGCGCTCGCTTATATCGTTATGGTGATTGGCCGTGTTCCCGTCGTGTTGTTTTTGAGCTATGATCCAAAGGACGTAATTATCGCGCTTGGCGGTCTTATTTGGGGCCCGATGATGTCGTTTGCCGTTTCGCTTATAGTTTCTTTTATCGAAATGATAACCGTAAGCGACACCTCTTGGATCGGCTTTTTGATGAACGTCATTTCAACCTGCTCGTTTGCCTGCACCGCCGCCTTTATTTATAAGAAAAAACGCACCCTTTCGGGCGCGGTCATCGGTCTTGCCGTCGGCGCGGCGATTGCGGTTTCGGTAATGATGCTCTGGAACTACCTCATCACTCCGCTTTATATGGGCTATCCGCGTGAGGCGGTCGTCGCACTGCTCCTTCCTGCGTTTTTACCCTTCAATCTCTTAAAGGCAGGACTTAACGCGGCGCTCACCTTTTTGCTTTACCGTCCCGTTGTTGCGGCGCTTAAAAGCACGGGGCTTATCGACAAATCCAAAAGCAAAAATGCCGAAAAGCGCAAGACAAACGTCGGACTTTTCGTCCTTGCAGGCGCAATACTTATCACCTGTGTGCTTTTCATCCTCTCGCTAAACGGCATTATATAGTCAAAAACCGACGGCAAAACCGTCGGTTTTCTTTTTTATCCGATTTTATAGGTTCCCATACAATGACGCTTGATTAAAACGTAATCATACTTATCCGCCGTTTCATCGCCATTAACGTCCGCCGAAAGCAATTGCTTTTCTCCAAGCGTTACCGTTTTCAGGCAAACGCGCTTTACAAGAACGTAATCGAATTTGTCGATGCTTCCGCTGAAATTAACGTCACCGCGCCATAAGCTTTGATATGCTTCCATCGCTACGTCGGCATACATTTTGTATCCGGTGTCGCTTGGGTGAACTCCGTCGTGGAAATATTTTGTGTATCCGCCGTTAAGCCCTTGGAAATATGCATTCAAATCGGCAAATACAACACCCTTTTCGATTGCAAGCTCACGCGCCGCATCGGCATAAACGGTTACAATTCCGTTAGGACCGCCATAGGGCTCGAAGGGTTCGGCTTCGTGACGGGTAAGATATTGAGCGTCAACCACGGGTGTCGGAATGTTCACAATGACCTTTGCGCCGATTTTTTGGCATTCATCTATAAAATAGGTCATATTTGCCTTATAGGTTTCAAGGTCGACGTAACGCGCCATATCTATCGCGCAGTCGTTAACCCCAAGACTGATAAACACTATATCGGGATTTCGGTTTAAAACGTCCTTTTTAAAACGCGCTTTTGCGGTATTGGTGGTGTCGCCGCCAACGCCTGCGTTGATTATATCGATACCGTATTCGGATTCGATATGCTTTTGCCACTTATCTGCCGCGGTAATGCTGTCGCCGAAGGCGATGACGGTAAGGTCGTCAGCAAGCGCGGAAAAAGGAAGGGTTGCGGCAATGATTACAAGTGAAACGAGAAAATATATAAGCTTTTTCATAAAAACACCTCCGAACAAGCATTATTATAGCTTAATTTTACTTTATCCGCAACCGTTTTTTAATAAAACTCTTGAAAAACAGTATTATTAATGTTATTCTTAAAGCAGAACTTAAAAAATAACTGTCGAAAGGAAGTTTTTTGATATGCTTAAGCCCATCAGAGGTACTTGGTTTGAATTCCAACACCACAACATCCCCGAAGGAAAATATTGGAACCCGATTTGCCGTTGGTTTACCGATGAGCAATGGGAAGCTAAGGTGGACGAAATTGCAGAGCTCGGTATGAAATATATCGTTCTCCTTACCACCGCGCAGGTTTACAACGATACCGCATTTGCTTACTTCAAGACCGACATATATCCCTTTTACGATATGGGCGCAAAGGACCCTATGGGTGCACTTTTGCGCGCTGCCGAAAGAAACGATATTAAGGTATTTGTTTCCTGCGGTTATTACGGCGTTTGGACCCAAACCTATGACAATATGATCAACCCCGAAACCACTGCACGCGCATTCAAGGCAATGGAACAGCTTTATGCTCAGTACGGTCAGTATAAATCCTTCTACGGCTGGTATCTCCCCGATGAAACAGGTATTTTTCCCTACTACGATGACAACTTTATTAAATACGTAAATACCTATTCCGCATTTGCAAGAACTATCGATCCCAAGCTTAAGATGCTTATCGCTCCTTACGGAACGAACCATCTTATCGCTGACGATAAATATGTTGCTCAGCTCGAAAGCATTGATTGCGATATTATTGCATACCAAGATGAAATCGGTGTTCGCAAGTCCAAGCCCGAGGAAACTCCCGCATTCTATGAAGCGCTCCGCAAGGCACACGACAAGGCAGGCAGATCGGCTCTTTGGGCAGATATGGAAGTGTTTGAATTTGAAGGCGACGTTTACAGAAGCGCGCTTTACGCGGCTGATATGGAAAGAATCGACCGTCAGATCAAGAGCATTTCTCCCTACGTTGACGAAATTCTTATTTATCAGTACCAAGGTATGTTCAACAAACCCGGTACTACCGCTTATATGGGACACCCCGATTCTGTCAAGCTTTATCAGGACTACGTTGCATGGCTTGAAAAGAACGGCCTTAAATAATGGTACGGCTTAATTTAGAGCGTTCTCCGCGCGAGGACGCTCTTCCTCTTGAAGAACGCATTTCGGAAATCATCGGCAAGCCTATTGGCAGCTTTGATTTTGAAATACGCAAAAAATCGATCGACGCGCGTCGAAACAAGGTTAAATTTGTTTATACCGTCGATATTTTCGTTCATTCGGGCTCGGATGAAAAAATTGCATCGCGTTGCGGCGGCACCGTTGTCGAAAAGGAAGAGGAATATTGCTTCCCTGTTGCCGAAAAAATGCCCCAAAAACGCCCCGTTATCGCAGGCTTCGGTCCTGCGGGTATTTTCGTCGCGCTTTGTCTTGCAAGGTCGGGTATGCGACCTATTGTACTTGAGCGCGGCAAAGAGGTATCGGAACGAAAAAAGGACGTCGACCTATTTTTCGGCGGCGGCGAATTGAACGAAAATTCCAACATTCAATACGGCGAGGGTGGCGCAGGCGCATTTTCTGACGGAAAGCTTAACACGCTCGTTAAGGACAAAAGCTTCCGCGGTCAATTCGTTTTGAACGAGCTTGTCAAAGCAGGCGCGCCGAAGGAAACGCTTTACATCGCAAAGCCGCATATCGGCACCGACCTTTTACGCGGTGTTGTAGAAAATATCCGCAAGGAAATTATTTTGCTCGGCGGCGAGATCCGTTTTGAATCCTCGCTTGTCGATATCCGCACAGACGGAAGCAAAATCGTTTCGGTTGTCACCTCGAACGGCGAAATAGAAACCGATTCGCTCTTTCTTGCGACGGGGCAATCGGCAAGAAGCATTGCCGAAATGCTTTATTCTCACGGCGCGGAGCTTGAAAGAAAGCCCTTTTCGGTGGGATTTCGCATCGAGCATCCGCAAAAGGATATCGACTTATCGCAATACGGCAACGGCGACCATCTTCGCTTTTTGCCGCCTGCCGAGTATAAGCTCTTCACGCATTGCAAGAACGGAAGAACGGTTTACAGCTTTTGCATGTGCCCCGGCGGACACGTTGTTGCCGCGGCGAGTGAAAACGGGCGACTTGTTACAAACGGAATGAGCTACCACGCGCGTGACGGCAAGAACGCAAACAGCGCAATCCTTTGCGAAATTCTGCCCGAGGATTTAGGCGACGGCATTTTTGCGGGATATGATTACCGCGAGCGTCTTGAAAGAGCTGCTTTTGAAATGGGTGGAAGCGATTTTACCGCCCCTGCAATGACCGTGGGTGAATATCTCGGAAACGGCAAAACCGAAACAGATATTGTCCCGACCTACCCGCGCGGCGTTAAATTTTGCGACGTTTCAAAGCTCTTTTCAAAGGAAATCAACGATTCCTTCCGCGAGGCATTGGTTGCTTTCGGCAGAAAAATCAAGGGCTTTGATTCAAGCGGTGCAATTATGACCGCAATCGAAAGCCGCACGAGCTCACCGATACGCATCAAGCGCTTTGACGACAGACAAAGCAATATTAAAGGCATTTATCCCTTGGGCGAGGGTGCAGGATATGCAGGCGGTATTATTTCCGCCGCTATCGACGGAGTGCGCTCTGCCGAGGAATACGTGCTGAGCTTGTAAAATTAAAACTACCCGAAGCAGAGCTCAACGGCTCTTTTTCGGGTAGTTGTTTTTATTTATCTAAGATGTAAAATCCCCGCGATATCGTCTTTACCGACGATATAATGCTCGATCAGCTCGATTTCGTTGGCGGCAAGATGCGCCGCAATACGCTTGGTCGAAATAATATCGTCCGACGACGGAACAAGACTTCCACTCGGATGGTTATGCGCGAGTATTACGTTCTTTCCGCCAATACGGATGATGCCCTCGGTTATCGTACGGAGCGAAAACCTTGCAGAGCTGATTCCGCCGCTGAACACGACCTGCTTGCCGATAAATTCGCCGTCGGCGGCAAAATAAAGGGCATAAATCGTTTCGTTCACTCTTTCGCGGTAGAGGTCAAGCAGATATTCCTTCAGCTTGTCGCCCTCCAAAAGGTCTTTATCGCCCACGCAAACCGCAGACCGCGCGAAAACCTCGCGCAGGAGCGAAAACAAAACTCTTGCGCCGTCCTTAAGAAGCGGAAATTGCGTTATCTCGTCCAAATCGGCACGGACAACGCCGTTTATCGAGCCGTATTTTTCAATAAGCTCTTCGGCAATGCCCTTAGTATCGGCGCGCGGCACTGCGTAAAAAAGCAACATTTCAAGCAATTCTACATCGCTGAAATTTTTCGTATCTTCGGAAAGAAGCCGCTTTTTACAACGGCTTCTGTGTCCTAAAATATCGCTTTTTTGTTCCTTTTCGGTTGCCATTACTTAGCTTCGGAAACGATTTGCATTGTATCGGATGCGATAACAAGCTCTTCGTTGGTGGGAATTACAAGCACCTTAACCTTGGAATCGGCCGCGGAGATATCCATACAACCGCGAGTGTTGTTCTTTTCGGGATCGATCTTGATTCCGTAGTAGTCCATATTTTCCATTGCGAGAGCGCGCAATCTTTCATCGTTTTCGCCAACGCCTGCGGTGAATACGACACAGTCAAGTCCGTTCATTGCCGCAGTGTAAGAGCCGATATATTTCTTGATCTGATATGCAAGGATGTTATATGCAAGCTCTGCACGCTTGTTGCCGGAATCGATTGCGGCGGTAATTTCGCGAAGGTCGCTCGAAACGCCCGATACGCCCAAGAAGCCGCAATTTTTGTTCATCCAGTTGCCCATTTCGTTAACGGGGATATTTTCCTTTTCCATAACGAAGGGAACGACAGCAGGGTCGATAGCGCCGCAACGCGAGCCCATGATAACGCCTTCAAGAGGAGTGAAGCCCATCGAGGTGTCGATACATTTACCTGCGTCAACAGCGGTGATCGAGGAGCCGTTGCCAAGGTGGCAGGTAACGATCTTTGCGTTGGGGTTTCCGAGATATTCAATCGCCTTGCCCGAAACGTAACGGTGGGAAGTACCGTGGAAGCCGTAACGGCGGATGTTGTGCTTTTGAGCAACCTCGTAGTTAATGGGATAGGTGTATGCTTCGGGGGGCATGGTTTGGTGGAATGCGGTGTCGATAACCAAAACCTGAGGAGTTTCGGGCATTACCTCGATACAGCCGCGGATACCCAAAAGGTGGGGTACCGTGTGAAGCGGCGCGAGGTCGCGGCACTTTTCAAGGTCGGCGATAACGTTATCGTCAACAAGCACGCTCTTGATAAGCCAAGGACCGCCGTGGACTATACGGTGACCGACTGCCGAGATAGCCGACATATCGGAAATACAGCCGTGTTCTTTATCGGTAAGAGATTCAACCAATGCCGCAACCGCTTGCGCGTGGGTGGGCATGGGAATATCCTTTTGAATTTTTTCCTTTCCGGTGGAGGTGTGGGTGAGCTTACCGTCAATACCGATACGCTCGCAAAGACCTTTAGCGGCAACCTCTTGCTTATCCATATCGAAAAGCTGATATTTAAGTGAAGAGCTGCCTGCATTTACAACGAGAATATACATAATTACTCCTTAACTTGACATTTTATATTTTTTTCATTATACTACCTTTATGAATGAAATGCAAGGGGGTTTTGATGCGAAATGAAGCAAAACGGCACAGTTTCGGTAATATGCGAATATAATCCGTTCCACTTCGGGCACGAATATCAGCTTCAAGAGCTAAAAAACCGTTTCACGCATATCGTTTGCATTATGAGCGGCGACATCGTACAGCGCGGAAGCGTTGCGGTTGCCGATAAATATTTACGCGCCGAGGCGGCTCTTAACAACGGCGCCGATTTGGTGCTTGAGCTTCCCATTCCCTACTGCTGCTCGTCCGCGCGTGATTTCGCTTCGTCGGGTGTTTACATTGCCGATGCGATAGGAAGCGATTTTCTTGCATTTTCGGCAGAGGACGAAAGCGAATTGCTTTTTAAAATCCACGAGCTTTCGAAGGACAGAAAATTCAACGCCGAGGTACAAGAATCGGTCAGACTTAATAAATCGCTTTCCTTTCCGCAAGCGGTCACAGCGGCAATCGAAAAGCATTTGGGATATAATGCCGCCGAAGCGGTAAAAAAACCGAACAACATTCTTTCGCTTGAATACTTAAAAGCGCTTGAAGAAACGCGCGTTAAGCCGTTTACCGTAAAAAGAAGCCCCGATTTTGAATCGTCATCGATGATTCGCGCAAGGAAAGACGGTAATTTAATGCTTTCGCTCATTCCCGAAAGGAGCGCAACGGTTTTCGGACGCGAATTGGGCAACCGTTTTCCGAGAGATGAAAAGAAATTGGATGCGTTTTACGTTGCAACGCTCAGAAGAATCGGCAGCTTGAGTCTTCCGACCGACGAGCTTTATTCTCTGCCCCAAGACCTAACGAAGAAAATTCTTCAAGCCGCGGTAAAGTATTCCGAAACCGAAAAAATCGTTTCCGCGGTTGCCGATAAATGTTACACCCACGCCCGTGTGCGCCGCGCGATAAACGCGCTCGTTTTCGGCATAACCTCCGAAAGAGTTGCAAAAAATCCGCCCTATACGACCGTTCTCGCAACGAACGAAAAGGGCCGAGAGGTTTTGAGAAAAGCAAAGGCGCTTAAAAAAATCGATATAGTAAACAAACCGGTCCGTGCGCTTGAGCTTGGCGAAGCTACAAAAGATGCCTTCCTTTTCGCAAAAGGAATCGAAGATATTGTTTCGCTTTCCGAACCCATCCCCTCTCCTGCCGATACGGGTAGAAATCCTTTTATAGGAGAATCGCTATGACAAGACATTTATTCGTACTTAATCCTGCGGCAGGCACAAAGAACCGCACGGAAAAGCTAAAAGAGGCGATAAAACGCTTAAAGCTTAAAGAACCCTATGACGTTTTTATTACCGACGGTGTTCGCGCCGCCGAAAACGGAGTTTACCGTTATCTTAACGAGCACAGCGACGATTTTGTTCGTATTTACGCTTGCGGCGGCGACGGTACGCTTTCGGAGGTAGTCAACGGCGCTTATCGCGCGGGCAGTAAGAATTGCGCCGTTGCGGTCGTGCCTATCGGCTCGGGTAACGATTTTGTAAAAAGCCTCGGTGTCCCTGCAGAATGCTTTCTCGATCTGCAGGCGCTTATCAAGGGCGATGCCGTTGATATCGACCTGCTTTTGGCTAAAGACGCAGATAACGACGAGCGCGTAAGCCTTAATATCATCTCCGCAGGCTTTGACGCGGCAGTTGCGCACGGACAGGAAAAAATCAAAAAATGGCCGTTGGTAAGCGGAAAAACGGCTTACAATATCTCGCTTGTAAAAAGCGTTTTCACAAAAACCAAGCACTATTTTGTGTTGAACGTCGACGGTCAACGCTTTGGCGACAGCGCAGGCCCTTATCTTTTCGCCATTGCGGCTAACGGAAAATATTACGGCGGCGGATTCAAGGCATCGCCATATTCCGACATCTCCGACGGATTTATGGAATTTATCCGTATCGACACCGTATCGCCCGTTAAGCTTTTATCGTTGGTGGGCAAATTCCGCGAGGGCAGACATATCGATGAATTTAAGGATATAGTTGCCACAAAGCGATGCAAATCGATGCAATTTGTTTCCAACAAGCCGATAGATATTAACCTTGACGGCGAAATTGTTCCAATGAAGAATCCGATTATCCGAATCCTCGAAAAAGCAATAAAGATTATTCTTCCGAAAAACGAAGATTAAATTGTAAAATTTTTAACGCGGATTTTTGTACTCCGCGTTAAATTTTTTGTTACCTATTGAATGTTTCAAAACTATATGTTAATATTAAAATAGCTCAGAACGAAAGGAGCGATAATATAAATGCTTGAAATAAAAAATCTTTGCTTTTCCGCAACCGACGGCGCGGAAAAGATCGATATACTGAAAAACATTGACCTTTCTGTAAAAGACGGCACTTTTTTGGTGCTTACAGGTCCTAACGGCGGCGGTAAAACCACGCTGGCAAAGGCAATTTCCGGTATAGTTCAGCCCACGGGCGGTCAAATTTTGTGGAACGGTATCGATATAACCGATATGTCGATAACCGAAAGAGCGCACAACGGCATAAGCTACGGCTTCCAACAACCCCCGCGCTTTACGGGTATGACTGTAAAGGCTCTTTTGCAAATTGCGGCAGGAGGAAGAAAGCTTTCGCGCTTGGATTGCTGTAACTATCTTAACAAGGTCGGACTTTGCGCCGCAGACTACGTTGACCGCGAGGTTGACACATCCCTTTCGGGCGGCGAGGTTAAAAGAATCGAAATCGCAACGATACTCGCGCGCGGAAGCGGCTTGATGATATTCGACGAGCCCGAAGCAGGCATTGACCTTTGGTCGTTCGCAAAGCTTACCGAAACCTTCCGTGAGCTTCACAAGGAAAGCGACGCTACGATTATAATTATTTCCCACCAAGAGCGCATTATTTCGCTTGCTGACGAAATTTGTGTGCTTTCGGGCGGACAGATCGCACAACACGGTCTTCGCGATGATATCTTCCCCAAGCTTATGGCAGGCGATATCAACTACGGCTGTGAATATATGAGAAAGGGCAACTGATATGGACAAGCTTGATTTCACTCTTCTTAAAGAAATTGCCCTTATGGATTCTATCCCCGCAGGGGCATACAATATCCGCAAAAACGGGGGCTCGGCAGGAAGATTTTCCACCGAAAACATTCGCATTGACAACAAAACCGACAAGCCCGGTATCGATATAAACATCAAAAGCGGTACAAAGGGCGAAACTGTTCACATCCCCGTTATTATCACCGATACGGGATATTCCGAAACAGTTTATAACGATTTCTTTATCGGCGACGATTGCGACGTCACCATTATGGCAGGCTGCGGTATTCACAACTGCGGCGACGGCGAATCGCGTCACGACGGTGTTCACACCTTCTATATCGGCAATAATTCGATAGTGCGTTATGCAGAACGTCATTACGGCGACGGCGACGGCAACGGCGAGCGCGTTATGAACCCCGAAACCGTGGTTTACGCAGGTGAAGGCTCGACCATCCAAATGGATACGACACAGATACGCGGAATCGATTCGACCTACCGCAAAACGACGGTCGTTCTTGCGAAGGATGCAAACGCGATAATTAACGAAAAATTGCTTACACACGGCAAGCAATATGCCGAATCGGATATGGAGCTTGTGCTTAACGGCGAAAACGCAAACGGCAGAATCATCTCGCGCTCGGTCGGTCAGGATGAATCGAAGCAGGTATTCCGTCCCTGCGTGACCGGCAAGGCGAAATGCTTCGGTCACATCCGTTGCGATTCGATTCTTATGGGCAAGGCGACGATAAGCTCGGTTCCCGCTGTTGCGGCTGAGCATCCCGAAGCAAACCTTATCCACGAAGCCGCTATCGGCAGAATCGCGGGCGACCAATTGATCAAGCTTATGACGCTCGGTCTTACCGAGGAAGAAGCCGAAGAAAAGATTCTCGAAGGCTTCCTCGGCGAATAAAACGCCAGGTTTTTCCTAAAACATCATTACAAAGGGAATTGTGATTATGTATAACAATATCGGAAACGCTTTGAAAAGTTTTGCAATCGCAGCGTTTGTAATAATATTAATTTTTTCGATTATTTTGGGCATAATTTTTATTAACGAATCCTTACTGATGTGTGTAATTATTATTGCCGCCGGCATTTTCGTAGCAACAAGCGCTTCTATGCTTTTGCATGGGTTTGGAGAGTTGATTATTAAAGCTCAAGAAATTGAGCGAAATACTCGCAAAAGCGACAGTGCTGTTGACAATGCGGAATCGATTGGCGCCCAAAAATTCGCTAACAGCCCTAATTCCGCTCAACGCAAATCCGAAAATTTTGCAAGCGCACCTACGCCAAAAGTTGAAATGCTCATTCCTGAATATCATAAAGGCTCATTTTCGTGCCCCAAATGTGGCAGTTCATTAAAAAAGGGGCAAAAGACTTGTCTGTGTTCTGAACGCCTTGATTGGAGCAATTACGAAAACTAAAAAGCCCATAAAAACCACCGCCGAGAGTGCCTTTTAGGTACTCTCGGCATCTGATTTTAAAAAATATTTTCCAAATCCGCCTAACATTTCTTTCCTTTTTGGCACTATACAAGTGAAAGCATTGATCAATCGCTTGGAGAAAACAATGAAAAAACAGGAATTGCTGAAATTTATTGACAAAGACCTGCTTGACAATCTGTTCGGATTTTGCTATGCAAGAACGAATGACAGCTACGAGGCAGAGGAGCTTTGCTCGGACATCGTGTACGAGCTTGTCAAGTCCGCAAGCAAAAGCGGCGAAATCGATTCGGTATATCCGTTTATTTGGAAAATCGCGCGTAACGTCTATGCCGACTTTTCCGAAAAACGCAAAAAGCATACCGAAACGTTTTACGAGGGCGACCCCGAAAGCCTGCTCCTTACCGTTACCGAGGAAGAACACGATGATAGCACCGATGAGCTTTTGAACTCGGTCTATCACCGTATCGCCTTTTTGACGAAAGCATACCGCGAGGTTATGATAATGTTCTATATCGACGGTCTTTCCACGGCAGAAATAGCAAAAAAGCAAGGAACAAGCGAAGGAGCAATACGTCAAAGACTTTTTTCGGCAAGACAAAAAATCAAAAGTGAGGTAGAAGAAATGTCAGAAACTTGTAATAAGCCCGTTGCGCTTGAAGATGTTAATTTCATTATTTGGGGAACAGGCAATCCTTCTTGGGGCGACCCGCGAGACGGATTTTGCCGTAAATTTTCCACACACATCGTTTGGCTTTGCCGTAAAAAAGCGATGAGCGCATCCGAAATCGCAGAGGAATTGAACGTTCCTACCGTTTATGTTGAAGAAGAGCTTGAAATATTATGCCGCGGAGAAAACGGTGAATACGGTCTTCTTCGACGCTTGGACAACGGAAAATATATCATTAATTTCGTATTGCTTGAGAAGGACGTACTTGAAAAGGCAACTGCGATCTACGCCGAACAATTACCGATGATCTGCGACAGTATCGCAAAGTTTTTCGAAGAACACAAGGACGAATATCTTTCCTTCCCGTATCTTAACAAGAACGTAGATACAAACCTTATTTTCTGGCAACAGATACACAGCATTTCGCACGCATTTTCCCGTTCCGTTCACAAAGTCTTAACCACAGATCACTTTACGGGCGTTGCCAAGGTTCGCCCTTTCAGTGTCTTTGGCTACGTCAACAACGGCAAGCTTTACGGCGGCGGTTGGGACGGCATCGGTGCCGACAACGTTTGCGGATATTCAAAGGTGCATTTTGATAATATTTATATTGCACGAATTAAAAAGCATTTTAGTTGCGGACACGATATTTCAAACGACCCGTTACTTCAGCTTGCCATCCGCTCTATCGACGGACTTGATATAAATACCCTTACCGAAAACGAAAAGGAGCATTCGGCAAAGGCGATCGAATGCGGATATCTCTACCGCGACGGCGATATGCTTTACACCAAAATACTTGCGTGTAAGCTCGATGACCGCGATGATCTGTTCAAAGTCAGCCATGGTCTTGACAAGGGATATTTTGATGCTCACGCTAAAACAGTTGCCGATAAGCTTGCTCTTCTTTTCAAAAAATCTATTCCCGAGCACCTTCTCGATGAATGGGAGCACGCAAACAGTCTTGCGAATATGCCAATCCTCGACGCAGTGGTTGAGCACCTTATCGAAAAAGGTGTCCTTACTCCTCCCGAAAACGGTATCGGCGCAGAAGGCTGCTGGATGTCTGTAGAAAAATAAAAAACAAAGGGAACGTAAAAGGCTACTTCTCAAAAGGATGATAAAACCCCGACAGATTTTTAAGTCTGTCGGGGTTTCACTATTCAACAAATTGGGATTCATCTATTAATCTTTGATTCTTATAACGAAATAATATATTCTTCCTTATCTACACCTTCACGCTCTATTATACGATTTAGTTTTCCTCCGCACGCTATGATGGTTTTTTTGGAAGGTATATTATCAGCAGAACATACAGCTTTTACTTCCGAAAGCTCATGCATTTTTAATCTTTTTAGTGCTTCTTTGAGCATTTCAGTTGCATAGCCTTGCATGCGTTTTTCAGGGACTACACTCAAACCGATATGACCGCTGTCCTTATAAAATTCCGTCATATCATAACGTATATTGATTATACCAACAATTTCGTTCTCTTCATTCATCGCAAATAGCGTATCAGACACTCCAAATTTAGGATTTGCAGTATCAACATTTGTATTATTCTGAATTATCTCCAACCATTCAGAATAGGAATACCTATCTGTATCTAATTTATAACTTCCGAAAATCGTTTTTTCCCCGTGATTATAGAATTTCAGTTTAAATTTCAAAGTTTCTTTTTCCATAGCAATAGTTGGAAATACTAACTTTATTCTATTCATCTCTGTCACTCCTATTTTCATCAAAAATAAATTAAAGTAATTTATACCAACATCTCATTTGCAAGTACAAATACTCTTAAGGGCTAATCCCAAACCCTTTTCGTTTTACCATACAAGTCGATTTAATTCAAGTTATATTCCGACTCCGTCGGAGTGATATTATTGCCCAATGGCAATAGTGATATTGAACCCTTGCGGTTTCAGTGGTATTTTATTCGCCTAAAACTGCCCAAGGCAATACCACTATGCGAAGCATAATATAACTGCGAAGCAATAAAACTCGCCGTTTGGGCAAAACGGCGAATAAAACTGCCCAACTTTCTATTTAGAAGTTGGGCAAACGTTCCCTTATTTTTTTACTTTCTCGGTAATACGATTTTGCGGTTTTCGACCTTGCTCGATTGACGGTAGATGACAACCTTTCTGCCGATAACCTGAACCGCTTCGCAATTAAGCGCTTCACAAAGCGAAACCATTGCTTCCTTGGGTGTTTCGGGGCAGGTTTCGAGGATTGTGAGCTTTATAAGCTCGTGCGCCTCAAGTGCCTTTTCGATTGTATCGATAAGCGTTTCGCCGATACCGAATTTGCCGATTTGAGTTGTCGGCTCTATTGTGTTTGCAAGCGAGCGAAGATATGCTCTTTGTTTTGTCGTAATCATTTTTCCCTCTTAATATGTTTTTTGCTATTTATGCGAGAGTGTCTTTTGAAAAAGCCACTCTCGCGCTCTCTTCAAAACTTTTTAATATAAATACAATTATTTTTCTATAAAAATCCGCGACATGCGCGTGGATTTTTATACCTTGGATGTCCGCAACCTTGGACAAGACGCTTTAGCGTCGCGCACAAGGTTGATGCGAATGTACGGACATCACAAAACCCATTGAAATCCTCGGATTTCAATGGAGAGCGTTAGCGACTCATTTTTGGGGATTATCCGTGCTTCCGAATCCCCCGTGGCGTTCTTCACAGCACTCGTCATCCTCGGTGATGCCGTAAGGGAGAAAGATGCCTTGGGCAAAAGCATCGCCAGCACGCACGTTAAAGCATTTGCTTCCGCCGATAAGCTTTATTTTAATATGTCCTTCGTTGTCGGCATTGAAATAATCGGAATCGATAACGCCTGCGGTGTTGGCAAGACGCACGCCGTATTTAAAGCCCGAGCCG
Source organism: Eubacteriales bacterium (assembly GCA_045651785.1). Taxonomy (GTDB): domain Bacteria; phylum Bacillota; class Clostridia; order Oscillospirales; family CAG-382; genus Coliplasma. Next base: position 11,770 of record JAZRTE010000109.1, on the reverse strand, counting down.
GAACGCGGCAAAATAACCAACACCCAGCCCTCTGCTATTTTCGCGCGGATGCCTGTATCGATAATAATTTCTTCGCCCGAATCGAGTGTAAAATCATAGGGCGCGATAAAATCATATCCTGCCGACCCCGACGTTGCACGGCGCGGAAGGATTATATTTTCATATCCGTCGCGTCCGAACTGTTCCTTTGATACCTTATAAAACTTTGCAATACGGTTCATATTTTCTCCTTATTACAACAGAAACTTCAATTCGAATTTTTCCCATACCTCGCAAAACGCTTTCCCATTGATATTAGCATTACAAATCAACTCATAAACGCTTTCGAAGCTTTGTTCACTATCCGATTTTTCATTTTGCCAAACCGAAACGTATTTTGCAGAGCCGCTTTTTGATATAAAATATGCCTTACCGTCAAAAACGAACTCCAATTCTCTGCCGCCGTCGATTAAAAACATAAGCGCCGCTAAGGATTTTTTCTTAAACAACTCGTCGACTATAAGCTTATCAACTGCCATAAAGCACCTCCGCGCGTTTGCTGAATAAAATCTTTGATTTTTTCACCTACACGCCGTTAACCTCAAAATGTACAGCATTTTTACAATAAACTCATTATAAAAATCGGGGACATGTGCCTCGATTTTTATACCTTGGAGTGCCGCGTGTTTGGACAAGCGAAGCGCGCACAAACACGATGCGAATGCACGGCACTCACAAAACCCCGCCGCGCGGGTATGGGGTCCCCGAAAATCGAATGATTTTTGGGGAGAGCGGAGCGATGTCGAAAGCGTCAGCGCCTTATCCTTGCCAACCTCCGTTGACGTCGAAGACCGAGCCCGTGATATATTTTGCCTTGTCGGATGCCAAAAATGCAACGCATTCGGCAACCTCGTCGGAATTGCCAAGACGTCCGAGCGGAATTTCGTCGCAAAGCGAATCGATATCCTCAAAGGTGAGGTCCTCGTTCATATCGGTGTCGATAATGCCGGGGCAGACACCGTTAACGCGGATGCCTGCAGGTCCTACCTCCTTCGCAAGTGCCTTCGTAAAGCCGATGATGCCCGATTTTGCCGTCGAATAATCGACCTCACAGCTTCCGCCAACCTCACCGAAAATCGATGAAATATTGATTATCACACCGTTTTTGCGGCTTATCATATTCGGCAAGATCTTACGCGAAAGATTTATCGGCGCAAAAAGGTTGATTTCGTACATTTTTCTTGCCGCTTCTTCGCTTATCGCATCGAACGGAAAGACCAAAGCAACGCCTGCGTTATTCACCAAAACGTCGACGTCCTTGCATTTTTCGACAAGCTTTTCGACCGATTCGGGGTCGGACAAATCGGCAGAAACGTATTCCGCGTCGCCAAGCTCGGCGCAAAGCGATTTTGCTGCTTCGACGCTTTGATTGCAATGGATATACAGATAAAATCCGTCACGCGAGAGCGCACGGCAGATCGATTCGCCGATACCCCTTGCACCACCCGTAACAAGTGCGGTTTTAATAGCAATCACCTCTAATGCATGAATATAAATTCCTCATATTTTTCGGCGACATGTGCGTCGAAAAATATACCTTAGAGCATCGCGAGTTTGGACAAACGAAGTGCGCACAAACTCGGCGCGAGTATGGGTTCCCTGAAAATGCTTGCATTTTTAGGGCATAAGCAACGATGCTCACAAAGACCCGCCGCGCGAGTATGGGGTCCCCGAAAATGCAGAGCATTTTTGGGGATTATTTTTCATTGTTTTTCTCAACGATCTTAAGCAGATGCTTTAAATCACTTTTCGAATATTTGTAAACCTCATCGCAGAAGCTGCAGGTCATTTCGGTAACCTCATCGCCGTTTTCGATCATATCGGTCAATTCTCTTGCACCGAGCGAAATAAGCGCATTATCGGTCTTTTCGCGGCTGCAGGCGCATTTATATTCGCATTCGATCTCGTCGAAAAGGTCATATTCAATGCCGTCGAGCACCTCGGCAAGCACGTCTTCAAGAGTGCCCTCCGAAAGAATTTTTGTAATAGGACGCATTTTTGCCGCGTTTTGCTCTAATTTTTCGGCAACCTCATCGTCATAAAAAGGAAGCAGCTGAATAAGCGCGCCGCCTGCGCGGAGAACCGTATAATCTCTGTCGACAAGCACACCGAGGGCGCAAACCGTAGGTATCTGCTCACTCGTTGCATAGTAATAGGCAATATCGTCGCCGACTTCGCCCGTTTGTATTTTTGAAATGCCGACGTAGGGCTCGCTTCCGCCCGCATCGCGCAAAATGTAAAGCTCGCCTTGACCGATGCATCCGCCTACGTCCAATTTACCGTCTGCGCGAAGAGGAAGGTCGGCAGACGGGTTTTGGATAAATCCGCGCACGTTACCGCACCAGTCACTTGTTGCAACAACGCTTCCGCCAACACCGTCGCCCTTAAAGCGAATGGTTATAACGTCTTCCTTTTCGCCAAGCATCGAGCCTGCAAGCGAAGTCGCAAGCAGAGTTCTGCCCAATGCGGCGGTCGCAACGGGAGTTGTGTTGTGTATCTGACGCGCGCGCTCAACAATATCGCGTCCGTCCAATATAATGGCTCTTGCCGAGCCGTCCTTTGTCATTGCTCTTATAATTCTTGCCATATTCCGTAACTTCTTCTTTTTGTTTTATTTGGCAACGGCTTTCTTTTTGCCGTCGGAAAGTAAAAGCTCAAATTCCGTTCCCTCGGGTAATTCGTCAACGCTTCTTATCGCCTTGCCGTCTTCACCGAAGGCAACCGAAAATCCGCGTCCCAACACCGACAAGGGGTTCAAGCTGTTTAATTTTTCGTTCTGCGCGAACAGCTTCATTCGTTCACGCTCGATGCGTGTGCCGACAAGCTGATACAATCTCTCCTCGTTCCTTGCAACCGTCATCCGTCTGTCGTCAAAATAGCTTTGCGGACTTTGAAGCACGGGACGTTGCGACAAAGTAAGCAGGCGCTGACGCAAATAATCGGTTCTTGCGGAAAGCGTGTTGGTAAGACGGCTTTGCACGTTTTCAAACTGCTTTTTCAAATCGCGCACGTCGGGAACAGCAAGCTCTGCCGCCGCGCTCGGTGTGGGCGCACGAAGGTCTGCGACAAAATCGCAGATGGTAAAATCGGTTTCGTGTCCGACCGCCGAAATTATCGGCGTTTTGCATTCATAAACGGCATGCGCAAGGTTTTCATCGTTAAAGCACCAAAGGCCTTCGGTGCTTCCGCCGCCGCGGCCAATGATAATAACGTCGCAAAGCCCCGAAGCATCAAGGTTTTTCAACGCGTTTATAAGCTGTGCGGGCGCGGAGGGTCCTTGTACCAACGACGGATAAAGATAAAGCTTAACCGCAGGAAAACGGCGGCGCGATACGTTTATCATATCCTGCACTGCCGCACCGCCCGGCGCGGTGATTATTCCGACCGAAAAGGGTATTTTCGGTATCCTTTTCTTATGCTCGGGCGCAAAAAGTCCCTCTTTTTGCAGCTTTGCCTTTAACTGCTCGAAGGCGATATAAAGCGAGCCGATTCCGTCGGGCTCCATCTCCTCGGCATAAATGCGATACTGTCCGTCGCGTACAAAAACCGCCACTCTGCCGGTGCAAACGACCTTCATACCGTTTTCGGGCTTGAACTTCAATTTCGAAGCACCGCCGAACATCGTTGCGGGGATTGCGGAATTTTCATCCTTAAGGGTGAAATAAATATGTCCGCTACCGCCGTAAACACGCACGTTTGAAAGCTCGCCCTTAACAACGACCTTGTTAAGCAAAGGCGAAGTGGAAAGGTAATCTCTTATATAAGTATTTAACTGCTCAACAGTCAGGGTTTTGACGGTTTGACCGTTCATTCGGCATCTTCTCCCGAAGCGGACATAATAACCGCTTCGCTATCTTCCTCGGCTTCTGCCTCAAGCGGTTTTTTCTTCGCCAACGGCTTTTCAACGCCCTTTGCGTATTTACCGAGCACGCCGTGGATAAAGCCTACCGATTCCTCCTCGCCGAAATGACGCGCCAATTCAAGCGCTTCGTTAACGGTGATTTCAATCGGAATTTCGGGGAAATAATCTATTTCACACGCCGCGATGCGAAGAACGGTAAGCGAAACTCGGTCGATTCTGTCGATGCGCCAATTATCGGTGCAACGCTCGATCTTTTCATTAATATCGCCCAAATTTTCATCCGCGCGGATAAAAAGCTGACGGGCAAATTCGCTTATCTTAATATCGCGTTCGTCAACTGCCGATTCCATAATTTCTTCTGCGGTGCGGTCATAATCAAAGCTGCGTTCAAAAAGCAGAGTTATTGCGACCTCGCGCGATTCACGTCTTGTCATATCCATTACCTCGTATATGTGTACATAGTAAATCACGCTATTATATCATCTTTTATCTCGGTTGTCAAATATATAGTCGCAAAATAATTGCAAAAAACACTTGAAAAATCAACATTTTTTCGATATAATTAATCTGTTAAAATATATTTTTGAAACCGAGAGGTAATTATTTATGTCTAACGGAATTTTCGGCGCAGAAAAGCGCCCTGTTATCACAATTGTTATGGACGGCATTGGCATTTGCGCGCGTGAGGAAGGTAACGCCATTAAAGCGGCTGACACCCCCACTCTCGATATGCTTGCCGCAAAATACCCCTGCTTCTGCCTTAAGGCGCACGGCACCGCTGTAGGTCTTCCCTCGGATGACGATATGGGTAACTCCGAGGTAGGTCACAACGCGCTCGGCGCAGGTCAGGTTTTCGCTCAAGGCGCAAAGCTTGTTTCCGAAGCTATCGAAACCGGCAGAATGTTCGGCAGCGATTCCTGGAAGCAAATCGTTAACAACGCGAAAAACAGCACTCTCCACTTCCTTGGCCTTTTCTCGGACGGTAACGTTCACTCTCACATCGACCACTTAAAGGCGATGGTAGTCCGCGCAAAGGAAGAAGGCCTTAAAAAGGTTCGTATCCACATCCTTCTTGACGGCCGTGACGTTGGCGAAACCAGCGCGCTTGATTACGTTTGCCCGTTCGAAGAATTTTTGTCCGAGCTCCGCGACGACAATTTCGACGTTTGCATCGCATCGGGCGGCGGCAGAATGGTCATCACCATGGACAGATATGAAGCAAACTGGGCAATGGTTGAAAAGGGCTGGGCTACCCACGTGCTCGGCGAAGGCAGACTTTTCGCTTCCGCTGAAGAAGCTATCACCACCTTAAGAAACGAAACCGGCGCTATCGACCAAGACCTTGCACCCTTCGTTATCGCTCGCGACGGCAAGCCCGTCGGCACTATCGAAGACGGCGACAGCGTTGTATTCTTCAACTTCCGTGGCGACCGCGCTATTGAAATAAGCAAGACCTTTGAATCGGGCGCAGATTTCGACAAGTTCGACAGAGTACGCGTTCCCAACGTAGTTTACGCAGGTATGCTTGAATACGACGGAGATGCTCACATCCCCTCCAGATACCTCGTTTCTCCTCCCGAAATCAGCAACACCATGGGCGAATTCCTTGTAAACAAGGGCGTTCGTCAGCTCGCAATTTCCGAAACCCAAAAATACGGCCACGTTACCTATTTCTGGAACGGTAACAGAAGCGGTAAATTCAGCGAGGAATTGGAAGAATACATTGAAGTTCCCTCCGACGTAGTTCCCTTCGAGCAACGTCCTTGGATGAAGTGCGCTGAAATCACCGATATTCTTATCGAAAAGATCAAGAGCGGCAACTACGACGCGCTCCGCGTTAACTTCCCCAACGGCGATATGGTAGGTCACACCGGCTCGTTTATCGCGGCTAAGATCTCTGTCGAAGCACTTGACGTTTGCCTTGCAAGAATTCTTAAGGCGGTCGACGAGGTCAAGGGTATTGCGATCATCACCGCTGACCACGGCAACGCCGATGAAATGTACGAAATCGACAAAAAATCCGGTCTTGCAAAGACCAACAAGGACGGCAGCAAGAAGGCAAAGACCAGCCACACCTTAAACCCCGTTCCCTGCTATATTTACGATAATTTCTACAGCGATAATTACGAATGCGTTGACGGCGAATACGGTCTTGCAAACGTTGCCGCAACCGTAGTTACCATGATGGGCTATGAAGCTCCCGATATGTGGGAAAAATCGATGATCAACCTTAAATAAAAGGTATTTTGAAAAAGGACTGATTTTTAATGTTATTGGACATTATATACGGCGGCGGTTCGTTCAGCGAAATTTTGCTTGAGCTGCTTATAATGGCAATTGCGCTTCTTCCCGCGCTGACCTTCCACGAATGGGCGCATGGCTTTGCCGCGTATAAACTCGGAGATCATACAGCGAAAGCCGACGGACGGCTTTCGCTTAACCCTCTTGATCACCTTGACCCTCTCGGCACGATAATGATGCTGCTTGTCGGCTTCGGTTGGGCGAAGCCCGTTCCCGTAATGACGCGCAACTTCAAAAAGCCGCGCCGTGATTTTGCCATCACCTCGCTGGCAGGTCCGTTCACGAACTTCATCGTCGGATTTTTTGCAACAGTGCTTTTGGTTCTCGTTGATTATATTGCCTATACCAACGGGATCGCAAATATGACCGTTGCGGCGATACTGTCGGTATTTCATTACTCGGCAATATTCAACTTCGGCTTGGGCTTGTTTAACCTTATTCCGCTTCCCCCTCTTGACGGCTCGAACGTGGTTATGTGCTTACTTCCCAACCGTTTGGCGGCAAAATATTCAAAGGTGAGATATTATTCCCGCTATATCTTTTTAGGACTTATTATTTTGGAAAATATACCGAAATTGGAAGTCATTCCTCAAATTATCTTCTGGCCGCTTTCGGTAGGCAGAGATTTTCTCTTCGGCATTTCGCTTAATTTCGCAGATTGGATATTCAGTTCTGTATTTTGATTGGATAATTACGGTGATTTATGGAAATCCTTAATTTAAAGGTTGAGCAATACGAAGGCCCTCTTGACCTTCTGCTCGCACTAATTTCCAAGCACAAAATTGATATTTTCGACATCCCTATCGCCGAAATATGCGATCAGTATATCGCTTATCTCGATGCAATGCGTAAGCTTGATATGGAGGTTACGAGCGAATTCGTCGTTATGGCGGCAGAATTGATGCTTATTAAAAGCAAGATGCTCCTTCCCCGTACCGAGGAAAGCGAAGACCCCCGTGCACAGCTTGTCGATGCATTGCTTGAGCATCAGCGTGCAAAGGCGGCGGCGGAATTTTTGCGCTTACAAAGCGCAGGACATTTCGATACCTTCACAAAACCCGCAAGCGAGCTTGAAAAGAGCGATTACACGCGCGACCACGCGGTTGAATTGCTTACCGAGGCGTTTGCGCGCATTGCCGACCGCGTTGCCGCACGAAAGATAGACGGCGAGCCCGAGCTTTTCAAGCGTATTGAAGAACGCTATTACTCGGTCGAGGAAAAATCGCAGGATATTATGAAATATCTTGAACGCAAAAGGAATTGCACGTTCATCGACCTTTTTATAGGTGTCCACAGCAGAAGCGAAGCGGTCGCGGTGTTTATGGCGTTGCTTGAGCTTGTGCGCGACGGATTGATAGACGTCGAGGGCAACGGCGAGGATATCGAAATTTCTATCGCCGAACGCAACGAAGAAACGATTTTTGACGGTACCCCCTTATAATCGGAGGCAACTATGAATATTAACAACGAAACTCCCGCAGCACTCGAGGCGATACTTTTCGCTTGCGGCGGACCTGTCGCTTACGACCGCCTTTGCGAAATACTCGGTGTCAGCCCCGAAGGACTGCGCGAAGCGGCGGCTATACTCAAAAACAAATATGCCGACGACCGCGAAAACGGAATTCAGCTTATCTCCGTTGAAAGTGCATATCAGCTTTGCACGAAGGCATACGTTGCCGAATACGTAAAAAAAGCGCTTGAGCTTCGCAAAGCGCCTCCGCTTTCCAAAGCTTCCTTGGAGGTTTTGGCGATTATTGCTTACAACCAACCCGTTACAAGATCGTTTATCGAGATGGTGCGCGGTGTTGACAGCTCGGCTATCGTCGCCTCGCTTGTCGACAAGGGACTTGTTGCCGAGCGCGGCACGCTTGATGCGCCCGGCAGACCGACGCTTTTCGGCACGACCGATGCGTTTTTACGTTGCTTCGGCTTGGAAAGCATCGACGACCTTCCGAAAACCGAGCTTCAAATGGCAGGCGAGCAGGTTGCTCTTGATCTTACGGCAGAAGAAGCGACCGAATCGACCGTTGAATAATTATTGAGAGGGATCATTATGAACAACACAAACGATATTCCGCTTAAACAGATAATAGAAACCGCGCTTTCAAAAATCGGCGAGGTTGTAGACGTTAACACCGTTATCGGCGACCCTATAACCATCCAAGGCGACGTAACCATTATCCCCTTTTCCAAGGTTTCGGTCGGCTTTGCTTCGGGCGGCACCGAATTCGGCGGCAAAAACCCGTCTCCCAACGGAAAAGCATATTTTGCAGGCGGCAACGGCGCAGGCGTAACGATGGCACCTCTTGGCTTTATCGTTGTTGAACAAGGCAAGGCGCGTGTTGTCGAGCTTGGCAATATGGCAACCTACAATGCACCGACCGACCCCGTTAACCGTGTGCTTGACGGAATCAACGGCGTAGTAGACAAGGCACCCGATATTCTTGCCAAAATTATGGCGCTCTTTGGCGGATGCAACGCCGAAAACTCCGATGAAGAGGTTGTTGCCGTTGAAGTTGAAGAAACTGTTGCAGAATAACCAATAAAAGCCCAAAAGCCCGTATCTTCGGGCTTTTTTCTATTGACATTCAAGTTAAGGGGTGCTATAATCCAAGTTAGAAAAATATTTTCGGAGGAAAATAAATTATGAGAATTATCGTTTGCGAAAACGCAGAAGCAGTTGCAAAAGAAGCGGCTAAAATTTTTGCAGCACAGGTTTATATGAAACCCAATTCGGTTCTCGGTCTTGCTACCGGTTCCACCCCCGTCGGCATGTACAAGATTCTTGCTGATATGAATCAAAAGGGCGAAATTTCGTTCAAGGATTGCAAATCCTTCAACCTTGACGAATATTATCCTCTCGCTCCTACCCACGATCAAAGCTACCGTTACTTTATGAACGTTAACTTCTTTGATCACATCGACATCGACAAGGCAAACACCCGCGTTCCCGACGGTCTTGCTGAAGATCCTGCAGCTATGGGCGCAGAATACGATGCAGCTATCGACGCAGCAGGCGGTGTTGATATCCAAGTTCTCGGTATCGGTCAAAACGGTCACATCGCGTTCAACGAACCCGATGAAAAACTCGTTGCAGGTACTCACCTCACCTCCCTCACCGAAAGCACCATCAATGCTAATGCTCGTTTCTTCGAAAAGAAGGAAGACGTTCCTACTCAAGCGGTTACTATGGGTATGGCTTCTATTATGAAGGCAAAGACCATCATTCTTCTCGCTACCGGTAAGGCAAAACATCAAGCAGTTTCCGAACTTCTTGACGACAAGATTACTACCTCGAACCCTGCAACCCTTCTTAAACTCCACCCCAACACCGTAATTATCGTTGACAAAGACGCTTACAACGGTTAAGAAACGCAGATACGGCACGGAACGGACAAAAAGATTTATTTTCTTTATTGACATTTAGGTTGAAACCGCGTAATATTACGCGGTTTCTTCTTTTTTTATTCTATTTTTTGTCCTTTGCAAAAACAGAACCTCTCGCAGTAGTATGGGGTCCCCGAAAACGCTTGCGTTTTTGGGGTGTTTAATACAGCTTCGGATTCTGTTTTCGCAATCCGCACTCGCCTCTGCGCTTCTTAGCTTTTCCTAATTTGTACCAAAATCATTACGGCACGGAACGGACAAAAAGATTATCATAATATCGATAATTAGGTTGAAACTGCGTAAATTCACGCGGTTTCTTCTTTTTTGCAAAAAATCACCCGCCTTATTCAGACGGGTGAAAATTTTGTATTAACTTATACCGTATAAGTACCAAACGCGATACGTTTAACGAGGAGATAATCGGTGGAATCCATGTTGCTGTCGGCATTTACGTCCGCACGTGCAAATTCATCGTCGGTGAGATCATAAGTGCCGAAACAAGCACGTTTTACAAGGAGATAGTCAAGCGAATCAACCGTAAAATCGTTATTAACGTCACCGGAGATATAATTGGGGATAGGTTCGTCAATCATATCACCCTCATAAACTTCAACCTCGGTTACAAATATCCAAGTTACTTCTGCAACAAAGCGGAATTGAACATATCGTGCCCAAACACTCCGATCAAGAGAAATAGTTGCAGCAACGGTGCTTACAGATGAATCGTCGGTAGGAACAACCGAACCTGCTTTAACCCAAGTTCGATTATTAGTAGAAACATAAACGGTTACCAATGCAGGAGCATAAATACCTGCCACAGAATTATAAGAAGATGCAACCTTTGTCGAAAATTTATCAACGGCATAAATATTACCAAGGTCAACGGTTACAGAAGAATAGCCGTTTTTGTCGTAATCCTCGCTGTTTGTGTTAAAACCAACGAATGCAGTATCGCTATACTTAGCGTCATAAGCGGCATTTTTACCGTCGGTAAGAGTAACGCCGTTTTCGTCGGGGTATAGAACCACACCGTTGCTTGCGTATATATCCGAGGTCACATAATCTTTTCCCGAGGCAAGATTTATCGTACCGTCAAGCATAGGAATTTCTTCATAATCAGGAAGGTCGCATTCCCAACAGTAACGCGCTTTTATACCTCTGTTGGTGGTTGTGGGTTCGATTAAAACAACCCACTCATCATCGTATGTGTGCGCTAATTGTTCTATTGTCTTTGTAGAAATAGTTGTTCCGCATTCGTTACATACGTTTGATTTTATGCCGGCTTCTTTGCAGGTCGGTTGTTTTGTCGTTATCCATCTTGTAGAAGCATGCTGTTTTTCTGCGGTAACGCCATCAACAGCAATCATATAGTAATATTTTCCGCCGTAATAAATGTAATATTCGGTAGAACCATCAGAAAGATATATTTCCCATTTGGATTCGAAATATTGACCGTAGCTATCGTTAATAGTACCGCCGTAGTTTGTTTTGTTTTCGCTGTAATACAATTCAACCTTGGTGTTTGCAGGAAGATAAATTTTGAAAGGGCAGTTTAATGATTCATCGCACCCTACAACTGTCACTTCGGTAGAAACACTCGAACCATTAAAATTAGGTCTAATATATCCAGCGATAGCACTTGTTGGAAATCTATTGTTCGTGCAGTAATAATTCCCGTTAAAATTTTGATTAACTACGTTTATAAACGAAGAATCGCCAGAAACCACTATTCCAATATGTCCATATTGACCTGTTCCGCAATAATTACAGGAATGGTATGCGTCCCAAATTGCGATATCGCCTGGTTTTGGAGTGAATCCATTATAATTAGTAATGCGTTGCCAACCTGTGGGCAATGCATTTGTCAGATAATTCACAGCATTCCCACTAACAGTAGAAACCCCTAAATATCGATAATAGGATAATATCAAGTCTACGCATTGATATGGTTGACCTGACGGATATCCGTCCATGTCAATTGCTTTTCCTACTTTTGAGTTTGCCCAATTAACAGCATCGGATTGCGTTGCCGCGCGAGTGTTCAGGGTTGCAAACGGAAAACACGCTAATAGCGTAATAAGCACTGTAAGCAGAAACGATAAAAACTTTTTCATAATAATCCCCTTATATTAAAATTTTCCAACATTATACTGCAATTTGCAGTATTTGTCAATACTGCAA
>JAZRTE010000108.1:0-18422 GCA_045651785.1 Eubacteriales bacterium | reverse complement strand
ACCCTTTCTACCGCTCCTAAGCGTTTGCTCATCGGTGACGATGAACACGGTTGGGACGATAACGGCGTATTCAACTTCGAAGGCGGTTGCTAGGCAAAGGTTATCAACCTTGATAAGGATTCCGAACCCGATATCTACAACGCTATCAAGAGAAACGCACTTCTCGAAAACGTTACTCTCGATGAAAACGGCGTTATCCATTTCAACGACAAGAGCGTAACCGAAAACACCCGTGTTTCCTACCCCATCGACCACATCGACAACATCGTTCGTCCCGTTTCCGCAGCTCCTGCAGCTAAGAACGTTATCTTCCTTTCTGCAGACGCATTCGGCGTACTTCCTCCTGTTTCGATCCTCACTCCCGAACAGGCACAGTACTACTTCCTCTCCGGCTTCACTGCTAAGCTCGCAGGTACCGAACGCGGAATTAAGGAACCCACTCCTACCTTCTCTGCTTGCTTCGGTCAGGCGTTCCTTGAACTCCACCCCACCAAGTATGCTGAAGAACTCGTTAAGAAGATGGAAGCAAGCGGTGCAAAGTCATACCTCGTAAACACCGTTTGGAACGGCACCGGCAAGCGTATCTCCATTAAGGACACCCGCGGCATCATCGACGGCATCCTTAGCGGCGACATCAACAAAGCTCCTACCAAGACCATTCCTTACTTCAACTTTGAAGTTCCCACCGAACTCACCGGCGTTGACAGCGGCATTCTCGATCCCAGAGATACCTATGAAAACGTTGCTGACTGGGAAGCTAAGGCAGAAGACCTCGCATCCAGATTCATCAAGAACTTCGCTAAGTACACCGGCAACGAAGCTGGTAAGGCACTTGTTGAAGCAGGTCCCAAGCTTTAATCGGGTCGTTCATACGGCACATAACGGACAAAAAGCAATTTAATTGTTCTTATAAGGCAGAAACCGCGATTATCTCGCGGTTTCTTCTTTTTTAATCATTGTATTTTTTGTCCTTTGAACAAACAAAACCTCTCGCAGTAGATTACTACGGCTTCGGATTTTGTTTGTTCAATCTGCACTCGCCTGAACGCCCCTCCGCTTCATTTTTTTCGTTACGTCAACGCTCTCGACATAAAATGCAAGCATTTTAGTCGGTTTTTGAGAACATCATACGCTCGCGCCGAATTCGTGCATAAATGTCCGAATTCGTGATGTTCCAAGGTATAAAAATCCACGCGCATGTCGCGGATTTTTATGAAATTTCAATTAATAAAGCCGCAGGAAACTGCGGCTTTGTTTTTTTATTTCTTAATTGATTTCTGTTTTCAATAGCCGTGTCTTCCAAAGTGTCTGCGTACTTTAATACGGATTCTGCAACACCAAAACGAGATTCAACATCAAGGTAGTTCTCGTTTCTTCGTCTGCGCGCGGAAAGCTGCTCGTTTTCGTTCTTGACAGATTCGATTTTTCGTGGTATAGTATCATCGAACTGAGGAGAATGTGGAGTATTAGCAATGGCTTTTTTTGAAGCAAATTGCGCCACAATAACTCGGTTCTTTTTGTTGAACTCTACGTCTATTGCGTTTCTTAGCTTTGTGTCGTTCTCATATATCACTTCGCCAAGTGTCAAACCGAAGGAAATCATATTTTGCCACTTTTCCGACGTGAACTGAAGAACCATCACCGGGATTATATTTGGATTTGTTTTGCCGCCGACTGCTTCTACAACTATGTAGTGTCCATCGGTGGTTTTCTTTGCATAAGCAAAGCTTTGTCTTTGTGTAGGATTTCTTGTATCAGAAAAAACGCTCTCTACTACATCAGGAAAATATATTGCCATTATTGCTTCTTTGAAACTTTCAGCCGTAAACGCAATCTGCTTGCGTCCTTTTTCCACTTCGGGATCACTATGACGTTTAAATTCGTGCCATAAATCCGAACCGCTAAGAGCGATGCTTTTTCCTCGTATATCAATTTTGCCTTTTGATGCACCAAGCACAAAATCAGCAATTTCTCTTGGAACTTTAGATATCTGCTCTTGATTGTATTTTACTCCGAGTTGACCTCTCCGCGCGATTGCTGCATCCACTGTTTCACTAACTTTCTTTCTTGCCTGCAACTGCACATAGCCGTCGACATCCGTCTGTCCCGTGGTGCTATTTTCAAGCGCGGTAGAGAACGCATCTGCCCATTGGTTAAAGAGAGCCTGTGCTTGTTCGCCTGCTTTACGCATTTCCTTTGCCGCATCCGAAATCGCTTCAACGTAAAGGTAGTTCTCGTTTCTTCGTCTGCGTGCTTGGTTTTGTGTGTAGGGGTCGTGTTTTACTCTATTTAGCTCGTTGTTGAGTTGTATTTCTTCGATATTTCTAAAGCAGTCTCGTAAAGCGTTGCTGGGTTTGTGTCCTTCGTTTCTGCTATGTACAAAATCATTTCTTGCGTTGCTCTTTCGTCCCATAGGACTGCCACTATGAATAGTCCTATTGCGTTTGATACTTTCGCTTCTTTCAAGTAATCTCGCAGAAGCTCTTGATCCGGTGTTAGCACCTTTTCCATTTGCATTCTCCTTTAAATAGTTCATTAAAAACGCATATTCGCGTTCTGCTCTTTTCTCTTTACAAGCGTACAAAATTGTAGGATCATCAGTCTCTGCCGTGCTATATAAAGCAAAATTAATGTTCCTGTTTTTAGTATTATACTACCATTTTGTATCCGAGTCAATATTGCAGCCGCGCATTACCGTCAACATCCGTCTGTCACGACTCGTTATAAATTGATTGTGCGGTTTTGGTATCCGCTTGAAAAGAAAAAAACAAGGGGCGCCTATTTAGCGCCCCAACATATTCAGTTTACCAAACTGAAATTTAAAAGTCAATAGTTTTTTGTTGCAAAATGTTGTTAATCACAATTTTCTCTTATATGAATAAATTTTTATAATGCATTTTGTACAATTCGTGTATTGAAATACGATATTTTCTGTGCTATTATAAAGACACAGAAAGGGTGAGTCCAATGTACACATAAGCACAAGCAAAGCGTTTGACAAAATGACCGTTCCGTCTCTTGAAAATATATTTATATAGATTGCAGGTAATTTCTTCGTGAACGGAAGTTAAGTTGTAACGATTTAGCTTGAATTGGGTACGTAAGGCTCGGAATCTTAACGGGCCGCTGACACACAACCTTGAATAATCCTTTGAATCCGTTGCAAAAGCCGTCCCGCATACGGGATAAAAGATTTAAAATAGCAAGAGGGTGCAGGGCATTTCGGGGTACTTTTGATAGCCTGGAGAAAGAGAGGTTAAATTGATGCTGGATATCAAGAATTCAATATAGCCCTTGGTTGTAATTATAGATTATGCAACCAAGGGCTATTTATTTTTTTGCCCTAAGGGCATTTTTTGTTTTTGCGGCATCATTTATATCCTGCCGAGAACGGTTAAAAATTCGTCAACCTCCGCTTTCGTATTATACCTTGAAAGCGATATTCTTGCACCGCCGATATCGTAGGTTCCAAGGGTATGATGTGCATTCGGCGCGCAATGAAATCCGCCGCGCAACGCAAAGCCAAGATCGTTCAAGCGTTCACAAAGCGTTTCACAGTCATATCCCTTTTTGTTAAAAAGCATAACGGGAACGTAATCCTTAAGGGTTTGTTCAGTCGGCTCACCATAGGTATTTATGTCAACCACGCCTTTGATGTTTTCAACAAGATGCTTAAAAACCTCACGTTCCGAAGAATCGGTTGAATATTCATCCAACGCTGCCGACCAACCGGCAATACCGCAGATATTAAGTGTGCCCGATTCGAGCCGTTCGGGCAGTAATTCAGGCATTTCAAGCGACTTTGAATTAACGCCTGTTCCTCCCTCGATAAGTGGCTCGATTATAACATCGCTGTAAGGATTAATTATCATTGCTCCCACGCCCATAGGCCCAAACAGTCCCTTGTGGGCAGGTATGCACATTATGTCAACCTCAAGATCGACGATATTGATAGGAATATGACCTGCCGTTTGCGACGCATCAAGGATAAAAACAGCATCTTCGGGCGCGAGCCTTTTTAGGGTTTTTATCGGCAATATTCTTCCGCAGACGTTTGATGCATGGGTCAGTACGATATTCGTCGCCGAACGGGATACAGACGAAAAATTATCGCAGGTCACCAAATCGCTTCGCATATCAACCGAAAATTGCCGCATTACCGTTTCGCCGTTTTTTCGCAACTTGTTAATCGGACGCACTACCGCGTTGTGCTCAAGCGACGAAACGACGGTAACACCGCCTGCACGGTTAGTTCCTTTGATTGCGATATTAAGCGCCTCGGTAGCTGACGACGTAAATATTACGCATTCCTCACGCGTGTTGAATATTTTTGCGAGTTTTTTTCGGCAACCGAAAACTGTTTCGGCTGCTTTTTGAGCAAATACGTGACCGCTTCTTCCGGCGTTACCGCATTCCGCAAGTGCTTTAAGCATCGCCCTCCCGACACCCTCGGGCTTCGGGAATGATGTTGCGGAGTTATCAAAGTATATCATTTTTCTTCAATGCTCCCGATAATTGGAATGCCATTTTGCTCTATCAACAGCATTACTTTTTCATAAAGATTTATATCAAAGCTTACCCCGTAACCGCAGCCTCTGACGCTTTTTACCGCCCTTGAACGCGATATATTTGAATATATTCCGTTTGTTTTTAACAGCTCCTGTACCTTGAGCGCATAGGTTACCGAAGTCAGCACAATCGTCTTTTTCATAATGTCACTCTCCGTTTACAGAATATGAAAAAACGTCTTAACTGTTGAATGGGATTGAAAATTATATAAAAATTATTTATTATATTTGCAACGCTTTTTGATTTTTGCCGACTTAATAAACGTAAGGGCCCCAAAAAACAAAGGAAGGAGGCGTTTTTTATGGATGACCGAAAAATAATCGAGGCTTTTTTCAAAAGAAACGAGGATGCTGTCTTATTCGCTCAAAACAAATACGGCGGACTTATGTTTTCGGTTGCGAACAACCTTTTGAGGAATGAAGAGGATGCAAAGGAATGCGTCAACGACGCTTTGCTTTCGGCGTGGAATTCTATTCCGCCAAACGATCCGAAGCACTTTTCCGCCTATCTGGTTACACTTGTAAGGCGCAGAGCGTTTGACAGTCTTGACCGACGTACTGCAGCAAAAAGGGTTATCGATACCGAGGTGAGCGACGAATTTTTGGAAATGATACCTTCAAAATATGATACCGAAAGCGATGTCGAGCTTGAACGCATAAACAGCATCATCAACGCTTTTTTGCGAAATTGCAAGGACAAAGACCGCCGTTTGTTCATTTTGCGGTATTTTTGCTCGGAATCCTTAAGAAACGCTTCGGTCAAGGTCGGTTTGAGCGAATCCGCCGCGAAAAGCAAATTGATGCGGATGCGAAACGCCTTGAAGGAAATTTTGGAAAAGGAGGATGTTTTTATATGAAGGACAACAGATGGCTTGAGATAGACGGTGATATGCTTGAGGATGCGTTGAATATGCAGAAAACAAACGGTTTTCGCATCCGCAGGATATTGATCGCATCGGTTGCTGCGGTTTTAACCGTTTGCACGTTGATGGCGGTAATTATTCCGAATTTGGCAGATGCACCGTTTGACGAAAGCTCTGTCAACGAATCCTCGTCGGTATCGACACCGATCAATATCGGCGACATAATAAGCAACTACAAAGGCCCCGTTGCCGAATGGAACGGCGGTACAGGCTTGAAATTGATCGCGTTGAGCAGCGAAAAAAACTATTCCGTCAGCGGCGCGATGACAAACGGCGATACAGAGGCTGAAAAAAGCATCAATATAACTCTTTCGGCATTGCCTAACGTTAAGCTTGAACGCTATACTACGGGTAAATATATCGATATGACAGGCAACGGAATCGGCAGATATGATTGGTATCAAGAGTCAACGGGCATCTACCGAGATATTATCACGGGTGAATTTTTCAGTCTATCCGACGAGGTGCGTTTTGCGCTTATCGGCGACGGATATGATGATCTTTGCAATGAATATCTGCTTGAGATGGCTTGTTTGTTTGGTTTTTGCAGGTTTTATGAGGATGACAGCAAGCACGAAGAGGTCTACTTCGAAATGGTGCGAGGCGCAATCACTTATGAGGAAGCGATAACACATTTCGAAAGCATTCCGAAGAACTTCGGATTTACCGACGAGCAGGCTGAATATATTTTACGATACTTTAAAGGCGAGGAGCTCAATGTCGGAAAAAAGCTATTCCCGAACAGTATTGACGAACAAAACGCTTTTAACAGCTACGCATTGCAGGTCTATCACGCTATTCTCAGCCGCCGTTGCGGCAACGTGAAGATCGTAGAATTCGGCTCTCGCGGATCAAAATGTCTATTCACAAGAGAGCACCACCGACCCGACGGCTCGGGTGCTTTCGAATGCGATCTCGGAATATACGACCGCGAAGCAAAGGAAGCAACGTTGATCTCGATTGAAGGATCCAATAACGAGGTTTTGGCTTCGATCGATTGGTTCGGTATGCAGTATACGGTTAGCGACGATTATACTATGCTCGCATATATCGACGCTCGCGACGGTTCGCTTCGCTTGATCGATCTTACAAGCGGAAGGCACACGGCGGCTTACTTTAAAAACGAGGATAATAATGGCCTTGAGAGCTTTGAAAGCAGCTCCGAATCGGTATTTGACGATGCCGAGGACCTAACTCTTACACTTGAGGAAGAGATCGATAACGGAGATGATTTTCCGAGCATCACAGAAATGACTGTCGGCGCTATCGGAAGGATCAATTTTTCTCCCAACGGCAAATATGCTTACTGCAAGCTTCGGAGCAAAGACGATGCTTGGATATTCATTGATACAAGCAGCTTTGAAAGAGGATCGATAAACGGCAAATTCGTTAAATTTGTCGCAGGCGGTGATGCCGTTATTATGCAGACCGAAAACGGTTTTCGCATTTACGACGTGGCGACAAGAACCGATATTACCGACCACCACGGAGCTTTATTTACACTCGCCGATCACGAAGCACACGCGTTTTTTGAAATTGACGGCAGAATCGTACGCAAGAACCTGTTAAACGGAAATGAAACGGTTATTGCAAGCGAATACGACGCTTTTATCACCGATAAAAATTCGGGTTGCATTTACGTCTTTACAAAGTCGGACAGAACGGTGCGCGGATATTCCGCAACCGACGGAGAATGCAAATACTCGGCAACGGTCGGCGAAGGCTTTGTAAGCGATGCGCCCGAAAACGCGATATTCAACCTTTTGCTCGACCAGATAGAAACAACGCTTTTGATCTCCTATTACACTCCCCTCTCGCTTGAATTTGACGAAAGCAAATTCATTTCAATGAAGGGCAATAATTGGGACGTCGGCGGCGATATTTTAAGCATTCCCGATTATGCTTATATATACCTCCGCAGCACCAAATACAACGGTAAATATTTAGATTGCTATGACGCCGACGACGTCAACGGCGAGGTAAGCAACGCTAATATTCTCGGTAAATATCTGATGCTTGAGGATATATTGAGATTGACAGAGAATGATATGATACTGGATCTTAACGAATTGATCGAGATCGGACATTTGTATTCCGAAAGGATCGAGCCGTATATCGAAATAGATTCGATGAACCGCGTTAAGGTCATCCCCGAATCGCTTACCGAAATTTTCGGATACGAGCTTAACACGGGAGAGCATTTCATTTCGAACGTTTACCGCCCCGCTACGATCGAATATTCGGTCGAAAACGGCAAGGAATATATGCGAAAAATGGTCGAAACAAACGTAAAAACGCTGTCCGGCAATGCAGACAGCACGGAAATAAACGCTTTTATCGAGGAAATTACCAAAGTGCTTGAAGTCGATTATAAATCCTATCTTATCGAGGGATATTACCGTATGAAATACGAAATTAAGCTTGAAATACGCGACCGCATTATTTTAGAATACAACAAACGGTTTTAAAAGATAAAACGGACGAAAAACGCAACCGAAAAATAAAAAGCTACGCTTTTTAAAAGAGCGTAGCTTTTTATTTATGTTTTACCTGTTCTCTACTCTGCTGCCGCCCCATTCAACGACGGTAAAGCCGTTTCTTTCGGTCGGTTGGAGTGCTTGCGGTTCGATATCGATTTCGGTTTCCGACGGGTAATACGTCATAAATACTCTTAAAAGGGTATCGGGTGTCGGTGTTACCTTCAATACCGCGCTTTCTGTATAGGCTTCGGTTTGGAAGGAGATGACGTTATAAGCGTTGTTTTGCATCAGGGGAAGCCAATAGATAATAAATTCGTTTGCTTCACGTTCGTTTACCCCGAGCTGAGCAAGAGCCTGCTCCAAAAAGCTTGCTGTGTCTTCGCCCTTAACGCAAAAACCCTTTGAAAGATCCCAATCTGCAAACGTTACACCCTCCCAATAGAGCGCGTAATAGCTTTTTCCGTCGGGGAAAGTAAGCGTTCCGTCGGGTTGAGCGATAAAATCGCTCCAGCCGTTTTCCTTATATTCGGGATAAGTGCAGGTAAATTCACCGTTAAGCAAAAGCTCGACGGAGCAAACAGTTTCCTTCTCGGGATAAAAATATATTATCGGCTTATAGGCAAGCATTAACGGAAGAACCTTTTCGGCGTATATGCGTGTCGGATATATTCCGTCTGCCGCCTTATATTTGGTGAACGTTACCTCGATTTCGGCACCCACGTCCCACTCCTCGAAGGCTTCGGTTATTATATCGACCTTTTCGCCGTATTCGTTTTTAAAGCGCACGTTGCCGGGCTCTATTTGAAGAATATTGGGTTCAATCTTTTCGATTATCCTGCCGTAAATATGTGCGTTTTCTACGGTTATATAATCATCTTGATCATTTATATCCTCAACGCTTTCCGAAGCGCTGATATTTTGCGAGGCTTCTTCATTTTCGGTGCATCCGAAGAAAGAAAGGCAGAACGCAAATATTACAGCAAGGCATATAATCCTTTTCATTCTTACCTCCTATTTAATATCGGTCAACGTACCGATGAAAATCGGAAGATTGCTTTCGCAGTCGATTATCATATAAACAAACGGGCGGTCGAGCGTGAGCTCCCACGCGTACATCGGAGCACATTCGTCCCACATTTCGACCTTGGTGACCGCACCTGCTTTTGTACCGAGCTCGTCGACTTGGATAAAGGTTTTATGGAGCACGTCGCCGATATAGATATTGCCGCGAGTGCTTGTTGCCATATCTGTAAAGTCCGCCTTATAGGCATCGAACGCCGTCGGCATACCGAGCGATTTCAGAACGCCGTTCATCGAAAGCTCGTATTCATAGCTGAACTTCGGCAATACTGCGTAGCCGCCCTTATTTTGCACGTTGTTAAGCGCAGATTCGATATATTCGGGCGTAAGCGAATCGATATAACCGTAAATATCATTTTCGTTGGGCAAAAGAGCGACAAAGGCGTATTTTTTATCCTTGTAGTACTTCAAAAAGCCCTTTGCATCGGCTGTTTCGATATAATTGCTCTCCTCGGAATGCATCATATCGACCTTTTTGGTTTCGGAGGAAATATTTGTAAAATCACGCTTTGCGATATCCGAAAGCAAATATTGATTTTCCCATTCGGCATCGAAGCAGAGCGCATTTATAAGGTACATCACGGTATCGCCCGATATGCTATCGACTATTTTATCGATCATTCCGTCGGTGTTGTTGTTTACCCAATCGTTGATGTCCTTTACGGTTTGGGAATCGTTGAAATTCTTTTTAAATATCTGTGCGCCGTAAAAATCTTTATTCTTTTCAAGGAAGCTTTCGTTTACCGTCAAACGCTCTTCTTCATCACGGAACCATATCGAATTTGCGATATGCATTTTATATTTATCGTCCGAGGGAAGCAAGGAAACGTAGTTATTAAGATATAAGTTCAGTTCCTCTATCGTCATATTGCCGCCGAGAAGCTTTTCCATTTCGGCTTTGGTCTGACCCTTTGCGCCGTTTGCGGTCATTGCAAGTGCAAGCTGAATCGAAAGCGGAGATATAAGGAGATTTTTATTTTCGCTTGCCTTGCTCATTGCCTTAAAAAGGTCGATCGAAAGGCGAAGCTGTTGATATTCGGGATCTTGATTTACGTTGTCCTCGATTTGTGCGTATTCGGGAACTATATATCCGTCTTCTGTCAGAGAAAAATAGGCTGTTGCTATGCCCTTCTTGGTTTCGGTTTCGGAGATATGGATATAGCATTCGGTCATCAAGCGGTAGTCGCCGGGCTTTGAAACGTCATAGTAATTCGAAACGTTATATTTCTTCTTATGCTCGGATCTTGGCTCGAGAACGATCCCAATTTCATTGAACGCATTCTCTTCTCCGTCCTCGCAGGTTACCCATTTGCCGTCGACATTTCTTCTAACCCAAAATGCTTCACCGTATACTACCTCGTACTCGGTTTCGTTTTTCCAAAGCACCTCAAGCGTTACCTTGCCGTTATCCTCGGTAATTCCTTTGCTTTGAATCGATATGACGGTCGCGAAGCTTATCTGCATATCGGTATTTTTATCGTCATTTTCGGTTTGGGATGCGTCCAAGCTTTGCGATTCGGATTGATTTTCGGTTGCGGTTTGGCAGGCGGTAAGCAGCATAACCGCGCACAAAAGCATTGCTAAAAGCTTTTTCATAAGAGCCTCCTTTAAGAAAACAGTTTTTCGATAAATTCATATTCACCTTCAGTAAGGAACAGTGATTCCCCTGTTGCGGTATTTTCAACGGTATTTCCGCACAGCTTATAAACGGCTTTGCTTCCGTCTTTATAGTTAATGACGATAATAGAGCTTCCATAAACGGCATCGAAGGAAGAATCGCACGGCGGTACGACCACCTCAGCGCCCGCTTCTTTTGAAAACGTTTCTTCAACTTCTCCTTCTTCGAATACACCGCCCTCATCATCGGGAACGCTCGAGTTGCCGACATATTGAAGCAGGTTCGACAGCCTTATTGCATCGCTTTGACCGACAGTTACCGTATTACCGTTGCTATGCTTTAACTCGGCAGAAATTGCAACTACTTCCGCTGAATCGCACTCCAAATCGATAGAGGGTTCAAGCATCGTCGTTTTTGACATTTCTTCGGTTGCTGACATTTCGGTACCGTAATATGCGCCATCTGTGGGTGCTTTGTCGGTCAGGCTCTCGCGTAATTTCAAAAATTTCGGAGCAAGCACGACCGCTACCGTAATGCATAGGCAAAGCGATAATGCATAAGCTGTAAATACCTTACGCTTTCGCTTTTTTTCTTTTATTCTCTTGTCGCTTCGGCGGAGTATTTCCGCCTTGATCTCATTAAAATCTCTCATATATTTTCACCGTTATCAGTAAGAATGGCGCGCAATTGATTTTTAGCTCGGTAAAGCAGATTGTCAACCTGTTTTTTGCTTTTTTTCATCACCCGCGCCGCCTCTTCATAGGACATATCCTCGAAATATATAAGATAAACGACCGTCCGCATATCGTCAGGAAGCGTTGAAATTGCTTTATAAAGCTCTTTCTTTCGCTCGTCCTTGATAAGCAAATCCTCCAAGGCGGTTTCGTTAACCGAAACGTCTTTTGCCTCGTCAAGCTCGGTGAATTTTATTATATTTCTTCGTTTTATGTAATTTTTGGCGCGGCTTTTTGCAATCATAAACAGATAGGTTTTAAGCGTGACCTTAAAATTATAGCGTTTTTTGTTAACTATAAGGTCGGATAACGCATCGATTGCAATATCCTCTGCCGCTTGAAAATCCGAAGTATATCCGTTTATGAAGATAACCAGACTGTCAAAATATTCTTTAACGATTTCGTCAAATGCTTCTTCGTCACCATTTAGAAAACGGCGGTAGCTACAAGCACCGTTATCCATTTAAGCTCCTCCGAAGTTGCGAGTTTTTTGCTCCTTCACCTATTATACAACCGAAATTTTAAAAATCCTTATATTTTAGCAAAAAAGGTGCGTAAAATTTTTCACGCACCCTAATTTCATTTAACTCTTTAAGAAAGCAACGCTTGCGCGGAGCATTTCATAAATATCGTATTTACTTGCAAGCTCGGTTACAGAGTGCATCGAAAGTATCGGCACGCCGCAATCGATTACTTCAATGCCGTAATGCGCGATATCAGCCGCAACAGTACCTGCGCCGCCTTGGTCTACCTTGCCGTATTCGCCAACCTGCCAAGCAACGCCTGCTTCGTCAAATATACGAGCAACCTTGTTGAGTGTTTCGGCAGACGCATCCGAGCAACCGCTCTTTCCGCGCGAGCCGGTATATTTGCTTATTGCAACACCGCGGTGGAGATAAACCGAGTTAGCAGCTTCATAAGCATCGCCAAAGCAGGGATCGTAAGCGCCGCCTACGTCTGCCGAAAGACAGATGCTGTTCTTCTTGCACGCGAGATAGTTAGCGCCGGTTGCTTCGCAAAGCGCTTTGATAAAATCGGGATAGGTTTCACTGCCCAAGCCCGTAACGCCGTAAGAGCCGATTTCTTCCTTGTCGGCAAGCATAACGATAGAGGTATGCTCGGGAATTTCGTCGGCATCGGCAAGAGCGCGGAAGGAGGGGTATGCACAGATTCTATCGTCGTGACCGAATGCGCAGATAAGCGAACGGTCGAAGCCGACCTCGCGAGACATCATTGCGGGAACGGCGGTAAGCTCTGCAGTGATAAGGTCGCGTTCGGTAATGCCGTATTTTTCATTGAGAATAGAAAGAACCTTAAGCTTAACGCCGCCGTCGGCATCAAGCGGAAGCGAGCCGTTGATGATGTTAAGACCTTCGCCCGGAATAAATTCCGAAGCACCCTTGCTCATCTGATCCTTGCCGATGTGGGGCATAAGATCGGAAATATAGAAAACAGGATCGTTTTCATCGGCGCCGATATTAATATCGATGCGTGTGCCGTCGGCACGATAAACTACGCCGTGAAGCTCCAAAGGAATTGCGGTCCATTGATATTTTTTGATACCGCCGTAATAGTGAGTCTTGAAATATGCGATGCCGCTGTTTTCATAAAGCGGTTGGGGCTTAAGATCAAGACGGGGATTGTCGATATGCGACGCGATAATACGGCAGCCCTCATCAAGCGGCTTTTTGCCGATAACGGCAAACATTATGCTTTTTTCGTGGTTTACATAACTAATTCTGTCGCCTGCCTTAAGCTCTTGTCCCAGGGTGAAGGGCTTAAAGCCCTTTGCAATAGCTTCGCCCTCGGTATAATTTACTGCCTGACGCTCTATTTTCGCGTTGTCGATAAAGTTGCGGTAATCCTTGATAAATGCTTCAACCTTTACCAATTCCGCTTGGTCGGTGGGAATCGAATAGCTTCTTTTGTATTCCAATTTTTCTGCTTCTTTTCTTTCCATTTCCTTAATCCTCATCGTTATAATATAGTTTTTTATATGTATTGTAATTGCCTGTAACTTTGTTTACATAATTTCTTGTTTCTTCAAACGGAATCGATTTAAGATTGATTCCGTCGTCGCTGTATTCTTTGTTTTTCAGCCAAGCGGTAACCCTTCCGTGACCTGCGTTGTAGGCGGCGATCGCGGTTTCCCAGCTTCCGAAGCGATTATACAAATGACGGAGATAATAGGTTCCGTATTTAATATTAGTTTCGGGGTCGTTTATTTCGCCCGTGGGTCCATCCTCATCTAAAAGTCGCGAAAGCCAATCAAGTGTATCGGGCATTAATTGCATCAATCCGATAGCGCCGACGCTCGATTTTGCTTCGGGATCAAAGCTGCTTTCGGTGCGGATCACTGCATAAATCAACGCCTCGGGAACGTCGAATTCGTTTGAATATTTCGTAACGTATTCGGTGAATTCGCGCCGATAGAATATTTTTTCGATTTCGTCAACGCACAAGACGGCAACGGTTGCAAAAATGGCAATGAGTATTAAAATTACAACTGCTTTTTGCATCGCCTACTCCTTTAATGCAAGCGCAACACTTTTTGACGCTTCCAAAAACGCTTCAAGCGTTGTATCGTTGTAGATAACTGTATCGCTGTGCTCGATTAAAAAATCGCATGACGGCTGATTTGAGAGGCGTGAGAGTGCTTGTTGTTCGGTAATTCCGTCGCGTTGAACGATTCGCGCCATACAAAAGTCATCGGTTGCGACGATTGCAACGATATGCTCGCATATTTGATCGATACCGCTTTCAAACAGCGTGGGCGCATCGAGAATAACGGTTGAAGCTTCGGGCAGTGTATTTAAAATTCTGTCAATCTCAATTCTGATATGCTTGTGTGTTACTGTGTTTAAAAGCTTGAGCTTTTCTTTATCCGAAAAAACGATTTTTGCAAGCTCCTTGCGGTTAAGATAACCGTCTTTTATAAATTCGTTTCCGAAATTTTCGCCGATTTCTTTAAGACATTCGCTTTCTTTCGAAACAAGCTCTTTATATACTGC
This sequence comes from Eubacteriales bacterium, assembly GCA_045651785.1. Lineage (GTDB taxonomy): Bacteria > Bacillota > Clostridia > Oscillospirales > CAG-382 > Coliplasma. Next base: position 4,008 of record JAZRTE010000108.1, on the reverse strand, counting down.
ATCGCAATCGATAACAATTAATCCGCATTCCTTTGCAACCGAACAAAAGCTGCTTTTTCCGCTTCCGCTTCTTCCGCATAATCCGATCAGTCGCATTTGCCCAAAACCTCCTCGAGCTTTTCCTTTGGAAACGAGCCAAGACGCAATATCTTCGGCACTTCGCCTACCATTGAAACGATTGTCGATTCAAGTCCGAATTCACATTCGCCGCCGTCGAGAATTATATCTGCAACATCCTTAACCGAATCGAGTCCGTTTGCATCGATCGCGCTTTTTGCGCCCGATATGTTTGCGCTGGTTGCGGCTATCGGGCAATTAAACGCTTTTGAAATTTCGATAAAATTATTGTTCGACGGAAAGCGCAAGCCAACGGTATCTCCGCCCGATACGGCTATCGACGGAACATCGCTTTTCCTTTTAACAACCAAGGTAAGCGGTCCGGGGGTGAAGCGCTTGATAAGCTCGCGGGCAGAGTCGTCAAGAATTGCCACTCTTTCAGCCATTTCGATGCCGTTAATATGCATTAACAGAGGTTTATCGTAAGGCCGTTGCTTTTTTTCGTACAGCGCCTTTATTGCAGATTCGTTAAATGCATCGACACCGATACCGTAAACGGTTTCGGTCGGAAAAACGGCAAGACCGCCCTTTTTAAGCATATTTACGATTTCTTCAATTGCTTTTTTATCGACGCTTGATTCGTTTGAAAATAAGATTTTTGCGGACATTTATCTCACCTCGGCATAATTGTATCACATATATTTTCTTTTTTCCACTGTTTAAAGAAAAAAACTATTGAATAAGGATCGTTTGTTTGATATAATACTTAAGAATAATGATTTTTGGAGTATAATTATGCCTATTAAGATCCCAATGGCTCTTCCTGCGGCAGAGGCTTTGATAAAAGAAAATATTTTCGTTATGGACGAAGCGCGCGCGATAAGACAGGACATCCGTCCGCTTAAGATTGCAATAATGAACCTTATGCCCACGAAGATCGTTACCGAAACACAATTTTTGCGTTTGCTTTCAAATACTCCGTTGCAGTTGGATATTACTCTGCTCAACACCGCATCGCACGTTTCGAAAAACACATCCGAGGAGCATCTTGCGACCTTTTACAAAACCTTCGACGAGGTCAAGCACGAAAAGTTTGACGGTCTTATAATCACAGGCGCACCCGTTGAGCTTCTTGACTTTAAGGACGTTGATTATTGGGATGAGCTTTGCGAGCTTGTCGCTTGGGCGAAGAAAAACGTTTATTCCACAATGTACGTTTGCTGGGGCGCATACGCAGGTCTTTATATCAATCACGGCATTGAAAAAATTGCGCTTGATAAAAAGGTTTCGGGCGTTTTCAGACACGAAACCCTTGTTCCCGAATACGCGCTCGTTCGCGGCTTTAATAAGCAATTCTCGGCACCCCATTCCCGTTATTCGGGCGTTAAACGCGAGGATATCGAAAAGGTTGATGACCTTCTTATCCTTGCCGAATCGGATGAAGCAGGCGTTTACCTTGTCGCAAACAAGAACGGACGTGAATTTTTCGTTACGGGACATTGCGAATACGATTTTGATACCTTACGCAACGAATACGAACGCGACGTCAAAAAAGGCATCAACCCCGAGGTACCGAAGCACTACTTCCCCGATGATGACCCCACCAAAACCCCCGTTTCGACTTGGCGCGCACACGCGCATTTGCTTTATGCAAACTGGCTGAACTATTACGTTTACCAGAACACACCTTACGACCTGAACGAAATGCTTTAAAAAAGACATACGAGCAACCTTTATCGGTTGCTCGTTTTTTATATTTGCTTATCTTCAATTTTGAACTTTTCTTTTATTATTTTTGCAACAGCCTCCGGCGACAGATTAGTGTTGTCGATCTTAACGTAGCTTTCAAAGGGAAGCTTTTCTCCGTCGTAAGAATTCAAGCGATGCCTTTCGCTTGTTCTTCGCATTTCAGCTTCGCTGAATTCTATATTTCGCTTTGACTCTTTATAATAAAGTCGGTTTTCGCTTTTGTTTCGCTCTATTCGTTCATCGAAGTCAGCGCACAGCTCGACCACATGGCACTTTGCGCCGTTGGTTTTGAATAAAGTAATTATATCATTCAAGTAATCAAATTCGGATTGAACGTCAAAGTCGCACATAAACGTAAAAATTAAACCTTTAAAATTACCTTTTGCGAACAAGTTGAAAACAGTTTCGCGTATTGTTTGGTTGAGTATTTTGTATTCGGGATCGGAAAAATCAAAAAGCTTACGAGCCAACTCAATCGACATATGATTGTGAAACAATTTCAGCCCTGTGATTATTTCAAGCTCTTGACCAACAGTCATTTTACCAACTGCGTGCGGACCGATAATTATTACAAGAGTTTTATCCATTTTATTCACCTACACTCTTTTGCATATAAATCTCCGATTGCATCGTTCCGTCTTTCAACATAAAGGCGTTAGGGCGTTTACAAACGCTTTTGAAGCCATATTTTTCGTAAAGCTTTATTGCTCTTTCATTGCCTTCGATAACGCCAAGCTCGATTATTTTAACACCGCGTTCTTTTGCGATTTTAATCATTTCTTTGAACATTGCAGAGCCGATGCCCAAGCCCCAATAATCTTTCAATATCGATATACCGATCGTTGCCGAATGCTTTGTTTTTATACCGTTGCCGAAATTAATTTGGCAGTTACCGGCGATGACACCATTAATATAACAAACAATGCAAACCCCGTTTTCAGCAGCGGCAAAATTGTTGATCCATCTTTTCTCTTGTTCAACGGTTATATTCCATTCCTCGGGATACTTTGTCAAATAATCGGTTTCTCCGCAAGTTTGTTTTATCATATTAAGCAATTCTTCCGCATCCGATTCAACAGGACTTTTCAATATCGCTGTTTTCCCGTTTTTTAATGTGATTTCTTTTTCTGTAAATATCATTGTTATGTACTCCTTATAACTTCAAGACCGAATCAAGGCATAACTTCAAAGCGCATTCGATTGAGTTTTTGCCCCAATTTCGTGAATCCCATTTTTCAATATCCGCTAATGTATCGGCAGTATATAAAATCTGTCCGAAAACAACATTTCTAAATTGAGCACAAGCAGCAAGAGCAGAGCACTCCATTTCAACAACTGAACAACCGTCACGTTTTCGGTATTCAACTTTTTCTTTTGTTTCTCTATAAAACCCGTCGGTAGTCCAAGTGATGACTTCTTGATATTGTAGGTTGTTTTCTTCAATTGTATTTTCAATAGCTTTTAATGCATTTTCATTGATGTCTATAAAGCGAGAGGGTGGAGCATAATGATATGATGTTCCTTCATCACGCAAGGCCTTGGTGGGGACAAGGAATGTTCCTTCGGGATAATCTTTCAAAGCACCGCAACAACCACCGGCTATTATCTTTCTGACACCGTATCCAATAAGCCAATCCATAATTTGTGTTGCAGGCGAAGCTCCGACAGGCGCTTGAACAAGACATATTTCTTCGCCCTTGTATTCAAGAACATATATGGGGATATTTTTTGTAGCTGATTCAAATATTGCCACTTGTTTTGCATTGGTTATCTTTGCGTATTCATCAATATAATCACTTAAAAATGCAAAGACCGCCTTTTCAGGAAGCGCAAGATCGAACCCTGCGTGCATTGGCATTATTACTGCATTTTTGTCCGTGTCAAATTCTAAAATCGGTATTTCGTTTTTTATAATCATATCGTTACCTGCTATATCGTCAATAATTCGTTTAGGGGCTTATATTTCAATGTGTTTTCTATTTCTTCAAGATGATATGTTTTGTCTTTGTAATATGCCTTAACTCCGTATGAGTCTATTCCGTAATTGGAAGCATCACATCGTATTAGACGATATTCATCATCTATTATTTCTAAAGCACAACAATTGGATATGCCGATGCCAACCAATTCTGTGTTGGTCAAAGCTTCTTTCATATGTTCCAAACGATTTGAGTATTCGTCAGCTTCGTCACAATGCGGTGT
>JAZRTE010000107.1:0-3835 GCA_045651785.1 Eubacteriales bacterium | reverse complement strand
CGTAAGCTACGGTAAGGATATTTACATAGTCAAACGCGCCCGTGAGCTGCTTGAGGAGCTTGACAAAGATTCGGCAAAAAAGAGCCAAGACGTTGAAAATCAGAAATAAAAGTGTTAAAATGATTGTGATCTTATCCGTTTTATCGGAGGTTTTTATATGAAAATGATTATTGTCGGGTGCGGTAAGATAGGCACCTCGATAATTTCAAGCCTTGTGGGAGAGGGCAACGACGTTGTTGCGATAGATTCCTCGCCCACGGTCATTGACGAAATAGGCAATATTTATGACGTTATGTGTGTTTGCGGAAACGGTGCCGACACCGAAACGCTTGAAGAAGCGGGCGTTTCCAAGGCGGACCTTTTCGTTGCCGTGACCAGCTCCGACGAGCTTAATATGCTCGCCTGCTTTGTTGCGGAGCGTATGGGTGCAAAGCATACCATCGCGCGTATACGTAACCCCGAATACAACGACAAAAGCCTTGATTTTTTAAGCAAGCAGTTAGGCCTTACCGTTTCGGTCAACCCCGAATGGATGGCGGCTAAGGAGCTTTTCAACATCCTAAAGCTTCCTGCGGCGGTTAATATCGAAAGCTTTTCGGGCGGAAATTTGGAAATGGTCGAGCTTCGTTTGAAGCAGGAATCGATCCTTGACGGACTTTCGCTTATCGAATTGCGCCGTAAATACAAGGCGCAATACCTTATCTGTGCGGTACAGCGCGGTGAGGAGGTTTATATCCCCGACGGTAATTTCGTGCTTAAAAGCGGCGATAAGATCGGCATAACGGCTTCGGCTTCCGAAATACAAAAGCTGCTTAAAATGCTCGGATTGGTTCAAAAATCCGCAAAAAGCGTTATGATACTCGGTGCGAGTCGAATCGCTTACTATCTTGCGAAGCGTCTTATAAACAGCGGTAACCGCGTTATCATTATCGATAAGGATGAACGCATCTGCCGTGCATTTGCCGACGAGCTTCCCGATGCGGTCGTTATTCACGGCGACGGCGCGGAGCAGGAGCTTCTTTTGGAAGAGGGATTGGGCTCGGTCGATGCATTTGTGGCTCTTACGGGTATGGATGAATTGAACATACTCATTTCTATATTCGCCGCATCGCAAAACGTGCCGAAGGTTATTTCGAAGGTAAACCGAAACGAGCTTGCCGTTATGGCGGATAAGCTCGGACTCGAAAGCATCGTTTCTCCCAAAAAAATAGTATCGGACGTTCTTGCAAGATATGCGAGAGCTATTAATAATTCCCAAGGAATAAACAGCATCGAAACACTTTACAAGCTTATGGACGGAAGCGTCGAGGCGCTTGAATTCAACGTAAGCAAGGACTTTAAAGGTCTTAAAACGCCGCTTAAGGATCTGCAATTGAAACGTAATATGCTGATTGCCGGTATCGTACGCGGCAGAAAAGCGATCATTCCCGGCGGTATGGATGAAATTTATGCGGGAGACCGCGTGATAGTTATCGTTTCGGGCAATCAGGTTATTGAGCTTGGCGATATTCTTCAATAAAAAGGCGGAACAGCTATGAACCGTAAAATGGTATTTTATATGTTCGGCCGTATCGGGCAGATCGCGGCGCTTTTGTTGCTTTTGCCCGCCGTGGTCGCCGCGACCTACGGCGAATATAAGCAACTGTGGGCGTTTTTAATAACTGCCGCAGGCGCTGTTGCCGCAGGAACGGCAATTTCGCTTTTGTGCCGAACGAAAAACAAGGTAATATATGCCAAGGAAGGCTTTGCGATAGTAAGCCTTGCGTGGATATGTATGTCGGTTGTCGGTGCCATGCCGTTTACGTTAAGCGGCGAAATACCGTCGTATATCGATGCGATATTTGAAACGGTAAGCGGCTTTACGACAACGGGTGCTTCGATATTGCGTGACGTTGAAGCGATGAGCTACAGCATGCTCTTTTGGCGAAGCTTTACCCACTGGGTGGGCGGTATGGGCGTTTTGGTGTTCGTTATGGCGATAGTTTCGAATATGACCGACCGTTCTATCCACCTTATGCGCGCAGAAATGCCCGGCCCTACTGTAGGCAAGCTTGTGCCGCGCGGACGCGATACCGCGAAAATACTGTATCTTATTTACATTGTGATGACCTTTGTGCAGATAATAATGCTTTGGGCGGGCGATATGAACCTTTACGAAAGTGTTGTGCACACCTTCGGCACCGCAGGTACTGGCGGCTTCGGCATCAAAGTCGACAGTGTCGGAGGCTACAGCAGCTATTCACAAATGGTCATCGCCGTGTTTATGCTGTTGTTCGGCGTGAACTTCAATTTGTTCTATCTTGTTATCATCGGCAGATTTAAGAGCATTGTAAAAAGCACCGAGCTTTGGACATATTTGGGCATCGCGTTCGTTGCCGTTGTGTCCATAACCGTCAACATTCTGCCGCTGTGCAGCGGTGTCGGCGATGCGTTCAGACAAGCGTTCTTCCAAACGTCATCGATAATGACCACAACAGGCTATTCAACCGTTAATTTCGATCTATGGCCGTCGCTTTCAAAAGGCGTTTTGATGCTTTTGATGTGCTTCGGTGCGTGTGCAGGCTCGACGGCGGGCGGTTTGAAGATATCCCGTGTAGTCATTCTGTTCAAGCTGTTTTTGGGCGAGATAAGACGTATGCTTCATCCGCGGTCGGTTACCTCGGTTAAATTCGAGGGCAAGGCGGTCGACCGTCAAACGGTTAGCAGTGTCACGGTCTATTTTGCGGTATACGTTTTTTGTATTATTGCGGCATTCCTTGCCATAAGCTTCGAGCCCTTTGGGTTTGAAACTAATTTCTCGGCGGTGCTTGCGACCTTTAACAATATAGGCCCCGGCTTCGGTGCCGTCGGCCCTTGCGGCGGTTTTGCCGATTACAGCGGATTTTCAAAGATAATCTTTTCGTTTGCGATGCTTTTGGGCAGACTCGAAATTTTCCCGCTTATAATCGCGCTTTCGCCCTCGACCTGGAGAAAAAACAGATAAATAAAAACAGACGAAAAAAGAGCAAGTCCCGAAATCGGGACTTCTTTTTTATACGTAAGCTTTAATTACGAGTAGCTTTCAACACAGGTGTCGATAGCGTCCTGAATGGTATCCTTCTTTGCTTCGTAGGTAGAAACAACGTCTGTGCTGTTGGTCTTCATCATATCGGTGATCATACTGCTTACGCCGCCGAAGTCGTAGATAACGCCGAGGTCGTAAACAACGTTGCTGAATACGAGGTCGAGCATTTCGCCGGATTCGTCATCGCGGAGGTCGCGGTACTTAAGGGTGGTTTCGTAGTATGCGGGAGTGATGAACTTTCTGCCGCCGTATGCCATAGCTTCAAGCATAAATGCAGCGTAGTCAGCGTCTGTACCCTCGAGCGAGGTGGGGATAACTGCCGCGTATGCCATTCTTGCAGAGCAGTAGGTGTAGTATTCATCCTGTTCTTCGTTAACCATGGGGAAGGGGATGATACCGAATTCCTGAGCATCGTTGTAAGCACGGAGCTTCTTGATAGCCGAGAATGCGCTGGTTCTGAAGAGTGCACGGTTCTGACCGAATACGTCAAGCGAAATTTCCCAGATGTTGGAGCCGTCGGTTACGGTATTGCAGTGGAAGCACCAGTCATCCTTAAGCTGGAGAGCTTCAAGAATCTTTTGGAGAGTGGTAACAGAGGAAGCATCGTTCATTGAAACGATGGGAAGGTCGTCGGAATCCTTGGTGATGTAGTTCTTACCTGCGCCGATGAAGAAGCCTGCAACGTCGCCGTAAGAAGCGAAGTCGGAGGCCAAGCGGTCTTAGGAAGACAATGTCATAAATCAACTCCTTGGCTCACAGAACGACATGGCT
>JAZRTE010000106.1:0-3630 GCA_045651785.1 Eubacteriales bacterium | reverse complement strand
TGACGGGGGTCAATATACTTGACCGCATCATCAAATCTACCGTAAGTGCCGATGGATTGCTTGTATGCTTCGTTGGGTTCAACGCCCTTCTTGATAAGATCGGTCATCTTGCCGAGGGAAACGAATTCATAACCGATAACTTCGTTATTTTCATCAAGAGCCATACGAGTGCAGTAGCCTTCGGTCATTTCGAGATAACGAACGCCCTTGTCCTTGGTGCCGTACATGGTACCGACCATGGAGCGAGAGCCCTTACCGAGGTCTTCCATACCTGCGCCGATAACAAGACCGCCTTCAGAGAAAGCAGATTGCGAACGACCGTAAACGATTTGGAGGAAGAGCTCGCGCATTGCGGTGTTGATCGCATCGCAAACAAGGTCGGTGTTGAGAGCTTCAAGAATGGTTTTGCCGGGGAGAATTTCAGCCGCCATAGCAGCCGAGTGAGTCATACCCGAGCAACCGATGGTTTCAACAAGAGCTTCTTCGATAATGCCGTTCTTAACATTAAGCGAAAGCTTGCAAGCGCCTTGCTGAGGTGCACACCAACCCACACCGTGAGTGTATGCGGAAATGTCTTCGATAACTTTAGCCTGTACCCATTTTCCTTCTTCGGGAATAGGAGCAGGTCCGTGCTTAGGGCCTTTAGCCACAACGCACATGTGTTCAACTTCTTTTGAATACTGTAACATTGCAGTAATCCTTTCGTGATTTAATTTATTTTTAAATTTATTTAATTATTTCAGCATATACTTCGCCAACGCAACCTGCTGCATTTGCTTCATCGGTGTCAATATGAACTGCGGGAGCAAAGTTGGGGTTAACACGAACGACAACGTCGCCAAAAATGAGCGAACGTCCGTCGGTATCAACCTTTGCGGAAACGATCTGCTTATCGGTAACGCCAAGCTCTTCAGCGGTTGCGGGGTCAAGGTGAATATGACGCTTAGCGGCAATAGCGCCTTCGGAAATTTCAACTTCGCCTGCAGGGCCGATAAGCTTCAAGCCCGCACTGCCTTTAACGTCGCCGGATTCGCGTACAGGAACGGAAATGCCGAGCGATCTTGCATCGGTAAGGGAAATTTCAACCTGAGTTGCAGGTCTGGTAGGACCAAGGATAAGAACGTTTGCGATAGAGTTCTTAGGACCTACGAGCGTAATTCTTTCATTACTTGCAAATTGACCGGGTTGAGAAAGCATTTTCTTAACGGTAAGGGTTTGTCCTTTACCGAGAAGGGTTTCCATATCAGCTTCCGAAAGATGAACGTGTCTTGCGGAAGTTTCAACAAGTATCTTTTTAGACATAATAATGCTCCATCCTTTAAAAATTTTGTATCCAAGTAATTATATATCAAAACTTTTGATTTGTAAATGGTATTTTGGAAAATTTGTATTGAAAAAATAATTGTTCTGTGATATAATACACTAAATAATTATATACTCGGAGTAATATGGTATGAATTTTACATTTTCAGATAAAGTAAAAGATATGAAGCCCTCTGCCATCAGAGAAATTTTCAAGTCATTGTCAGATCCCAACGTGATTTCTTTTGCAGCGGGTAACCCTTCGCCCTTATCATTTCCTGTTGAAAAAATGCACAATATAGCAAACGATATTTTTGAAAATCAGGCTTCCGTTGCTTTTCAATACGGTATTACCGAAGGATATCCTGCTTTAAGAGAACAAGTCAGAACAAGACTTAAGCAACGCTTTAATACCGGCACCGATGATGACGAGGTTATTATCACAACCGGCGGGCAGCAGGGAATAGACCTTACAGCAAAGGTTCTTTGTAACGAGGGCGATACCGTAATTTGTGAAAACCCCAGCTTTATCGGTGCGCTCAATGCTTTCAGATCTTACAATGTTAATCTCGTTGGTGTGGATCTTGAATCAGACGGTATGAATATCGAAGCCCTCGAAAACGCACTTAAATCTAATCCTAAAACAAAATTGATCTATGTAATACCCACGTTCCAGAATCCTGCAGGAATCACAACTTCGCTTGAAAAGAGAAAAGCCATTCTCGCACTTGCGGAAAAATACGGCGTTACTATTTTAGAGGACAACCCCTATGGCGAGCTTCGTTTTGCAGGCGAAGAGGTGCCGACGATAAAGAGTTTGGATAAAAACGGTTGCGTAATTTACTGTTCCTCTTTTTCAAAGATTTTGTCGGCCGGAATGCGTATCGGTTTCGTTTGCGGACCTAAAGCGCTCGTCCAAAAGATCGTCGTTGTTAAACAGGTAAATGACGTTCATACTAACCAATTTTTCCAAATGGTTGCATCAAAATTCATTGATAAATACGGTTTGGATGATCACATCAGCTTCATTCGCGAGCTTTATAAGAATAAATGTGATTTAATGCTTTCCGAGCTTGATAAAAACATCGGCAACAAAGCGTCTTATACCCGACCCGAGGGCGGCTTATTTATCTGGCTTACCGTCGAAGGCGGAAACGGTGATGAAATTGCGAAACGCGCAATCGAAAATAAAGTCGCAGTGGTTACAGGATCAAGCTTCAATCCCATACAAGGCGGATATTCGCCTTCTGTACGACTTAACTACTCGACACCTTCCGACGAGCAGATCATTGAGGGTGTTAAGCGTCTTGCTGCTGTACTGTAAGGAGTTTAATTATGGAAAATCAAGATATTAAAAAGACAATACTGTCGGGTGTTCAACCGTCCGGCACTCTTACAATAGGCAATTATCTTGGAGCATTGCGCAACTGGGCTACAATGCAATATGATTACAATTGTTACTTTTGCGTTGTTGACCTTCATGCAATCACGGTCAGACAGGTTCCTGCGGAATTAAGACAAAACTGTTTAAAAACTCTTGCTCTTTATCTTGCTGTCGGTATCGATCCTGAAAAGAACACTTTATTTATGCAAAGCCACGTTCCCGCACACGCTGAATTGGCGTGGGTTTTATCGTGCTATACAATGTTCGGTGAGCTTTCAAGAATGACTCAATTCAAGGATAAATCCGCTAAGCATTCCGATAATATTAATGCAGGTTTATTCACGTATCCGGTCCTTATGGCCGCAGATATTCTTTTGTATCAACCCGATTTAGTTCCAGTAGGTAATGATCAAAAGCAACATATTGAAATTGCCCGCGACATCGCAAATCGTTTTAACGGCGCTTATTCCGAAACCTTTAAGATTCCCGAACCGTATATGCCTAAAGCGGGAGCAAGAGTAATGTCGCTTTCTGATCCTACTTCAAAAATGAGCAAATCGGACCTTGGCGACGGTAGTGTATTCCTTCTTGATAACAGGGACACCGTTATTAAGAAAATTAAGCGCGCCGTTACCGATTCAGGCTCTGAAGTCAGATATGCAGAGGGCAAAGACGGCATTAACAACTTAATGTCTATTTATTCTGCGTTCACCGGTAAATCCTTCGAGGACATCGAAAAAGAATTTGAAGGTCAGGGCTATGGCGTATTCAAGCTTGCCGTTGCCGAAACAGTTGCGGATTCTTTGGCAGAAATTCAAGAAAAATACAACGTGTATATCTCCGACAAGGAACAGCTTAACAAAATCCTTATTGAAGGAGCGCAAAAGGCTTCGTATACCGCCGAAAAGACCTTGCGCAAGGTTTACCGTAAGGTTGGTTTCTAT
>JAZRTE010000105.1:0-13882 GCA_045651785.1 Eubacteriales bacterium | reverse complement strand
GAAAAGAGAATCCCCGCAATGATGAGAATGTTCGGCAAATACGGCATCGATATCCGTAAGGAACCGATTCTTGTTTACCCCACACTTCACTATCAAAACGGCGGTCTTGATATTACTCCCGACGGTATGACCACCAACGTTAAGAATCTTTTCGTTGCAGGCGAAGCTGTCGGCGGTATCCACGGTAAGAACCGTCTTATGGGCAACTCGCTCCTCGATATCATCGTATTCGGTAGAATCGCAGGTAAGAGCGCAGGCGCAGTTTGCAAGGACGTTACCGTTGGCAAGCTCAGTCTTGACCACGTTGCTAAATTCGAGAAGGAAATCGCCGATGCAGGTATCGTAACCGATGCAGTATCGCCCAAGCTCCTCCCCGATTACACCAGAAAGGTTAACGGTTAATTCGGAGGCAGTTTATGAGTTTATTTGGCGGTGTTATTTCGATAAGTAACATTTCAACCCTTTTGTTTGTAGTTTTTGCGGTTTTGATGCTTGGTTACGCGCTTGGCAGAATCACTGTCAAGGGTATTTCACTCGGTGATGCAGGCGTATTTATCATTGCTCTTATCGCAGGCGCATTGTTCTTTACAGTATCCGAGGACGGTCAGCTTTTGTTCAGCGCATCTTCCAAGCCTTACGATTTCAACAGCGGACTTTCGCTTATCGAAAGTCTTGGTCTTGTGCTTTTCGTAACCTCGGTTGGCTTTATTGCAGGACCTAAGTTCTTCGGCAACTTCAAAAGAAACTTTAAATCCTACGTGCTTCTCGGCTTCATTATTATCCTTGCAGGCGGTCTTGCTGCGGCAGGATGTATTGCGATGGGCGAAGCTGTAGGTTACGGCGGAAGCATCGAAGAACAAGACGGCTTTGTTGCAATGATCGTCGGTCTTCTTTCGGGCTCGCTTACCTCTACCCCTGCATTTTCCGCTGCAAAGGCAACTGTTGCGGCTGAATATCAAGGCTTGGTATCCGTTGGTCACGGTATCGCTTATATCTTCGGCGTTATCGGTGTTGTTCTCTTCGTTCAGCTTATTCCCAAGCTTACCAAGGCGAATATGGAACAAGAACGCGCAAAGCTTGTTATTAAGGAAGACCAAAACAAAAAGACCTTTGCCGGCAAGCTCTTTGAATTCGACCATATGGGTATCGCACCTTTTGCGCTCGCCGCAATTTTGGGTACCGTTATCGGTCAAATCAAAATCCCCCTTTCGGGCGACGGCTTAAGCGGCACCTGCTTCTCGCTCACCACAACGGGCGGTTGCTTGTTGGTAAGCCTTGTTATGGGGCACTTTTCGCGCATCGGCTGTGTGAACATTATGCCCTCTACGAGCACTCTTAAGCTCTTCCGTGAGCTTGGTCTTGTTCTCTTCCTTGTCGGCGCAGGTATCCCCGGCGGTGCTGAATTCGTTGAAAACTTCGATGCAATGTATTTCGTTTACGGAATTATTATGACCGTCGTTCCGATGATCATCGGTTTCCTCTTTGCGAAATACGTTCTCAAACTCAGCTTGCTTAACAACCTCGGTTCGCTTACAGGCGGTATGACCAGTACACCCGCACTCGGTACCCTTATCGGTACTGCAGGCACCGAAGACGTTGCGGCGGCTTATGCAGCGACCTACCCGATCGCACTTATCGCAGTCGTACTCGTTTCGCAGTTCTTGATTATTTTGTTATAAAATCAAAAAGCCCGTTTTAAAAAACGGGCTTTTCTCTTGCAAAATCTCTTTTTATAATGTATAATGAAATAAAATATAAGGTATACGGAGTATTTTATGAAACGATTTATTTCGCTTTTACTTATCGCAGTTATGACATTTGCATTCTTTGCCGCATGCAGCAGCGAAGAAAATGAAGAGTCTGGCAACGAAGAGTCTGGCAACGAAGAGTCTGCCAATGAATTCGTTTATGACGAAAATAAGACCTACTATGCTACGATCGACATCATAGATTACGGCAAGATCGTTGTTAAGCTTGATTCGATCCAAGCACCCAAAACCGTTGAAAATTTCGTTAAGCTTTCGGTAAGCGGCTTTTATGACGGACTTACTTTCCACCGCATTATGGAAGGATTTATGATGCAGGGCGGCGACCCCAACGGTAACGGCACCGGCGGTTCCGAACAGAATATTGTCGGCGAATTTTCGGAAAACGGATATCTTAACACTCTTTCGCACAAGCGCGGTGTTATTTCGATGGCACGTCAGGGCGAAAACCCCTACACCGGTGAAAAAAATTACGACAGCGCAAGCAGTCAGTTCTTTATCTGTCATCAGGACAGCATTTTCCTTGACGGTCAATATGCCGCTTTCGGCGTTGTTACCGAAGGTATGGAGGTAGTTGACAAGGTTTGTGAGGAAGCGATTCCTATCGACCGCAACGGCACCATTCCCGCTGCAAACCAGCCCGTTATCGAAAAGATCACCATTACCTGGGACGAATAAGAAAATGTATAAATACGAGTATGAAAAAGTAAGCTGCAATTTCGGCGGTTGGGGTTTCGGATCGGGCAATATTTATGAGATCGGAGATTATCGCGCTATAATAGATCGCAGAGCCAAGAACGGTTGGCGTTACGTCGGATACGTTCCTACAAAGCAACGCGGAACCGGACACGTGCAAGAGCTTGAGCTTATTTTTGAAAAAAGAATCGAAGATAACAAATGAGAAAAAATATCACCCGTGCAAATTTGCACGGGTGAATTTTTTTAGATCAAATTATACATTGTGATGAAGTTTCCGTCTTTTTCATAATATGTGATCCACAGACAGTTATCTGAAAAGGTTTCGGGCGGATCATACATAGGAAGAAATTGACCGATAGCAAACTCAATTCTTTCGTCTTCATCTTCGTAAAGTACAAAGCAAGTGCCGTTCATATTAATATAGTCTTCATCGGGCGGAGTTACACCAAGCTTTCTCAATACGTCTTGATGCTTATCCTTTGCGGTAATGCCCAAGACACGTTCTCGGTCGGGGTCGTTGCCAACCTGTCCGGATTTCATAGAAGCAACGTATTGTCTTATTTCTTCGAGAACAGATTCATCGATACTTACGTTATACGTCTTACCCAATTCGGTTCCTTGATTGAGTATAAAACGATTTTCTGCCATCAATGCATAAAAATCAACGTCTTTAGCGTTATCCTTAACGTCGTCCGACTTGTAAAGCGAAAGCGTTAGGGTGTTTTCGGTTTCGTTGTAATTCATATTGAAAATCGCTTTTTCATCTGCAAAAAGCTGTTTGCACAAATCATCGTCGATGATTATACGGCAGCTTTCGCAAGTCGCAATATTAATGCAGGTAACGAAGTTGTCACCGTTTTTATAAACGAATGCAAACGATTTATCCGAGTTAAGAATGTAGCTGTCGCAATCGGCCAGCTTGTTCACTTCTCCACTGAATATATTCTTTTTATACAATGCGTTATCGGAATAATAAACGTCAAAATATTCATAAGGTGCCAAATTCATTTTACCTTCAAGTATTTGATCGGTAACGTCGCCTCCGTTTGCAATAAGGTGAGCATAATACTTACCGCCGCGTTCCATAATTGCGACTGTTTCATTTCTCGCCAGTTTAACAAATCTTCCCTTGATCTTCACTTTGTCTGTTCTGCCGTTTTTGACGGTGCAGAACACCCAAGTATCATCATCGGAATCAAAGAGCGTAA
The DNA here is from genome assembly GCA_045651785.1 of Eubacteriales bacterium. Taxonomy (GTDB): domain Bacteria; phylum Bacillota; class Clostridia; order Oscillospirales; family CAG-382; genus Coliplasma. The sequence goes on along the minus strand of JAZRTE010000105.1, from coordinate 10,209 downwards.
GGCGGTTATACCATACGTCTGCGTCACACTTAAAGTAATTGCCTTTTCCTTTATCGGTTAAAACCTTATAATATATCACTTTGCCGTTATCGGAAATATAAGCCTTACTGCATCCGAGCATATCGTTTTCGGTATCTCTGTCTGTTATATCGACAAACTCATTGGTATTGATATAAAACGCCACATAGTATTCGCCGGAATAATCAACCGTTTCTCTTTTATCATTTTTGTCAAGACGACATTCCATTCCGCCATAAATCGGCCAAGCACCGTTGATAGTTCCGGTAGGAGACGAAACCGTGAAAAAGCTTCCGTCCTTTGAAAAAACAATTTCACAACCGTCTGTAAAGCATCTGCTATCATCGATATTTATATCGATGATTTCATCGGTTGTTAAATTATAAATTACGTGTTTCGTTAAATATTGAGGAATATCTGCGATTTTAACAATACAGCGTCCGCGTTCTGCATCGATCCAAATCGGAACGGCTGAATAGAAAATATTTTTATATTCATCTCTCGGTAACTCGCAATATATTTCGAAGATAAAATCATAAAACATACGGCGAAACTCCGGATCTTCGGGATATATTTCATATTTTTCATGTTCAATATAATATCCGTCGAGATTTTTCAAAAAATCCATATCGGGAGCAAACGAAGCGCTTTCATATTCAAATAGTTTGCCATACAGCCAAGTAACTATCATATCACGGATATATTTGCGGTTCTTTTCGGCGGATGTGATGCCGGGATAGTATTCTTCGGCTTTTTTGAAAATATCATTTAAATAACGTTGTTCAACTTCAATACTTTCGCCGTTCAGCTTTTCGGCAAGATTGAACTCTTTGTCCTCTTTGGTATCGTAAATGATAGGATACAAAGAGTCGGAATAATAAATGATATATCTGTCGGCAAGAAGGCTTTCAACCTTTATTATCGAGTCAATGTTAATTTTTATCTGTTCGGATTTGACAGCAGTATCGGACAAATAATTGCTTTGAGCAGCAATGCTGTTAACAGGGCGAAGGTTCGCACCACTGCCATAGACTATCGAAAATGCCGAAAAGTCGGACTTATCCCAAAGATTCACAACGTTTTGAATAACGTCGCCGACTTCATCGGGCGGTACGTTTTCGCTGTTTTCATTATTTGAGGTTTCGTTTTCCGAAGGTTGATCGGAATTTTCGACGGATGAATCGTCGGAGCTTTCATCGGACGGTCTGAATTGACTGTTTTCGTCTTGCGACATATTCTCGACGTAGGAACTGTCATCCGTAAAAGCTTCACTGCTTTGCTGTAAATAGCTGTCGGAAGTGCTGTTATAGTTTGGGCCGTCCGTACCTATATCGTCACTAAACAGCGGTATTAACGAGGTGAAAATAATTGCAATGCAAGCTGCAGAAGCAAAAGCAATATACAAAGGTCTTCTTTTTTTAATCGGTTTAACTGCATCTGTTATAAGGTCGTCATCGATTGAACCTATAGCGTTTTGAAGAAATTCTTTATTTTTCATTTGACCAATCCCCTTTCTGTAAGATGTGTGCGAAGTTTGTTTCGTGTTCGCATAAGCTTCATTTTTACCTTGCTTTCGCCGAAACAAAACCGTTTTGAAATTTCCTCGATCGAATCGCAATAAAAATATCTGCAGATGAAAATTCTTCGCTCGGCTTCGGGAAGCGCACGCAAAAAATCGCTTATTACCCTTGCAAGCTCGTTTTCCTCGACGGTGGACAGAATGTTTTGACCGTCTGGGATACATTCGGAAAGCTCGTCATAGGACAAGGTTGCTTCTCCGTTTCCACGCTTTTGAGCGGTTTTAAAGCGAAGTTTTTTAAGCGAGAGGTTTCGTGTGATTTTTATAAGGAAAGCCGAAAAAACGTTTGGACGTTGCGGAGGAATTGAATTCCATGCGCCCAGATATGTATCGTTGACAGCCTCCTCGGCATCCTCTGCTACGTTTAGAATATTCATCGCAACCTTAAAGCACAGATTACCGTATTTGATCTGAGTTTCACGAATGGCCTGTTCGTCACGGTTGAAATAAAGTTCTATTATTTTTTCGTCGGTCATAAAAATCTCACCGCCCTTCACCAATAAAGTACCGTTTTGCGCGGGTTGGTCACAAATTATATGAAAACACCCGTGCAAATTTGCACGGGTGAATTTTTATCGGGTATTAACGCGAAGTCCTGCGTCGTAGATATGCTTGATCTCACCAAGACGGCAAAGTATGGGACGGATATAACCGGTTTTGGAATAGTTATGGAATGCAAAGGTGGTAACGCTGCTTGTTGTGAGGCTTATGGTTTGCCAATAGTTTCCGGGAGCGTTGCCCAAAAGGTGGGTTATCCAAGCGCCGCCGAAGCCGCCGTGACAGAATACTGCAATAGCCTCGTCATTTTCACGGGTGATCTTATACAATGCGCCTTCGCGCTCATAGCCCAAGGAGGCAAGGAATTCATCCGAGCATTTTTGCATATTTTCGACGGTCTTCATTCTTTCGCTGTCGGAAAAATCCTTGTAATCGTAGATTCCCTTTTGAATAGAATAGCTGTAGGTGCATTCGCTTTCGGGGGTGAGGTTGCTGTTGCGCATATAATCCATGCTCTCTTCGGTCCAAGGGAGGATCTCGGAGGTCATTCCCTTGATCTCACAGGTAGGCTTTGCGGTATCGATCGCTCTGCCGAGTGGCGAGGTATATATCTTATCGATATGAACGTCCTTTAACCACTGTGCAAGCGCGTGCGCCTCCTGCCAGCCGAATTCGGTGATCGTATTGTTTTCATAATCGGGGTCTGCATGGCGAATTATGTATAAAGTCATAATTAAGCTCCTTAAGTAGATTCTACTTATATAATGCCATATTATCAAAGAAATGTCAAATAAAACTTGCCATATTTTTTAATCCGTGATATAATTCAAAAAACGGAGGTGTTTTTGATGGATAAAGTAATTTTGAAAGAGTTTGTTATTCCTTTTAAGGGGATTTCCAAAAAGACCATATATCATTTCAGCGACTCGCATCTTACCGAATATGACGAAAAATCCGATGAAGCTGAGATCGCACATTCTAAAAAGCAGACCGAGGCTTGGGAGGGAGTTCGCAAGGGCTTTTGTGAGGCATACGGCTGCCCTTACGGCGAGCTTGAGATGCAGACGGCTCAAGAGCATTTGCAAAACCTTTTAAGCTGTGCATCCGACGGTGACGCTTTGGTTATTGCAGGCGATACTATGGATTACATCAACGGTGCAAATCTTCGTATTTCCGAAAAGCTTTTCGGCGATTTTAAAAAGCCTATGCTTCAGGTTTGCGGTAATCACGAGCCGCACAAGGATATTCCGGACGGATATATAGTTTCAAAAATCAAAAACGAGATTCAGACTGTAGATCTTGGTGATATGAGCGTTATCGGTCTTGATAATTCTCAAAGAAAGATTTCAAGATCTCAATTAGATGCGCTCAAGGCGTTTGCGAGCGACGGCAAGCCGATGCTTTTGGTTATGCACGTTCCGATAATGAACGATGAAAACCGCGAGCTTCTTTTAAAGAGCGGTGTTTATTTCCAATTGAATTATGATGGCTGTCCCGAAGAAAATCTTGAATTTATCGAATTTATCAAGGCAAACGGCGATAAGATCATCGCTGTGCTCGCGGGACATTTACACTATTCAAACGTTAGCAAGATTAGCGATGACGTTACGCAATACGTTACCTCGCAAGGCGTTACCGGAAACATACACAGATACGTGATTGGAGAATAAAGATGACTTATAACTCTCTTGTTGAAAAATTCAATTTTCAAATGCCCGAATATGCGGCATACTATTTTGACGATTTCGTTAAAGAATACGACCGCAAAAAGCCGTTGCTTTCGGAAGAGGATGCGGTGATGGTTTGCGATGTAACCGGATTGCCCGTAGAAGCAAAGGAAACTCTTATTAAATGCGCAAAAGCGATAAACGAAAACGATGACGCGCATTTGTGCGGCTCGTTTCTTGCGGATTTGACGGTTTACAAGCGCAAGCCGTGGGTAAATTATATTTATCAGACCGATCTTTTTACCGTTGACGGACTTTATCCCGAGCAGGTTGGTTGGGTTATCGTTGCGGTGATGCTTGCAAACACGCTTAATAACAAGAAACCGCCCGAAGACCTTAACCTTGAAAACCTTAACGCCTTTAAGGCATACAGCAACAGTTGCTTTAACGGCAAGGGATATTGGGGTATCGTTGAATGGCATTGGAATATGCTTTGCGCAAGCGGCAGTATGTTCCTTTTCGGTATTCTTAAATTTGTTCCGAGCGAATTTACAAGCAGCTTCCCGATTATTACAAACGGAAAAGAATACGTTTCACTTGCAGGCGGTGAATATTTTATCGGCAAAGAAGGCGAGCTTGTCGATTGCGAAGAAAAATCGGTTGGCAAGACCTCGTTTTACGAGGACGATTCAAGCTATGTCGGTCACGTTGTTGCACAAAACGGCAGTGTTTCTTTGACCGCTACCAAATTCGATAAATCGGTATGGCACGATTTCCTTCGCGGCGGCGACCATACTATCGACATTCACATCCCTGCCAAGGTCGAATACACACCCGAAAAGTTTAAAGAAGCGTTCAAAATGGCGCTTGATTTCTACAACAATTATTATCCCGACCACAAAACGAAGGCTTTTGCTTGTTATTCGTGGATACTTTCCGCACAGCTTGACAAGGTTTTGCCCCAAAACAGCAACATTTTAAAGGTTAACAGCCGTTTGCATTTACTTCCCCAAATCGGCACCTTTGATGAAAATATTATGTTTATCCGCAAGGGCTCTTCGCTTCAGCAGAAAATTGCGGATGAACGCGCAAAGGGTACAGAGTTCCACTTTGGCGTTATGTATTCCCCGCTTGATGAGCTTGAAAATTTAGACGCTTAAAACACAATATAAGCCAATAGGTTATTATATGGGATTTTTTGATATTTTTAAAAGCCGAAAGCAAAACGCTGAAAGTACACATAACGAATTGACGGCTTATGCACAAAGGATGTGCGTTGCTGCAATTGAATATGCAAATGGATTTAATAAAAAATTTGATTATTCCGAAAACAGCATTTCCGATTTAGAAGAAATACTGGATTGGTATTCAAAGGATATTGCAATATCAAAACCTACAGAAAATCAAATTTGGAGCATGGCACTTATATTCGGCTCTTATTTAGGTGAAACCCTATTAAAAAATTGCAACTCTCTAAAAAACTTCAACTGGGGAAAAGAACCTACGTCAAGCATTCCTTTGCTTATCAGTAATAACGGTGCTTATCTCACTCCGATTGAAAAGGTTTATAAAAGACTGGTAAACGGCAGCGAAGACAGTGTTGTTTCCTTTTACCGGTTTGCCTCAAAGGCAATATAATTCCCGCGCGGTATAAGACAAAAGTAAAAGAAGCACGAAAATTTCGTGCTTCTTTTTTTGACGTCATATAGAATATGTTTGCTTTAATTTTTTATGTACGTAAAGGAAAACGAATATTGCTGCAAGCGGAAACAAAGCACCGACAAGCATACCGAGCTTCATTCCAAGCTGCTCGCCGCTGATCGAGAAGGAGCTTGCTATTTCCGCCATTTTCGGCGAAGCGGATACGGTATCGGTTACGATGCCAACAAGCTGAGGTGCGACCGATGCACCGAAATCGCCGCCTGCCGCCATCATAGCGAAGATGAACACACCCGCTTTCGGGAAATATTCCTGCACGACGATTAACGAGCCGGGCCAAAGCATCGAGGTACAAAAGCCGGTAAAGGCACAGGCTATCAAGCCGATAACGGCGATATTAGACACAGCGGCAGTGATATAGCACAAAAATGCACCGACTGCACCGAGAAGCAGTATTTTTGAAACCTTCTTGCCGAATTTGGCATAAAGTGTTCTGCCGAGTCCGAGCATCGCGCCGAACATTGCAACGCCGAAGATGTCACCCCAGAATTTATCGATGCCGAGTGAACGCTCAATATAACCCGAGCTCCATTGCGCCATTGTACATTCGGACGCGCCGCCTAAAAAGATTGCCGCTACGCAAAGCCACAGCCTTTTGCTTTTTAACTGATTGAGTGCGCCCGAAACACGTTCGGGCGTTTCCATTTTAGGAATCTCGGCGTTAAAAAACAACGCGAACGACACAAGCGGTATAACCGCAAAGACGAGTGGGAGATATTGCCAATTTTCTCCGCCCGCCAACATTATGTAAACCGTGCTGAGGATCACTACACCGACTACACCCCACGCGTAGATCGAATGAAGCTTAGACATTTCCCTATCGGGATCCTTTGAGGGGATCGCCGCTATAACGGGGCTGATAAGCACCTCCGCAAGACCTGCCGAGGATGCGAAAATAACCGATCCGATCAACAGTCCGAGATAGATGTGATTTGGGAAAGCATAGGGCCACACGGCATAAAATATCAAGCCGACCGCCGCTATGAGCGGTGTAGCTTTAACGGTCTTTTCGATATTAAACTTGTGGGAGAAAAAGGAAAATATCAAATCAACTATAAGCTGAGTTGAAAATACCACAAGCACTAAGGTACCTAATAGCGAATAGGATATTCCGTAAAGCGAACGAAAGGTCAAAAACAGTATCGGCGAAAGGTTTGCCACCGCCGACATTGTAACATTTGTCGTATAGCACGCAAATTTTAAGCGTTTGTATTTGTTTTGCATAATAATCCCTTAAAGCTTGGATTCCGTAACAGAATACGGAGCTTTCAACGCATTAGGTCGATTCGACAGCAACGGCTTTTTCGTATTCATCGACGCCATCGGGCGCCCATTCGATATTTGAAATATCGCATCCCGTTACCGCCGCAAAGAAGGTGAGCGCGGCAATATATCTGCCCGTACCGAGAGATAGATGATAACCGTCGCGGTTGAGCGATTCTATGCGCGAGGTGCGAGCGTTCTGAATTGCGGTACCTACAGGCGTTGCAAAATCGAGATACGGAGTTTTTACGACGTGGTTATTAACAATATCGCTTACGATTTCATACATTCTTGCGGTATCACCGCTGAAGGAAACGATTTCGGGATGAGTATGCCACGACTCGCCTACCCAATGGCGGTTAAACACGATTTTTGCCTTTTCGGGCGCTATTTTTCTGATTTCCTCAACAAGCGGTGCCAATTTATCGTAATATACAAGGTCGGTATTTTTGCTTCCGTCGATAGTGCCGTGCTGAAGCGCTATAATATCCCAATCGTCGCTCTTTATTGCGTCGACATTGCTTACCTCATAGGTGCAATTCCATTCGCCGTCCTTACCGAAGCTTTCGTAATATTCATATCCCTTCACGTTGCCGATAAGGTTTGAATAGTGACGTCTTGTCGAGCATCCGCCGATATAAAGAACGGCGAAATGAAGATTTTTAACGCCCATCGAAAGTGCAACCTCGGGAAGGTGCTGGGCGGTGTCGACCGAGAAGCTGTTGCCGACGAAAAGGATTTTAAGTGTTTCGGGAACGGAATTGTTCATTATATTTTCTCCTGATAATTATTTTATAAGCATTAACCACAGCGGAATTGTGGCAACCGAAAACAAATGCGAAAGCATTGCGAGCTTTGCGCCCGTTAAGCAATCCTCGTTTATTAGCTTCGGAAATACAATCGTATTGAGTCCGCACGGCATACACGCCATCATCACCGCAGGCATCAATACAAAATCAAGTGCAAACAGCTTTAAAAGCCCGTAAACAAGCGCAGGAACCACGATCAGCCGCACTATGACAAGTATGTATGCTTTGTAATCGCACACAAGAGAGCGGGTTTTGAACGCCGAGAGCGTTATACCTACAAGAAGCATACTTAAAGGCGCAACACAAGCAGAGGATGAGCTTAAAACCGATGTGAAAATTTCGGGGATTTCTAATCCCGTAAGCCCGAAAACGATACCGAGTACAATCGCAACGGTCATTGGATTGAAAAGCTTTTTAACCGTTTTTCCGTTGCCCGTGAGCATCGCATACCCAAAGGTATAGGTGTATATCGCAAACGGAATACAAAACAGAATCAAATCTGTCAAGCCCGATTCGCCGAAAATACTTTCGCACAACGCATAACCCATATATGCGTAATTCGAAAGGGTCAACGAGTAGCGATAAACCTTTTGCTCGTATTTATCTTTTGTGAGCAGCTTTGCAACCGCAAGCGAAAACACAACAAGCAAGAGCAAAAGCGAAACCGACACGATAATCGTTTTGCCGTTTTCGGTAATATATGTCTTTGTGAAATTTTTCGAAAACGTGTTGAACACCTTTGCGGGCAAAAAGAGGTTTACGAGTAGAAACGATATTATCCCTGTATGTGTTTGCTGTTCTTTTTTCCATTTTCCGAAGAAAAATCCAAGCAAAAGAAAGATATACAGTACAAGCAGCTGTTTAACAATTATTAACATAAAGCACCGTTTTTGAATTATGATGCACTATTGTAACACATTTTTTTGATTAAAACAAGCACGTTGCTATTGAAAGATGTTCTGAATAGTGATAAAATAATAAAAAATGACGTTAAGGAGCACTGTTATGAAATTCAAATTTGATGAAGAATTTTTCAAGACCTGCTTTGAAGAAATAATCAACGTACCGAGCCCTGTGGGTTATTACGTTAAGTTAAACCCGATAATCGAAAAATATGCCGCTATATTTAACGAAAAGGTTACCTTTGACAACAAAAGCACCGCTTATATCACGCTCGACGGCGAGGATAATTCAAAAACCGTTCTTATCGGAGCGCACGCCGACACGATTGGGTTGGTCGTTCGCACGATCGATTCCGACGGAAAAATACGCGTCCGTCAGCTCGGCGGTGTGAATTATTGCAGTCTTGAGGGCGAAACCGCAACAGTGCACACGCGCGACGGTCGTGAATATACGGGTCTTCTTGCGTGTCAATCGCATTCGGTCCACGTTTTCGATGACGCGCGTACGCTTGAACGAAACGAAAACACGATGATTCTTATACTCGACGAAAAGGTTAAAAGCAAGGACGACGTTCGTGCGCTCGGCATTCGTAACGGCGATTTTATTTCGATCGATCCGCGTTGCCAATTTACCGACAACGGTTATATCAAGTCGCGCTTTATCGATGACAAGGCGGCGGTGGCTTGCTGCTTTACGATGCTTAAATACCTTAAAGAAAACAATTTGAAGCCGAAATATAAAACCATACTTGCCTTCCCCTATGGCGAGGAAATCGGTTTGGGCGGCACCTATGTGCCCGAGGGTGTTTCGGAATACGTTGCGCTCGATATCGGTCTTATCGGACCGGGTTACGACGGTAATGAATTTGCGGTAAGTATTTGTGCAAAGGATGCGACCGCGCCTTACGATTACGAGCTTACGACAAAGCTTATCAATCTTGCCGAAAAGGCGGAATGCGATTATAACGTCGACATTTTCTATCGCTACGGTACCGACGGAAACGCGGCGATGCGCGCAGGCAACAACCTTCGTGCGGCGGCTTTCGGTATGGCGGTTTATTGCAGTCACGGTATGGAGCGTACCCATATTGACGGCATTAACAATACGCTTAATCTTCTTACCGCTTACGTTTTGGATATATAGTTTTCGAGGTGTCGCAAAAGCGGCACCTTTTTCTTTTTCCGCTTGACAAGTAAGTTTTGATTGGGTATAATATTGTAGTTGAATATTTCGAGGTGTGGCGCAACGGTAGCGCGCTTGCTTTGGGAGCGTGCCTAGCAGTTATAGCCGAGATTTTGCAAAAGTCCCGAAAAGCCTTTACTTATGCGGACTTTCGGCACTTTGAGAGAACTCAAAAATGCGTGGAATTTGAGTTTGACCACAGTTTGTCCCACTTCTACGCAAAACTTAAAAAATTGAATAGATATCCGGGTGTGGCGCAGCTGGGAGCGCGGGTGGTTTGGGACCATCAGGCCGCAGGTTCGATCCCTGTCACTCGGACCAAATTTGCGGATTCGTCCGCATACGAAAGCCGCAAAGTAGGGATACTTTGCGGCTTTTTTATCACCTTCGGGAAGGATAGTGAAACATGCTATTTATTGATACAAATACACTTTACTACGCTTTTGGACTTTCATCACATTCTTCAGTCAGTGGCGCAAAAATATGTCAAATTATAGACAGCCACGAAAAAGTAGTTATATCGAGTATTTCTTTTGCTGAGTTTGTTTGCAAATACCATAAGCACGCCAAC
>JAZRTE010000104.1:0-6991 GCA_045651785.1 Eubacteriales bacterium | reverse complement strand
AACAGAAAGCGCGGTTAACGGCAGACCTTCAAAGCCATAGTAACAAGTGCTACGGGTTCGACAATATGGCCCATCGGAATCACACCTTCTTTCTTATTATTCCGCTTTCATTATAAACCTTTTTAAAGGCTTTGTCAAGGGATTTTATCGACTTCAAGGCAGACCTTGCACTGTTCACCATTCCCGATCATTTTGTTATCAGGAATAAAAAGTAATTTAAAAGGACAACCTCTTCTCCTTTTTGTGTGGGTTAGCTCGCCGAGCGGAATTTCTTGCGTTTCTTTACCAAAAATATGATTAGGACGGTAATTGCGAGTATTGCAATAGCGGCAACGGGGATTATCCATGTAATCGTGTCCTTTTTATCTTCGGTATCGTTTTCATCATCCGTTGTTTTTGATGCTTCATATACTTCGACACTTTCATCGGAACTGTTTAAAGTATCGGAAACCGATTCTTCGTTGTTATTCCCTTCGGCAAATTCGACCAAGGCATACGGGCTCAACCCCATCGCCGTACCGAATTGCTTTTCATTCCATTCGCTGTTGCTGCCGTTATATTTCACCTTCTTAATGTCGGTGGTGCCGCCAAAGGCTTCGTTGCCGATAGACTCCAAGCTCTTCGGGAGCGTTACTTTTACTATCCCACAGCGATCAAAAGCACGATCACCGATCGATTTTACTCCCTCGGGAATTACAATTTCGTCTATCACGCATTTTCGGAAAGCGGTTGAGCCTATCGTTTCAAGTCCGCCTTGCATCTCGACCGTTTTCAGCGCGGTACATTCGGCAAATGCCGCATCGCCGATAACCTTTAAACCTTTGGGCAGCTTAAGCGTTTCAAGCCCTGTTGCCCGCAAAAATGCTTGTTCCGCGATTATTCTCGTGCCCTCTTTTACAGAATATTCGCCCTGTATTTTTTCTCGCTTGCTGTCTATAAGACAACCGTCAACATAAAGAACGTCGTTTTCCCAATTTTCGGCATCGTTATAAAATGCAGTATTACCGAATGCGCTCGCACCGATATACGTTACGCTTTCGGAAATCGATATTTCGGAAAGCGCAGTACAACCGCCAAACGCGTTCACACCGATTTCTACAACCCCGTTGGGAAGCGATATGTTCTTTAAAGAAATGCATTTTTCAAAAACACTGCCGTCTATTATTTTCAAGCTGTTCGGCAACGTTACGTTTTCAAGCGCGGTGCAATCCCTGAACATACCTTGCTCGATACGTATGACTCCCTCGGGTATTACGATCGATTCAAGCTTCTCGCAACCGCGAAACGCAGGGGAGAGAGCCTTGATACCTTCGGGGATATTTACCGACTCAAGCGATTTGCAAAACGCAAACGCATCCACTCCGATTCCGACAAGCGTATCGGGCAGTTGAACGCTTTTAAGCGTTTCGTTTTTATAAAATGCCATATAGTCTATCGACGAAACTCTTCTTTCGTCTATCTCGGACGGGATGACCACTTCTTTATCGTTACCGAGATACTTCGTTATTACCACTGTTCCGCGGTAATCCTCGTGTGCCGTTTCGGGAGAGATGTAATATTCAAAATCTCCGCTTACGATCATCTCGTCCGCAAACACGATCGGTGTCGCCGACATCAAGAATATCGCACACATTATAAAAAATACAACTGCCTTTGTTTTCACAATACTATCCCCTTCGAGTTTATTTGAACCTATTAAAAGTCCTTTCACCCTATAAGACGCAAAAGGTACGGCTTTTGTCACATAAAATTTTAAAAAATTTTTAAAATTGCGCAATTATGTCTGTTTTAAAGCTTTTTGACGTAAATAGCTTTAATCTCGGACATTTTTCTGTTTCAGGTAATCGCATTTCAAAACAACCGATATTCGTCAAAATGCCAGCGGTATTTGTGTGATTTTTGAATGATTATTTAAAGCTAAAGAGTTGGATAAAAAAATTATTTAAGAGCCCAAAAACAGTTGAAAATTACTTTATAATATGTTACTATAAATTATTAGAGGTAGTATTATGAGATACGATTGCATTTTTTGGGATTGGAACGGAACCTTGCTCGATGATGCGCGCGCCGCGTGGCTCGCTGTGAACGATATGCTCGTTGCAAGAAAGCTTCCGCTGATTACGTTTGAACAATACCGTGAATATATTGACGTGCCGATAGTTCGCTTTTATGAGCGTGTAATGGATATGTCCAAAGAAAATATGCATTCTCTTTCTGTAGAGTTTGATGCGCTTTGGGCAAAGCATTTGCCCGATGAAGCGGTTTCGAACACGACAAAGGATTTGCTCTTAAAGCTGTCGCAAAAGGGAATTAAGCAATATGTTTTCTCTTCAAGCCGAAACGATATAATCAAACCGTATCTGCAAAAATTTGAAATTGAAAATTATTTTACCGAGGTTATCGGCGCAACCGACAGAAACGTCGGAAGCAAAGTGGAGCGCACACGAGATTATATCGCTTCAAACGGTATCAATCTTGAAAAAACGGTCTTTATCGGCGATATGGTTCACGATTTCGATGTTGCATCGTTTGTTGGCGCAAAAGCTATTCTTGTTTCAAGCGGGCATCAATCCAAAACCGCACTTGTCAAAACGGGTGCCGCGGTCATATCCTCATTATCTCAACTTTACGAAATAATCAATCTAAATACAGAGGTCGAAAAATGAAAAAAATCGGTTTCGATTGTGAAAAATACGTGGAACTTCAAACGCGTCATATCAGAGAACGCATAGATAATTTTGGCGGTAAGCTTTATCTTGAATTCGGCGGAAAGCTTTTCGATGACTTTCACGCTTCGCGCGTGCTCCCCGGTTTTAAGCCGAGTATTAAAATCGAAATGCTCACCGCGCTTAAGGACGAAGCGGAAATCGTTATTGCAATAAGCAGTAACGATATCGAAAAAAATAAAGTGCGCGGCGACCTCGGTATCACTTACGACCAAGACGTATTGCGTCTTATCGATGCTTTCCGTGCCTGCGGTCTTTACGTCGGAAGCGTTGTGCTTACCCAATATAATTCACAACCCGCAGTTGTTGCTTTCCAAAAGCGTCTTGAAAATCTCGGCGTTACGACATATAAGCACTATCCGATTGAAGGCTATCCCTCCAACGTAAAGCTTATCGTAAGCGAGCACGGATACGGCAGAAACGAATTTATCGAAACCTCTCGCCGTCTTGTCGTCGTAACCGCACCCGGTCCGGGTAGCGGCAAAATGGCGGTCTGCCTTTCGCAGTTATATCACGAGCATCTCAAGGGCATCAAATCGGGTTACGCAAAATTCGAAACCTTCCCGATTTGGAATCTTCCGTTGCAGGATCCCGTAAACGTTGCTTATGAAGCCGCGACCGCCGACCTTGACGATTCAAACTGTATCGACCCCTATCATCTCGAAGCATACGGCAAGCAAACCGTTAACTATAACCGCGACGTTGAAATTTTCCCTGTGTTAAATGCGATATTCCAACGCATTTACGGTCAATCGCCCTATAAATCGCCAACCGATATGGGTGTTAATATGGCAGGTAATGCAATCTGCTCGGACGAAATCTGCCGTGAAGCGGCGCATCAGGAAATCATTCGCCGTTATTACGAGGCACTTTGCCAACAGCGCAAGGGCTTAAGCGAGGGCGGTCCCGTACATAAGCTTGAAATCCTTATGAGTCAATGCTCTATCTCGCAGGACGACCGCAAGGTTGCTATTGCCGCAAATGCGCGTGCCGATGAAACGAACGGACCTGCCGCGGCAATCGAACTGCACGACGGCAGAATTATTACAGGCAAAACGACCTCGCTTCTCGGTGCATCAAGCGCAATGCTTCTTAATGCTCTTAAAGCGCTTGCAGGCATTGACAAAGAGGTATATCTCATTTCTCCCGAGGTTATAGGTCCTATCCAAGACCTCAAGACTCAACATATGGGCAATAATAACCCGCGCTTGCATACCGATGAAATACTTATTGCGCTTTCGGTTTGTGCCGTTACCGATTCAAACGCGCGTCTTGCGCTCGATCAGTTAAAAAAGCTTTCCGATTGCGAAATGCATTCATCCGTAATACTTTCACAGGTTGACGAAAAATTACTTAAAAAGCTCGGTATCAATCTTACCTGCGAACCGGCATATCAAACGAAGAAGCTGTATCATTCATGATGAAATTAACAAATTTGTTTACCGTTTCGGGTATGTCCCGAAAATTGAATATTCAAGGCGAGCTTCCCAAAACAAAATCGATTTATTCCTATTTCCTCAAAATCGCTTGGCCCGCAATGGTCGAGTCGATACTTATGAGCTTGGTAAATATCTTCGATACCATAATGGTTTCGGGCGAGGGAATCGATGCAGTTGCCGCGGTCGGACTTACCACCCAACCGAGAATGATATTTTATGCGGTTTTCTTCGCATTAAGTATCGCGGTAACAACAATAGTTTCGCGGCGTAAGGGTCAAGGCGACCAAGAGGGCGCAAACGCATCGCTTAACCAATCGTTAGGACTTGTTGCCGTTTTAGCAATAGTGCTTTGCGGTGCGGCGATTCTTGTAGCCGAACCGCTGCTTACCTTTGCGGGAGCAAATGAAGATACTCTTGATTATGCGCTCACCTATTTCCGCATAACTATGGTCGGCTTAATGTTCACGTCATTCGGTATGATGATCAATGCCGCCCAACGCGCGAGCGGTAACACAAGAATATCGATGACAACGAATATTGTCGCAAACGTTACCAACATCTGCTTCAACTACATACTCATCAACGGCGTGTTCTTAAACGGTATGGAGCTTGTACCGCATCTTGGTGTAAAAGGCGCGGCGATAGCGACGCTGATAGGTAATATTGCATCGTTCTGTATGAGTATGTCGTCTATTCTCCGCAAAAACCGCTATCTGCGGTTCAGCTTTAAGGGTATGATAAAATGGAAGGCGCACCTGCTTAAAACCCTCGGCAAGGTAGCCGCCGGCGCAGGAACCGAGCAACTGTTTATGCGTATCGGATTTTTTATCTATGCAAAGCTTGTTGCCGACCTCGGCACCGCCGAATACGGAACGCATATTATTGCGATGAATATTATAACCGTTTCATTTGCCTGCGGTGACGGCTTGAGTGTTGCGACAAGCGCACTTATCGGTCAAAATCTCGGCAAAAACAGACCCGACCTTGCAACACTGTATGCAAAAGTCGGTCAGCGTGTCGGCGTTTTGATTTCTGTGTTACTGATGGTGTTCCTGTTCTTTGCAGGCGGTTGGATGGTAAAGCTTTTTGCCGATCCTGCCGACGAGCATTATCAATACGTTATTGAAAACGGTAAAATACTGATATATTACATCATTATCTGTGCGCCGGGTCAGATTTCACAGGTTATTTATAACGGCGCTTTGCGCGGTGCGGGCGATACCCGTTACGTCGCGCTTACCTCGGCAATTTCTATCGGCGCATTCAGACCGCTTACCGCATATATTTTCTGCTATCCGTTGGGATTCGGTTTGTTCGGCGCGTGGATAAGCTTGCTTATAGACCAATATATGCGTCTTGCTTTCTCGATGTATAGATTTATATCGGGCAAGTGGCAAAAAATCGTTGTTTAAAGGAGTTAATTATGACAATTCAAGAAGCACTTAATGAAATAGCATCTTTTGAAAATACCAATTCGGCGCTCAACCATGCAATGGGTATTTTGTATTACGACGGTGATACCGTTGCACCCGAGGGAAGCGTTGAGATCAGAGCCCTTACTCTCGGTGAGCTTTCTAAAATGAGCTACGAGCTTATAACAGCACCCAAATTTATCGAAGCTCTGGAAGCTCTTAACGCAAATCTCGATTCGCTCTCGGAGATCGATCGCCGTAAGGTGACCGAGTTATACCGCGAATACGATGAAACACGTAAGATACCTATGCAGGAAATGGTCGATTTCCAAGTGCATCTTACCGAATCGTCTGCGGTTTGGCATAAGGCGAAGGAGAACAACGATTACGCTTCCTTCGAGCCCTATCTCCAAAAGACGTTTGATACTCTGAAAAAATTTGCATCCT
The DNA here is from genome assembly GCA_045651785.1 of Eubacteriales bacterium. Classification (GTDB taxonomy): domain Bacteria; phylum Bacillota; class Clostridia; order Oscillospirales; family CAG-382; genus Coliplasma. The sequence goes on along the minus strand of JAZRTE010000104.1, from coordinate 967 downwards.
ACACAAATCCCGAAAAGGACCCCTATGAGGTTTGCCTTGATAAATACGAGAGAGGGCTTACAAAGGCAAAATGCGATGAGTTCTTCAAAGCGCTACGCGATAAGCTCGTTCCTCTTATCACTCGCGTTGGCAGTGCAAAGCAAATCGATGATTCGGTTCTTCACCTTAATTATCCTAAAGCTCAGCAGGAAAAATTCACCGATTATCTTGTTGACGTTATGGATATTGATCGCTCGCATTTTGCGGTGGGCGAAACAGAGCACCCCTTTACGATCAATTTCACCTCAAAAGACGTACGCATAACCACCCACTACTACGAAGATAATCTTTCAAGCTCGCTTTACAGCGTTGTGCACGAATGCGGTCACGCGCTTTACGAGCTCAATTCGATGCCCGAATTGTTCCGAACCTCACTTGAAGGCGGCGTTTCGATGGCTATTCACGAAAGTCAGTCGCGCTTCTATGAAAATATCATCGGCAGAAGCAAGCCCTTCTGCAATCTTATTCTTCCGTTCCTCAAAAAGGAATTTCCCGAACAACTCGGTTCGGTTGAAAACGATGATTTCTATCGTATGATCAACCGAGCAGAGCCCTCCTTGATCCGCACCGAAGCAGACGAATTGACCTATGCATTGCACGTAATGGTGCGATATGAGCTTGAAAAGCGTATGATGTCGGGCGAAATCACTGCAAAAGAGCTTCCTTCGGAATGGAACCGTATGTATAAAGAATACCTTGGCGTTGACGTACCCGACGATACTAACGGTGTGCTTCAAGACAGTCACTGGTCGAATGCGAACGTAGGATATTTCCCGTCTTACGCGCTCGGCTCTGCTTACGGCGCACAGATCCTTAACGAAATGAAAAAGGACGTCGACGTTGATGCCGCGATCAATTCGGGCAAGCTTACCGCTATTAACGATTGGCTCCGCGAAAAGATTTGGAAGTTCGGCTGTCTCTACGACCC
>JAZRTE010000103.1:0-1836 GCA_045651785.1 Eubacteriales bacterium | reverse complement strand
CGATGTAGTCAGAGCCGATTTCCTTGGCGCGCTCGGGAGTGGTAACGCGGACCTGATCGCCGATGTCCCCGTCTGCAAAGCGTACGCCGGGGGTTACGGTGATAAAGCTGTCGCCGCAACGCTCGTGAACCTTACCTGCTTCAAGCGGCGAGCAAACGACACCGTCAAGACCTGCTTTTTTAGCGTTTTCGGCATAGTGCATTACTACTTCGTCGATAGGCGCTTTGATAAGCAGATCGTTTTCCATGCTTTCTTGGTCGGTACTTGTGAGCTGGGTAACCGCGATGAGGAGAGGACGGCTTCCGTCGGGACGGGTCAGTCCTTCAATAGCGGCTTCCATCATACGCACTGTGCCGCCTGCGTGGAGGTTGGTTATATCGACACCGAGGTTGGAAAGCACCGCCATAGACTTTTTAACGGTATTGGGAATATCGTGAAGCTTTAAATCGAGGAATATTTTATGACCTCTTGCCTTGATCTCGCGAACGATCGCGGGACCTTCGGCATAGTAAAGCTCCATACCTATCTTTACGAAAGGCTTTTTGCCGGTGAATTTGTCAAGAAATTCAAAGGTTTTTTCCGCGCTTGAAAAGTCACAAGCGATGATTACGTCCTTACCCATTGTGTGCTGCTCCTATTATATCTTTTAAATTTTCAATTCTGTATTTTTCCATTGCTTTGGGCAATTCCTCGATAATGGTCTTACAAGCGAAGGGATCGACAAGGTTTTGCGCGCCTACCTCGACCGCGGTCGCGCCTGCAAGCATCATTTCGATAACGTCATCGGCACAGCTTACGCCGCCCATACCGATAACCGGAACCTCGACGGCAGAAGATACCTGATAGACCATTCTGACCGCCACGGGAAAGATTGCCTTGCCCGAAAAGCCGCCCATTTTATTGGCAATTATCGGTTTTTTTCTGTTAAGATCAATGCGCATACCGAGCATTGTGTTAACAAGGCTTATTCCGTCAGCGCCGCCCTTTTCGCACGCTTTTGCAATTGCGACGATGTCGGTAACGTTGGGAGAAAGCTTTAAGATTACCGGCTTTTGGGTGACCGATTTGACTGCCTTGGTGACCTCGTATGCCGCTTCGGGATCGGTACCGAAGGACATACCGCCGCCGTGTACGTTGGGACAGCTGATATTGACCTCAAGCCAACCTACCTGCTCGCATTTATCAAGCTTTTCGCAGGTGTATGCATATTCCTCCACCGAAAAGCCCGATACGTTTGCCATAACCTTTTTGTTAAAGCATTTTTGAAGCTTGGGGAGCTCCTCGGAAATAACCTTTTCCACGCCGCGGTTTTGAAGTCCGACAGCGTTTATCATACCGGAGGTGCATTCGGCAATACGCGGTGTGGGATTACCGAAGCGCGGTTCCTTTGTCGTTCCCTTAAAGGAAAACGTACCGAGAATATTTATGTCGTACAGCTCGGCAAATTCATAGCCGAAGCCAAACGTTCCGCTTGCTGGAATTACGGGATTGTCAAGCGTTATTCCGCAGAGATCTACTTTTGTGTTTACCATAAGATCTCCTCCTTATAAAGCACGGGGCCTTCCTTGCAGATACGCTTATATCCGGTAACGGTCTTGCAGGAGCATCCCATACAAGCACCGAAGCCGCATCCCATACGTTCTTCAAAGCTGTACTGACCCGACGTTTTTGCAGCATTAAATACCGCCTTAAGCATAGGTTCGGGACCGCAGCAGAAGGTATAGGTATAGTCGGCGCCATCCATAAGCGCGGTTACAAAGCCGTTTGTACCGTGGCTTCCGTCGACAGTGGTAACGCCGACCTTACAGCCGAGAGCTTTGTATTCTTCCTCGTAAA
>JAZRTE010000102.1:0-55641 GCA_045651785.1 Eubacteriales bacterium | reverse complement strand
TAACGCCGTGGTGGTAGGCGATGCCCGAATACTGTTGAGCATAACCTGCCGCAACGTATCCGATAGGTTCGGGATCGTCGGCAATTTGCGACGGGTTTGAATAGCAATACATCGTGCCGGTGACCTCGCCGCCCGTAACGGTGAATTTCACGTTGCCGTTGGCACAGCGAATGGGGTTCACGAAATTGTTTGCCGAGCCGTCAATATTTATGTTGCGGTAGGAATCGGAGGTCGTTCCGCCGATTACCCAAAACTTTTCGCCTGCAGGCAGACGGTAGGTGGTCGGCTGATATATACGGGGGTTGTGTTTTTGATATGCGTAATCAAGCCCCGAATATTTTGAACTGATCGAGCCGTTTGCATTGAAATAATCGCTCGGAAGTGTAAATGAGGTGTTATAGAATTTATACCAAGCAAGCTGTCCGAACCAAGTGCCTATCCATTGATATCCGACGTTGGTTATCGTAATATAAACGTCGTGGTCGGTATCGTTTTTAAGCTGATAACCGAGGTATGCGTTGCTTCCCGAATAGTTTGCATGCTCAAAGGTAACGTAGACCTCGCCCGAAAGACCCTCGTTACGCATAAACGCCTTGCCAACGTGCTGTGAACCGAATTGCTCGGGGTTGTTTGAATAAACGTAGGTTCCGCCCTCGCGCTTAATGTAATCAACCTTCGAGGGAACGAGAGGGGAGCTGCCGTTGACGTTGAATTTTGATATGTCGGTCGGTTCGGCTACATCGTAGGGAAGCGTTACCTTGTGGTTTTCTGCGGTTGTAGTTACAGTGAAATCGGCGTTTGCCTCTTTAGTGGTAACGGTGAGGGTGTAAATTTCGTTTTCCGTAAGGGAAACCGTCATTTCGGATTCGCATTTCTTGACCGTTTCGCCGTTTTGCGAAAGTGTAATGCTCTTTACGTTTTTGCCTTTAAGGGTGTATTTATCGGTATAGGGCGCGTAAACGGTGTAGGTGCGCGTTGCGTCATCGTCGGTAAAATCGTCGATGCCCGAAAGACGGAACGCGTCGACCGCTTCATTTTCATCCGGCTCACTCGTTTCGGACTCACTCGTTTCGGGTTCGCTCGATTCCTCGGGCTCGCTCGATCCCTCGGACTCACTTGATTCGATCGCTTCGCTTGAGCTGTCAAGCGAGACTTCGGTTGAGGATTCAACGTCGATTACGAATTGTTCGCCCTTGGAGGTAACCGACGAGCTTTCCGATTCCTTCGATACGTCGGACGAAGCGGAGCTTTCAATCTCTTCTCCGCAGGCAACGAACGAAGAAATAAGCAGCAGTGCCGAGAGTAATAAGCATAAACAGCGTTTCATAAAAATATCACTCCTTATTTATATGATCCCTTATATTATAAGAATAAAATGTAATGGATTTGTAAATATAGTCGGAAAAAGATCGAAAAGGTTTGTATATCTTTAAAAAATTTTAATGCAAAAAAATTGTATTGACAAAAAATGCCTGTTTGGTATAATTAAATCAAGATTTAAGCTATAACCGATTGATAAAGCTCGGTTTATTATTACCAACCTTTGTTTAGTTTACAACAACCAACCAAGCTTGTCAACCCCTTTTTCAAAAATACCGAAAAGGAGCATTTTAAAATGAGCACATTGATGAAAAAAGGCGTTTTGCTTTATACAAGCTACAACAGCTACAGTAACACGAAATATTACAATCCTACCGACGAGGAGCTTTCTCGCCTTCTTGCGGTCACCGATGAAATACTCCTTATACCGATCATTGTATTTAACCGCTTTACCGACCGCAACGGCAACGACGTTGAAATCGTAACCCGCGAAATTATCGATGCAATGACTCCCGATATGGTCGGCGACCCCAATCGCTTGGAAACCATTAAAAAGGAATATCACGCGACCGCCGACAAGATTCTTAAGGGCAATTACCACGTTAAGGATTACGTTGCCGATGCAAACGCTTATGCCGAAAGATTGGTTGCTATCAAAAAGGACGTGAAAATTTGGTTTTCGGTGCCTATGTGCGAATGCTGGCACGCGCTTACACATCTTTTCGCTTCCGCTTGGGCAGATACCGTTGACCTTATAAAGAACACCGTGCGCGAGGAGATTTGGAACAACAACGTTCAGGGCATTTACTTCTCGGGCGAGGACGTTGTAACCGCAGGATATACGCGCTTTGATAACGATAAGCCCGAGGAAAACTTTAACAACCCGATAGTTTATGCAATGCGTACCGTTTCCGACCGTGTTCGCTCGTTCGGTAAGAATATGCTTTGGATACCCTATTATCACGAAGCGGCTTCCTCCTCGAAGAATATGGGTCACATCGTAAACCTCACCGATATTTTCGACACCGCGATAATCCAACCCTCGTTCTTCTTCAACCCTGCGCGTGTTGACGAAATAAGAATCGTTTCGGATTGCGTGAGAAAGCAAGCGGTCGTTGACATCAACGGCGAAATTATCGGCGGAGTCAAGACCTCGAACACCGAAATCGGCTTTGAAATGGAAATCGACCACCAATTCTTCAATAAGGAAGAATACGTTCCGCGTTATTACGCATACGAAAAGGGCTTCGGCGAATTTGTCGGAAAATACCCCACCGCCTATTACGCAGGCGCGCCCGAAACCATGCTTAAGGTTTTGGACGTTATGGATAAATATTATAATAAGTAAAAAACAACGGAAGGCTTTTAAAAGTCTTCCGTTCTTTTTTATTTGATTTTGCCCTCTTTAAGTGCTTTGCCGACAAGCATACCCATTGTAATTTCGGCAACCGTCCAACCGGTTTCGATACAGCAGGGACCCCAGCCCACATCGTGGGGGATGCCGAAATATTCAAGTCGGTCAAGGTCGATACCGCGGCACCAGCCGCCGTTAACAAATATATCGTCGCTTACAAGCTGCGCTTTGATGAAAAATTCGCAAATTTCGCGCCAAGCGTTATAAAAAGCATCGTCGCCCGTCACCTGCCAAGCAAGAGCAAAGCCAAGCGGGAGCCAATTCAAAGAATAAAGCAGGTCGGCAACGTTATCGCCGTTTTTGGAGAGGAGCGAGCATTCACCGCCTGCGTTGTTAAAGCAGGTCGCCTTGTAGTCGGTATCCCATTCACAAAAGCCTCCGTTTTTGTGCTTATGCGAATTGAGGTCGGCAAAAACCTTGTAAAGCATCTCCTTGTGCTTTGTGTCTCCCGTTGCCTTGTAAAGAATCGCAAGCGGAAGGATAAGACGGCAAAGCTCACTTGTTTCGCTGTGCTCGCGCACCGTGTCGGGATAAAGCGACATAAGTGTTTCCAAGCCCTTAACGCCGACAGTCTTGAAGCCTTCGTTATCGGTCAAAATATAACCCAAAAGCAGTGCGGCGCTGTAATATGCGTTATAATGCGCGCTTGCGAGTCCGCCCTCCTCCTCGGTAAGCGATCTTATCGGCTTTCCGCTTTTCATAAATTCCAAAACGTCGGTTCTTGCAGGTCGAAGCCCGTTTTTCGGCGTCGTTTGGCAAAGGAATTTAAGCGCGTGACAAGCGCTTTCGACATATTTATCGGTAATTCCGAAATACGAGGCAAGGAGAGAGGGGATTATCGCACGGGCAACGTCGTCCTGATAACAAACCTCCCAAGCTTCTTCGGTCCAGCGCACCATTCCGTCGTATTCACCGCCTTTTACGGTAAGCGGGCCGTAGCAAAGCGAATACATATTGTCGGCAATATCGGTCAATTCCTTATCAAACGAAAAGATAAACGCGCCTGCCGCCTCGCCCGTGCAGTCGGTACGGACAACGTCGGCAATAATTCGACTTCCGTCGGGGCGGATGTTGTGGCTCAAGCCCTCTTTTATTCCGTGTTTTCCGTCGGGAGTGACGAGGTGATTTTTCAAAAGCTTAATGCTGTTGTCGGTGCAGCTTTTTAATTCCTCAAAGAAATCACCCTTTGATTCACCCTTGACGGAATATGAGGTTTTTCCAAAGTCTTTGGGCGTTTCGACGTTCAAAAATTCGCAAATAAAGCCGACCAAGGAATTCCAACGCTTTATCGGCGCAAACGACGCTTTAAGATAATCGCTCATTCGGAATGCGCAGAAAAGAACGTTTTCATAGGAAAACAGCGCAATATCGTTCGATTCAGTTTCGCCGTCAAGCCTATCGTGAGCAGGGGTATATTGACGGTAATACATCAATGCCTTTGTGTTCGGCATAAGAAAATGCGGTCTGATATATTGATTATAATGACTGTCAAGCAGGTCGCCCTTTTTTATTTCGTCGGTAAGATCGCAATGGGAAACCAAGCGGTGTGAGGTTATTTGAATCGGTTGCGCCGAATAAACACAAGCGAACGACGGAACATATTCAAGAAATATCGGCTTGCCGCTTTTTGCAAACTCCTCTGCCTTGGTTCGCAGATATGCGTTCAACATCATCGGCTTGTCCTCGGTTCCGCCGATGAGCGCGAGTGATGAATATTGCGAAAAGTCCTCGTTTTCGGCTTCGGTCGGAGTTAATATTTTCGTATCGGTTGCCGATGAAAGAATATCACTCATATCGTTTTTTCTTTTTGTTATTATTAAAAGCATATTTATCCCTTAATTAAAAAATATGTTTAAGTATCATATCAACAAACTTCGGAACGTCGTTTTCTTCCGAGCATTGCGTTGCGAGAACGGCATTTTCTTGGGGTAAAACGATTGAAAACTGCGCGTACATACCGTCTGCGCGGAATGCGCCCTCTTGCTGACCGATTATCCAGAATTGGTAACCGTAATGGCTGTGCCAAGGCGCTTCGTGTCCGGTGGGTATATGCTTTGTCGATGCAAGCTTTACCCAATTTTCCGAAAGCACGCGTTCGCCGTTCCAAACGCCCTTGTTAAGATAAAGTATGCCCAGCTTCATCATATCGGTTATATCGAGATAAAGACCGCTTCCGCCGAAAGCAACTCCGTCGGGGTCGGTTTCCCAAGCGGGGAAGCCCATATCGAGCTTTGAAAAAAGCTTGTCGTGGGTATATTTCAAAAGCGTTGTACCCGTTGCGCGCTGAACCATACAACCGCAAAGATGAGTATCGGCGTTTGAATAAACAAATTTTTCGCCGGGGTTATATTTCATTTCCTTTTGCAGCATATAACCGACGTAATCGGGATAACCCTCGTCACGGCGGCGGTTGGAGCTCATAAGAAACGCGTTTCCAAATCCCGAGCTCATCGTTAAAAGGTGGCGAAGCTCGATATCCTTAACCCTTTCGTCGGTAAGCTTATCAATATATTCGGGGAAGACGTCCAAGAGCTTGGTGTTAAGCGTTAATTTGCCCTCGTCGACCGCAATGCCGACCGCGGTGGACACAAAGCTTTTCGTGTGGGAATAAATAAGGCGCGCGCGTTTGGGAGCATAGCGTTGAAGAAACTTCATTTCGCCGTCCTTCCAAAGCGCTACCGCTTCAACACCGGGGTTATCGTTGTTTATCGCTTCTATCAATGCCTTTACCTTTGTTTCCATATCCGAAAGCCTCCGTTTGCTTTATGGATTTATTTTAATATTTCGTGTGTTTGTTGTCAAGGAAAACCTTGCTTTTTCCTTCAACCGAGGGTTGAGGTATATCGTTTATGAGGTTATTGATTAATGAAAAAATATATGCTATACTGTAAAAACTCTGTGAATTTCAGGAGCTTTTATGAATATAGGAAACAAAATAAAGGAATTAAGAAGGGCGCGCGGAATCACCCAAGAACAGCTTGCGGCAAGCATCGGCATATCGTTCCAAGCGGTTTCCAAATGGGAAAACGGTATCGCTTTGCCCGATATTGCGCTTGCACCGAAGCTTGCGGCTTATTTTTCGGTTTCGATGGACGAGCTTTTTGATTTTAATTTAAAGCAGATCGAATCAGACGTCGAGGCAATCGCCGACGAGGCATACAAATACCGTCAAAGCGACCCCGAGGAAAGTCGAAGGATTTTGGAACAGGGCTTGAAAAAATATCCCGAAAACGATATTTTGCTTAATAATCTGCTTTACGTTGTCGACTGCGCGGGTAATCCCGATGAAACGATAGCGATTGCGACAAAGCTTATCGACAAGGCGACCGACCACAGCATTATTTACGATGCGTTGAGGTTTATGGCTTATGCCTATAAGGCGAAGGGCGATATGCAAAGCGCAAAAATGGCTATTGACCAGATACCCGAAATATATTTCACAAGATTGACCGAGATTGCGTATATATTCGACGGCGAACCAAAGTTCGATGCCGCCGAAAAGCAAAAATGGGTTTCGTTTGAAAACCTTATACAAATGATGTGGCATCTTGCCGAATGCTATGAGGCTGAGTGTGAAATCGATTCGGCAATCGAAGAAATCGAAAAGGCATTGAAGCTTATTGCGATAATCGGAAATTCGACCAACGATTGTAACTATTTTTATGAAAATTACGTTATGTTCTTCGAACGCCAGATTGCAAGAATGGTCGAAAAGAAAAATGCTGTTGACTAATGCGTAAAACTTTGTTATAATAAACCGTTACCGAAAGTGAGGCGAAATTATGGCAAATTACCAAAGCCCGAATCTTGACAACGGCGAAAAGGAAGAGGGAAAAAAGAAGATAAGACCGAAAGAAACACACAAAGCGCTTATTGCGGTGCACAAATGGAATTTTGTGTTTTATTTCGTTGTAATGATCGTTTCGAGCGGTATCGGCATACTTTTCGGCATCGCAATAACCGAAATATTTGATTTTGAGAAGAGCACGGATATGGTTATCATATTCGTTTGCGGCGCGCTTCCGGCAATCGTATGCGCGATATTAATTGTTTTGGAATACATAAAAATGAAACAAACCGTCGGCGGCTCGTATTCGTTGATAACCGATACTATTGAACGTGTCGTTACTGATGACAAATACGTGTATAAACGCAGAAGGGGTGCCGCCGCGCGCGGCTATTACGAGCACGCGATGTATCTTTGGCGTTGCGGACGCGTTGTTATCTCCTTGGAGGAAACCTATTTAAATTCCGAGGGCGATACTTGCTATGTTTTGGTATACGACGATAAGCCAGATAAACCCATCGCCGTATATAACACAAAATTTTACGAGCTTGAGGATATCGAAGAACCGACAGAAGAATAAACAAAAAAGGAGAGGGAACACCTCTCCTTTTATTAATCCTTCGTGACCTTTACAAGCAACAATTTGCCTTCCTTGACCGAAACCTCGGCAGGGGAGTTATTAATCGTTTCGTTGCTTACTCCGTATTGGTATTCGCAATTTATTTCGCCGTTTTCAAGCGGGAATTTCGCGTTTTTTATGGTTATGCCCTTTGCAACGCCCGTGATGTTAAGCAGTGAAAAATATCGGAATTTGCTTTCGATATATGCGGTTTTATCCGATATTATTTCGATTTCCGAATAATCGTCGACCGCTTTTGCCGTCAAGCCTAATGATTCGAGATATAAAAGTATCGAAATATTGCCGATGCTGTGGTCGAGCCGTCCGCCGATTACGCCGAGAAGCAAAAAATCATCAAATCCGCGCTTAACGCCCTCTTTTGCGGCAAAAAAGGTATCGGTATCGTCCTTTTCGCGCGGAAGAACGATCAATTCTTTTTCGGTATTCGGCAAAGCATACGAATCGAAATCGCCGATTATAAGGTCGGGTGTAACCGATAAAGCCTCGCAATGCCTTAATCCGCAATCGCAAACGGCAAAATAATCGTCGCTTCTTAAATGCTTTTTTATGCTTTCATAATCCTCAATCGGCGCGCCGCCGAGCAGGACGAATCTTTTCATATTTAAAACTCCTTGTCGAAATAGCCCTTATATTCTATCTTAAGCTTACTGTCGGGGAAAAGATAAGCGTGCAGGTCGATTAAATAATCGTCGGTCATGCTTGCGATATAGTCGACGACAATCTGATTCGGCTCGGTTTCGGAATAGGGTGTAGCTCTGCGGAAATAGGGCTTTTCCACAAAATTAATATGATGCTTGAATATTGGCGAATCGGTTTTGCCGTTTTTAAGGTCTGAAAGCATTTTTTCGTAAATATCGCTCATCATCGGCTTTACGGTATCGTCGAAAAATGCTCTTACCTTGCCGTTTTTGTAAATCCGAGCGTAATTGGCATCCTTTGCCTGCTTAAGCGCGTTAAAATGTGCTTCGTCCATTTCTATAAATGCCTTGCCGTAGCTGTGCTCGACAATATTTACGGTAAGATTGTTAATCATTTCCGCGTTTTTAGTGCCGATAACGCTTTCCTCAAACCCGTCGGCAAGCTCGATATCGGCGCGCTCGGCATCCTGACGGTCTTTTCCGAGATATGCGATGATATCCGAAATGCGCATTACACACGCTTCAAGCGTATCGGGCTGAATATGTCGCGCATTACTGCGGTCGATATAGCATTTTTCGATTTGAGAATCAAATTCTTCAAAGCTTTTTATCGGTTGTGGGATATATTTTGTCAGCTCCTCTTCGCCGTTGTGCGCGGCGATGCCGTTAAGTGTTTGAAGGGTGAGGTTTAACGGGAAAATTTCGTCAAGCACACGCACCGAATGGATGTTGTGGGAAAAGCGTCTGCCTGCGTGCTCGCTGAAAAGCGCATCGAGATAGCTTTCACCCGCGTGACCGAATGGGGTATGACCGATATCGTGTCCGAGCGATATCGCCTCGATAAGGTCAAGCTCGAGATCAAGCGCACGTCCGATCGTTCTGGCAACGCGCGAAACAAGCTGAACGTGAAGCGCGCGTCTTGTTATATCGTCGTTTTTGAAAAAGGAAAAGACCTGAGTCTTGTCGGCATATCGGTTATAATACGGGCAATGAAGTATCTTTTCGGTGTCGCGGATAAAGGCGCTTCTTAAAACCGATTGTGCATCGTGTCCGTTGTCGCGGCGAAACGCGTTTTCGGGCAAAAAGGCAAAGCGCTGTAAATTTCCGTTTAAGCGGTCGGCAATTATTCGGTTTTCTACCTCGGACGAAAGTTTTTCATAGCTCATAATATCACCTCAACTTATTGTATCACAAAATATGCAATATTGCAATTCGTTTTTAAATGTGGTATTATTAGTCAAACCATTACAACAGAGGTGCTTATGGAAGCTTACGATATAATTGCGCAGTCGATTGGTATTGTCGCGATGGCGATGAACATACTTTCCTATCAGCAGAAAAAACAAAAGAACATAATTATTATGCAGCTTTGCGGAACCTCGCTTTTTGCCGTCAATATGTTTATGATAGGCGCGGTTGCAGGCGGATTTTTGAACCTTATCGGCGCCTTGCGTGCTGTCGTTTATTCAAACCGAAAAAGCTTCCGTGCCGATAAGCTCTTTTGGGTGTTCGGCTTCGGTGCGCTTTATATCACCGCTTATGCGCTTTCCTTTTTGGTGTTCGATAAAGAGCCGACGGTATTTAACTTTATCATCGAATTCCTGCCGCTTATCGGTATGTTTTCAACAGGTATCGCCTTTTATCTTAACAAGGCGAAGGTTATGCGTCAAATGGGTTTGGTAAGCAGTCCGTCTTGGTTGATATATAACGTTTACAACTTCGCGCTCGGCGGCATTATTTGCGAAATTCTGGCGATGTTTTCAATCGTTATCGGTATGATAAGACACGACAGAAAAGCTGATTAACGATTTCGACAGTTTTTGTTGACAAAAAGCGTCGGTTGTGGTACAATCAAGTTACTATATTAAAGGAGAAAAGTTATGAAATCAGCAATACTAACCGAAAGATATGGCGAAATAATTTTGGATGAGAACTTTTGGTCTGGCTCGAAAAAGGTTTTCGTTAACGGTGTACAGCTTAAAAAGATAAATAAAAAGACCTTTGTCGGTGAAATCGGCGGAGCACAGATTACCGCTGTTATTACGGGTGGCTTCATTTCGGGCGCTATTATTGACGTTAACGGCGAAAAATACCGCATAACCGAAGCCGCAAAGTGGTATGATTACTTTTTCACTGTTATGTGGGCGGCGATTTATATCGCTTGGTCGGTAACACCCCAGCTTTATATGATTTTCCCGGTAGTCGGCGGTGCAATCGGCGGTGCCATTGCGGGTATCGGCGTTGCGACAACGCTTTACATCATCAAGCCGATGAAGAATATTGCGGCAAAATTTGCCGTTTCGTTGGGTATGTTTGTCGGAGTGATGCTTTTCAACTTCGCTTTGGCGATGTTAATGGTTTCCGCGATGATTTAAGTAAACAAAAATACGCTTCAAAACGAAGCGTATTTTTTTATTATACAAGCTCGGTAACACCGCAAACCGGTGCAACGGAAAGCTTTATTCCGCCTTCCTCGCATACCGAAAAGCCTGCTTCCTTAAGCGAGCAAAGACATTCGTCAAATGCGATTTCAGCGCGGTTGTTTTCCTCGCTCAAATGAGCGAGCATAAACGCTCTGCTTCCGTGGTTTGCAAGGTGGGGAAGAAGCTTGGCGCACATTTCGTTCGAAAGGTGTCCCGTCGCGCCGAGTATTCTTTGCTTTAAGGCATAGGGATAGCTTCCGTTTTTGAGCATTTCGATATCGTGATTCGATTCGATAACCACCCGTTCACAACCCGAAAGGGCGCGCAAAAGACCCTCGGAAAGGTGTCCGATATCGGTGAAATATCCAATCCTTTCCTCGCCTGCAAGGATGCGGAAGCCGACGCTTCCGCGCGCATCGTGCGGTGTGGGAATCGGGCATATCGCAAGGTCGTTGAGGGTTATCGGGGTATTCGAAACAAGCGGTATCGGCTTTTTCGAGTTATGCATATAGGTCGCAACGTAATCGCAGCAGCCATCGGGCGCATAGATTTTTGCGTTTATATGCTTCGATATCGCGTTAAGTCCGCGGATATGGTCGCTGTGCTCATGCGTGATGAACACGGCGTTTATATTGCAAAGATTAGTTCCTATCGATTTAAGCGCGTGATCGATAGCTCTTGCCGAAGCGCCGCAATCGATAAGAATCTCATCCTTGCCGTATTTTATGTATGCACAGTTTCCCTTTGACGAGGAAAAGAGCATAAAAACCTTTGCTTTATCCATTAAAAAACAAATTAACCTTTAATATCGTTTTCGGTAACCACCGCCGCGCCGTAGGGACGGATGGTATAGACGTTACAAGCGTTTTCTCCGAAGATCGCTTCGACCGTATTCTTGTATTCCTCTACCTTTTCGGTCGGGATATATGCCTGAACCGTGCCCGCAAACCCGCCGCCGTGAACACGGCATACCGCGCCGAAGCTTTCGGTCACCGCGAGCGCGAGCGAAATGCCTTGCTCTTGCACGTTGTGGGTGGTGAATACGTTTTGAAGGTACTTGAACGAGGAGTTGCCCGAAGCGGTAACGAGCTTCAAATAGCCGTCGATATTACCGTTTGAAAGAGCCTCCTTTTGAGCGTCAACACGCTTGTTTTCGGCAAAATAGTGCATCGCACGCATAATTGCGCGGTCGCCGACAAGGGTGCGGAGATAGGAAATTCTGCCCATAAAATCGGTTTCGTCACAGCAACGCAAAACGCTTTTGCCCATAAGCGCCGCAATCGAGCGCATTTCCGAGGGCACTGCCGCGTAATCCTCGGTAAGGTCGGCGTGGTTGCCGCCCGTGTTTACGATGCAAAGCGAATAGCCGTATTTGGAAAGATCAAAATCGATCTTTTCGGTTTTGGGGTCGGTGTTGTTTTCAAAATCCATCCAAAGACAGCCGCCCGATGCGCAAGCCGCTTGGTCCATAAGTCCGCAGGGCTTGCCGAAAAATTCGTTTTCTGCATATTTGCCTGCCTTTGCAAGCTCCATTGCCGAAATTTTGCCGTCGTTGTAAAACTCCGAAAAGATTCTCGCGCACATAACCTCAAAGGCGGCGGAGGAGGAAAGACCCGAGCCGGTCATAACGTCGCTTGTGGTGTGTGCGTAAAAGCCGCCCGAAGCATAGCCGTGCTTGTTAAAATAATCGGCTATGCCCGAAATGATCGCCGAGGAGCTGCCCTTGCGTACGTTATCGGGGTTGGGATCTTTAATATCAACGGTGTCCTCGCGGTAACCGACCGATTTGATTCGTACCGTATCGCCCTCGACCTTGGCGGCAATGGCGATAATATCGATATCGACGCTTGCGGCAAGCACACGGCCGTTATTGTGGTCGGTATGGTTACCCGAAAGCTCGGTTCTGCCGGGGACCGAGAAAAGCTCTACCTCCAAATCTCCGTAAAGCTCCAAAAAATCGTTTGCAAGCTTCATTATTCTTTCTTTTCTGTCGCAGATATCCTTGTTGGGATAAAGCTTTTTAATTACTTTATTGTAATTGCCGTTATTTAACGAGGCTATAAGTTCATTAACGCGCATGATTTGTTATTCCTTTTCTTCAATCTTTTCGATTTCACAAATATAAACCGTGTGGTAGTCGTTGTTGTAATGCTTTTCAATGTCGTCCGAAAGGAAGCATTTGGGGTCAAGCTTGCCCGCATATATCTTTTTGCCGTAGATAATGCGTTCGGCCTCGTTAAAGCCGACGCCGTTTTCATTGGTAAAGGGCGTCAGTCCCGCAAGCTTTATTTTATCGCAATCTCTGCCGCTTTTCCTACCGCAAACCGTAAGCGCTTCGCGGTATTCCTCGCCGAAAAACGAAATCGAAATATTATCGCTCGCTTCGGTAAATTCGTGGGTATAGCGTTGCGGCCTTACAAAGCAAACGAAAACGTTTTTGTTCCAAAGCACACCCATAGTACCCCAGCTTGCCGTCATAGTGTTAATGCTTCCGTCGGGCTTTTGTGCGCTGATAAGCATCCATTTGCTTCCGATATCCGAAAAAACCGAGCCGTTGACATCCGACGCCTTTATTTCCTTAAATCCCATAAAAATACCTCCGTATTTACCGTTTTATTGCGTAAAGGAATATATCCCATGCGGGAACGTATTCCTTTTTTCTTAAATAAAATTCATATTTATGATAATGCTTTTTGATAAGCAACGGCAGGTCGATCAAATCACCTGCGCGGTGGTAAAGTGCGACCGCAAGGTTTGGCTTGCAGCAATAAATCGTGTTCACCGCACCGCAAATGACATCCTCGTCCATACCCTCGGCATCTATTTTAATGCTTCCGACGGACACACCCTTTGCATGGATATGCGTAAATTCGCAAAATTTATCGATAGAAACGCAATCGATCAAATTGTCGCCGTCCTTTTCGCAGTGCGAGGCTCTGCCGCCGCCCGAGGCAAACGAAACCTTTCCGTCGTATCTGCCGACCGCCGCATTTATGCCGATACAATCGCGGATGCTTTCGGTGTTTTTCTTAAAGTGGCGAAACGTTAGATAATCGGGCTCAAAAGCAATTATATCGCTGTATTTATCGCTATGCTTGACAAATTCCAAAACCGTATCGCCGTCGTATGCGCCGACGTCGATATGCCGTTTTTCGTGATTGTAAAATTCCTTCGGGCAATCGAGAGCTTTTCCTTTTTCAAGATAACGAAGCTCGCCCGTAACATTATATTTAATGAGATTTAAAAATATTTCCTTTGATTCGCCGTCTGCAAGCATTTCATAAACACGCTCGAACGATTCCGCATTTTCGAGAATAAATTCCTTGTCACAAGCGCCGTCGCCGAAAACGGGAAGGTTGGGTGAAAGTATACGGTGTTTTTTCGCAATATTGGCTAAAAAGTGCGATTTTTCGCCCTCAAGACCGAAGCAGAGAATCAAGCAAAGCGAGCCGTAGCATTCGCTCGCCTCGGTTATCGAAATAACCTTAAAGCCCAAAAAGTCCTGACCGCGCACGAAGCCGTCGGATGCGACGACACCGCTTATTTCGATGCCTTTTGAGATTAGGTAGGCATAAATCTTTTCCGCACCGTTGCCCATTCCGTAAAGGAATATCCTGCGCTTTTCGTCTCGCAGTGAGTCAACGAGAGAGGAGAGCGCTTCGACGGTCTTATGTATCATAGATCGTCCTCAACGTGACTCTTAAAGCCCTCGCCGAATACGTTGGTCGCCTTTGTAACGATAACGAAAGCCTCGCTGTCCTCTTGGCGGATGATCTCACGCGCCTGAGGGACCGCACGCATCTTCAGTGCACACATAAGCACCTTGCGGTTCTTACCGGTGTAAGCGCCGTTGCCGTTTAAATAGGTCGCGCCTGCATCGATCTCCTCAAGCAGACGCTTTGCGATAATTTCGTCACGCTCGCTGATGATATAAACCATTCTTGCCTCATCCGAGCCGTAAAGCACCATATTAAGCACGAACATTTGGATGAATACAGCAATCGCCGCATAAAGCGCGTTATCGAAATCCTTGAAAACGATACCCGATGCAAGGCATACCAATCCGTCGGTGAAAAGGAATATCGCACCCGTCGAGATATGGCGGAATTTAAGCCGTAAAAGCTTAACGATGATATCGGTGCCTGCGGTTGTCGCACCGCCGCGGAAAACAAGACCCACGCCCGCCGCAACGAGCACTGCACCGCCGATACACGCAAGCGTCGGATTTTGGGTAAGGGGAGGGCAGGAGATCTCAAGCAGAGTCATCATTCCCGAGCTGACGGTAAGGGCATAAATGGTCGGCAAAAGAATCTTTGCGCCTAATTTCCAAACGCCTGCGATCATTATCGGTACGTTGAAGATGATGACCCACATACCTACGGGGATGAAATCGGTAAAGTTGTTGAGAATGATCGCAATACCCGAAACACCGCCCGAGGCGAGATGGCTCGGCTCGAAGAAAAGCGAAACGCCTGCCGCGAAAAGGAAGCATCCGATGGTTATTAAGCCGTAATTTTTTAAAGTGTTAGATATTTTTTTCATCATTCACCCTGAAAGTAATAATCATACTCGGTATTAAGCACCATTGCGACAGAAACAATACCGTAGCCGTTATCGTTTTCCAAAACGATAAGCTCGACGGTGTAAAACAGCTCGTTTGCCTGAGCAACGTACGTACATCTCATGGCATCGCCGCCAAACTGTGTGCCGTCTTCAAGCTCCGCCTTGCCTACGCCCGTCAGCATAGTCATTTCATTGCCGACAGCGAAGAATTGGGTGGAAAGCGTTTCGTAAAAGCTGTCGTCGGGTATTGCTTGGTCGGTATAGTCGGGGTGCGCGTATTTTTTCATCTCCGCTTCATCGCGCAGACAAAGCGCCGAAATGAACTTCGTTGCGTAATCATCTGCCTTTTCATACTGCTCTGTACAAGCGCAAAGCGAAAAAAGCATTACAGCCGAAAATAAAACGGCAATTATTTTTCTTGTCATTATTCATCCGCCTTTATTGTAAAAGTGCCCATGCAGTGGCGTTTTGCGAGAATATAATCGTATTTATCAACGCTTCCGTTGCGGTTTATGTCCGCGGCAAGAAGCTGAGCTTCGTTAAACGAAATTGTGCTCATACAGTAGCGCTTAACGAGGATGTAATCGTATTTTTCAATATCACCCGAGCCATTTACGTCACCGCAGACGATCAACTGGAGTGTGAGCGCATTGCCGTCGGTAAATATATCGCCCGTGCAAATGATATTTCCCGACGAATTCACCGAAAATACGCTGTCAAACGGCGCAAGAAAATCCGAAACCGCCGTTTTTTCGTCGATATACATCAAAAAGCCGTCCTTTACAATATATCCCAAGCCGTCGGGAATCGTTCCTGCAGGTGCTTTTTCAACGCTTACCGATTTGATGCTTCCGCTTCCCGAAAGAAAGCCGTTTACACAGTTGATACCTATGATTGACGATGCTTCGACCATAAACGAAGCGATATCACCCTCGACTCCGATGACCTCAAAGGGTACGGTAATTACCATTTTTTCGCCCGTTTTCAAAACGTCGGCATCGGTAAGCGATTCGGCATTTTTCGCGGCGAAGCGCAGAGAATATTTGCCCTTTACCTCGTCAAACGAGCACATTTGCTCCCAATCACCCGGCATATCCTGCATAAAGACGTTCATTTCTTCGTTTTCGTTGGTCGTCACCGTGGGAGAAAAAACGCTTTTGTCATATGTGAATTCAAATTCAAGTGCGGCGATGCCGCTTGTGTCACCGAGGTTCAACGCCTCGATAACAAGCTCGTATTTGCCCTTTTCGTTTGCCGTATCGCTACCCTTGAATTCAATGCCTATTTTTTGTGCCTCGCTCGATGCAACGACCGAAAGCTTATCTCCGTTGCCCGAATGAGTGGTGCTTTCCTTATCGTTTGCCACCGCAACAATATCTCCGCTTGCGACTACGAAGTCGAAGGAGCCTGCCGACCGCACGGTAAAGGGAATTTCAAGAACAAGCTCGTTTTCGTTATCGAGCAGATCCTTGCCGTTTACGGGCATAGCGAAGCGGAAGGTATAAATACCCTCCTTATGACTGCTTATCTGCTCCCAACCGTTGGGCATAGAAGCAACGAAGGCATCGGTCTGAAGCGCTTCGCCGTTGTTTTGGGTAATATTCGCCTCGACGTATTTGCTGTCGTAGGCAAGTGTGAACTCTATTCCTGCCAATGCAGTCGTCGGCTTGCCGACGGCAACACGCAAGGTGAGCTCGCCGCCCTTGTACGCTTCGCCTTCGACAGAAAGGCTGACGTTGACAGCCTCATCCTCTGCATTAACCGCAAAAACGGGAAAGCAAAGGCATGCTGTAAGCAGGGTTATTAAAAATCTGATCCCGAAAGATCTCATTAAAACAGTCCTTTCAGTTGTTTATGCACTTATAGATCTCGCCCTTGCCGACACCGCGGTCGCGCGCGGTTGCCTTGCAGGCGTCCATTTTGGAAAGTCCGAGCGATATATAATGCTCGACGTGCTCTTCTACGGTCATTTCCTTCCAAAATGCATCCTCCTCGCTCATTCCCTCGCATATCATAACGAATTCGCCCTTCTTTTCGGAGGGTGAGAGCGTTTGAAATTTTTCGGCAATTTCTTTCACCGTGCCGCGCAAATACCGTTCGTGAAGCTTGGTCAATTCCTTTGCGAGAACGCATTTACGGCTTGTGAGCATATTTGCCAGCTCGGGAAGATAGGAATCGATATCGTGAGGAGAGATGTAAAGAATAAAGGTCCGCTTCTCGCGTGAGAGCTCTTCGAGTCTTTCGCGTCTTTCGCGCTTGTTTTCGGGAAGAAAGCCCTCGAAGCAAAAGCGTCTTGACGGCAAGCCCGATGCCGAGATTGCGGTTACCGCCGCACACGCTCCGGGGAGCGCGGTTATTTCGATGCCTGCATCGGCACATTCGCGCACAAGCTTTTCACCGGGGTCGCTTACCGCAGGCGTGCCCGCATCGGTAATAAGCGCACAGCTTTCGCCGTTTCGAATGCGCTCGATTATCGAATCGGTTGCGCTTTTTGACGTATGCTCGTGATAGCTGACAAGCGGCTTTTTTATGCCTAAAAGCATCAAAAGCTTACCGCCGACGCGCGTATCCTCGCTCGCGACGAAATCGACGCTTTCCAAAACCTCTTTTGCGCGCGGTGTCATATCACCCATATTTCCGATTGGGGTGGGTACGATATAAAGTATTCCTGCCATATTATTTGTTCTTTGCTTTCTTGCGATGCTTAAGCATACGGAGCTTCATATAGACCTTGGGGAGATGGTCGACAAGGAAGTTTTTAAGTCCGTTGCGCACCTTTGCATAGCCGTCGTGAAGCTTGACTAAAAGCTTATAGGGTACGTGCTTACCCGTTGCGCGGTGGTCGAGCCATTTTTCATAAGGCTTTCCGAGCCATTTGGGCATAGCGTAAGCCCATTTGTATCTTCTTACGAAGTGAGAGAAATATGCCTGTAAATACAATACCTCGTGCTCGGGGAATTGCGGCTGAACGAGCGGTACGCGCGCATCGGGCGAAACACCGCCCTCGGGAATAAAGCCGCCCTCCTTTGCGATGTCGTAAAGCTTCGTTCCGGGGTAGGGATAGAAGATGTTGGGGATAACGCGGTCGGCGCCTGCCTTTGCGTTGAGCTTGATTGTTTTAAGCGCGCGGTATTTATCCTCATAAGGAAGACCGATTATATTATAGGTCAGCTGAGCGATACCGTGCTTATGGAACCATTTACTGCAGTTGATTATCATTTCGTCGGTCATATAGCGCTTAAGATACTTAAAGCGCATTTCCTGATCGCCGCTTTCAAGGCCCATATCGATGGTATAGCATCCCGCCTCCTTCAATAAACGTACCGATTCCTCGGTAAGAATGTCAAAACGGATGTTGCCGGTGAAGGGAAGGTGGATCTCCTTGGTGTAGAGCGCCAAAAATTCCTCGGTCCAATCGGGCATCATATTGAAGATAGCATCGCGGAAGTTGATGACCTTGATCTGCGGATGCTTTTCAAGAAGAGTCTTAAGGTAAAGAATGCCGTTTTGGGGAGAACGGAAGCGAGAATAGATCTTCTTGTTGGGATATACGTTTCTGAACTGCGAGTTTCCGCAATAGGTACAGTTATATCTGCATCCGCGGCTCATCATAACGATCGCGGTGCCTACCTTAACGCTGTCGAGATTGTCGTAATCGAAAAGGTCAAAGTCGGGAATGGGAAGTCTGTCGAGGTCGGCAAACAAAGGTGCAACGGGGTTCTTTTTAACGCTTCCGTCGGGCATTTTGAACCACATCGAAAGAATGTTGGTGTAATCCTCGCCCGCACTCATCTTGTCGGCAAGCTCAAGCGCCTGGTATTCGCCGTCGCCGATGGTCAGTGCATCGAGCTCGTCAAGCGCAATAACCTCTTCGGGTGCGAGTGTGCAGTGATAGCTTCCCGCGGTAATAAGAACGTCCGGGTAAACTTCTCTTGTCCATTTAATGTAAAGCTGGCTGTCGGGGAATGCGGTGGTGCGGATCGAAAAACCGATAATATCGAATTCGCCCAATGCCTTAAGCTTTTCCTTGAATTCCTGCTCGTTGTGGAGGTAAAGCAGGTGCATAAGCTTAACGTCGTGTCCGCCCTGCTTCATAACCGCCGAGATGGATGCCAAGCCCTCGCTGTAGTTACCGCCTGTGAGCTTGCTTGTAAGCTCGCGGTCGGTATAGTCGGGGTAAACAAGCAGCATTCTTGCTTTTCTGCCGTTGAGATTTTTAAGTTCCATAATATTTATTGTTTCACACGGAGTATATGCTCCGTGGCCTTTCATCATTAGTTGTTAATCCTTTGCGTCGAACCAGCTCTTGCCACTGCCGATATCCACCTGCAGAGGCACCTTAAGCTCTGCCGCGCCCTGCATTGCCTCGCGCAGTATCGCTTCTGCTCTTTCGGCTTCTTCAATCGGCGATTCGATTATCAATTCGTCGTGTATTTGCAGAATAAGTCGTGCCTTAAGTCCTGCCTCGCGAAGCATTCTGTCGGTGCGGATCATCGCGATCTTTATCAGATCCGCCGCCGCGCCCTGAATCGGCGTGTTCATCGCAACGCGTTCGCCGAACGCTTGGAGGTTTTTGTTCGTTGCGTTTATTTCGGGAATATAACGTCTTCTGCCGAAGATGGTATCCACATAGCCGTTTTCACGGGCTGAGCGTTTTGTCGATTCGAGATATTCCGAAACGCCGCTGTATTTCGCAAGGTAGTTACGGATATATTCCGCCGCGACCTTTTTGGGGATCTTAAGATCCTGAGAAAGCGAATAATCGCCTATGCCGTAGATTATACCGAAGTTTACCGCCTTTGCGCGCTTTCTCATTTCGCTCGTGACAAGCTCCCGAGGAACACCGAACACCTGACTTGCCGTGACGGTATGGATATCCTCGCCGCTTAAAAACGCGTTGATGAGCGTTTCGTCGTTCGCAACGTGCGCGAGCACGCGAAGCTCGATCTGCGAATAGTCGGCATCGATAAGAACGTTTCCTTCGCTCGCAACAAAGAACCTTCGCAATTCCTTGCCCTTTTCGCTTCTTACGGGGATGTTTTGCAAATTCGGCTCTGCCGAGGAAAGACGTCCCGTGAGCGTTTGAGTTTGCTTGAAGGTGGTGTGGATACGTCCGTTTTCGGTAATTTGCTTGCCCAAGCCGTCGCAATAGGTGTTTTTAAGCTTCGTATCCTTGCGGTAATCAAGAATATGCTCGACTATCGGGTGATAATCGACAAGCTTCTCCAAAACCGAAACGTCGGTCGAATATCCGCTTTTGGTCTTGCGGAAATGGGGAAGACCGAGGTCCTCAAAAAGTATAGCGCCCAGCTGCTTGGGTGAATTGATGTTGAATTTTTCGCCTGCAAGCGACCATATCGCTTCTTCGCCTTGGGTTATCGCTTTATCAAGCCGTGCGCCGAAATCGTCAAGCGCCAATCTGTCGACCTTAAAGCCGCGGTGCTCCATATCGCAAAGCACGCTTGCAAGCGGAAGCTCTATATTATCGTAAAGCTGTTTTTGCTCGGATGTGATCTTTTCGTTAAGCCTGTTATATATATCGGGCAAAAGCGAAACCTTTACCTCGCTTGACGAGATGCCCAAAAGGTCGAGTGCAAGCTTGCCGAAGGTCACACCGTTGTCGGCGGGGGACACTACGTAGGCAAGGAGCGAAACGTCATCAAGCTTGGCGTTAAGCATAATATTTTCTCGCTTTGCGATATGCAAAGCATCCTTGACCGACCAGCAGATGCATCTTTCACATCCCGACAGACGCGAGATGTCCTTTGTATCGCCAGAATAAAGTGTGTTTTCGCAGGAAACGAAAAGCTTTTCGTCCTCGCAATGAGCGTAAATAGTTTTGCCGCTTGCGTCAAGGTCGGCAATGTCTTTGAATTCCTCGTCTGCCGCGGCTTCGGGAGCTACGGAATCAAGCTTTTCAAGAAATTGTCTGAAGCCCAAGCGCGTGTACGCTTCTCTTAGCTTCAAGGTGTTTCCGCCCTTGTAAAGGCAATCGTCAAGAGGGAAATCAAGCGGTACGTCAAGCTTGATTTCGGCAAGAAAACGTGAAATATAAGCGCTTTCCTTACCGTCAACAAGCTTTTTGTTGGTTGCGCCCGTGATCTTATCGATATTTTCGTAAACACCGTCGAGCGAGTCGTATTCGGCAATAAGCTTCGTCGCGCCCTTTTCGCCGATGCCGGGGACACCGGTTATGTTATCCGAGCTGTCGCCCATTATTGCCTTGACGTCGATAAGCTTTTTCGGCTCGACCCCGTATTTTTCAAAAATTTCCTTCGGGGTGGTGATTTTTGTTTCGTCGTTTGCGGCAAGTAAAACGGTCACGTTTTCGTTGACAAGCTGAAAGCTGTCGCGGTCACCCGTTACGATAAAGGTGTGCTCGCCCATTTTTGAAAATTCGTGCGAAAGCGTGCCCAGAATATCGTCTGCCTCAAAGCCTGCGATCTCGATCACCTTTAAGCCCAAAGCATTTGCTATCTCATGCGCGATGGGTAATTGAAGCGCTAATTCTTCGGGCATCGGCTTGCGCGTTGCCTTGTAGGTTTCGCACGCCTTGTGGCGGAAGGTCTTTTCCTTGAGGTCGAACGCTATCGCCGCATAGGTCGGATTGCCGCCTATCTGCGTTATCGCCTTGTTGATCATACCGACAAATCCGTATATCGCGTTTGTCGGCGTGCCGTCGGGCGCGGTCAACGGACGCACTCCGTAAAAGGCGCGGTTCAATATGCTGTTTCCGTCAAAAATCAATGCTTTGCCCATAGCGTCTGCCTCACATAATTATTCAGTATTATTGTACCATTTGCTTTCTATAAAGTCAAGGAAATAGCGAAAGTAAATGCACTTTTTCAACAAAGATTTTTGCCGTTTTCGCAACAAAAAAATACCGCTTGCGTAAAACAAGCGGTAATTTAAAGCTGTGCATTTATTATTTCAAAATCTTGAAATAATCGAGGAACGAAAGAACGATGCCGACGAGGATGTAAAGGTCGATAAGGCCGCAAACAAGACCGACGATGATGCCGATGATGGGAATGCCTGCCAAAAGACCGATAACGAAGCCGAGAACGATACCGATAACGAGTTGAATAACAACGTTGATAACGAGCGATGCAATATCCTTTTTGGTTACGAAAGAAAAGGGCCAAATTTTCTTAAGAAGATCCATAATAACCTCCAAAATTTTTAGTATGTTTTATTATACTGCCGCTTTAACACAATTGCAACAGTTTTTTCGATCTCAGAACAATTTTTTTGCGTCGTAATCGGGAACCGCTCCCAATTGTGTTACCACGAAATCGCTCAATATGACCGCGCGGTCGAGCGAAGCGCTTACAGATTTGCCCGAAAGTATGCTTACAAGGAAGCAAGCGGCAAAGCTGTCGCCTGCACCGACTGTCGAAACGACCGTGCCCTTCGGCTTGTCGGAATAGAGTATCGCCTTGTTGCGGCAATCATAGACCAACGCGCCATCCTTGCCGAGCGTAAGACAGATATATTTAAGCTTAGGGTAGGTCTTTGAAAGGTCGAGAAGTACGTTGATATGGTCGCGTTTGCCGAAAAATCCGATCTCCTCATCGCTTATTTTAAGTATCGTGGTTTCCTTCAAAAGCGTGCTGACAAGCTCACGGGTGTAGAAATTGCCGCGGAAATTTACGTCGAAGAAGATCTCCTTGGCATCGGTATATTTAAGCAGCTTTTCAAAGGCTCTTCTCGAATCGGGAGAACGAAGAGCAAGAGTGCCCATATAAAGCGCATCGAACTTGCCGCGAGGGCAAACGTCGGGAATGTGGTCGTATGCAACGTCGCGCACGAGGTCATAGCTCGGCTTGCCGTCGGTAAGGGTAACCGCACAGTAACCGGTCTTATATTTGCGGTCTATATGGATATAATCGCGCTTGATACCCAAGCGGTCGACCTCGCTTAAGGCGTCGATACCGTTTTCGTCATTGCCGACTGCCGATACCATAAAGCTTTCCGCACCCAATTTTGCCGCATGTGCCGCAAAGTTAAAGGGGGCGCCGCCGATCTTTTTTTCGTCGGGAAAGATGTCCCAAAGTATCTCACCGAATGACAGTATTCTCATAATCGTATCCTTTAAAGAGAAGCCCGAAATTTAAAAATCGGGCTTCTCGCGATCAGTTTATTATTTTTCGTTTTCCTTGAAGAATTCAAGCGTGTTTGCAAGCTGGCTTTGAGCGATCGATTCCTTTTGCTGATAAGCCGATGCAAAGGTGCCGATGTTTGCGCTTGCCATATCGTGGAGAAGAATGTCAAGACCGCCCCACTTGAATGCCATACCGATGTCGCAGCCACGGTTGGGAAGGATGTAATTGTTGAGCATATCGACAGAATCGTCGTCGCGTATCTTCATATACTCAAGGATTTCCTTATAGTTGGGAGATACGATGTTAAGACTGCCTGCACCCATAGCGTTAAGAACGTCTGCAACCATCGTAAGGTCGGATTCGGGTACGCAGGTGGGAACTGCGAAGCAGGTGCTCGACCAAGGGTTAACGAGCGAATAATAGGTATCCTGTATCTCGTCAGCCTTGGGAACGGGAACCATACCGAAGTGCTGTTCCATAACGCCAAGCTCGATAACTGTGCCGACGTTTCCGTTATAGAAGAGTGCTCTGCCCGAGGTGAACGCTTCCTGAACGAGAACGCTCGGCCATTCGACTACACCGAAGAAATCGTTTGCAGAAACGTAGCTTTCCTTATTTTGAACGAATTCCTGCATTTTTTCCATAAGCTTTGCACTGCGTTCGTTGTACATAGTAAGGGTAGGATAGCCATCCTTGTCTGCGGAAGCGATTCTTTCGCCCGATGCGTAGAAGATGCTCCACATATCGTCAAGCTGACCGCCCC
The DNA here is from genome assembly GCA_045651785.1 of Eubacteriales bacterium. Classification (GTDB taxonomy): domain Bacteria; phylum Bacillota; class Clostridia; order Oscillospirales; family CAG-382; genus Coliplasma. The sequence goes on along the minus strand of JAZRTE010000102.1, from coordinate 31,988 downwards.
AGCCGAATTCATCCTTATAGTCGATGGTGTTTGAATTGTTAAGATCCTTGGAAATGAGCGAGGCTGCCTCGAAAACGGTATCTACGGTCCATTTGCCGTCGCGTACAAGATCGTAAGGGTTGCCGCCGAGCTTGTCGGTAATGCCGTTTTTGTTCCAAAGGTCAAGGTTTACGTAAAGCGCCGCAGTGCTCGATTTGTTAACGATACCGATATCGCCGATAGCAAAATAAAGCTGTCCCGCATAGGTCATGCTTTCGTTGAACTCCTGATTCCACCAAGGAGCGTTCATCTGAAGTCCGTTGATGTCATAGAGGTTATAAAACATTTCCTCGATGGAGAGCATTGCACCGTCGTAAAGGCAGGGAACGACTACCTGATAATCGGTGGTTGCCGACATATTGCCCTCACGGATGGCCTTTGCCATACCGCCGCCGGGACGTCCGCCGGTATCGTGAACTCGCATTTCCTCAATCTTGATGCCGAGGATCTGCTCAACAGCATCGGTACGAAGCTTGAGACTTTCGTTAAGCACTACGGGCATCGTAGCGGTAAGACCGTCAACGTAGGTCTTTTGCGAGCTGTCCGCATAGGGGTTATAAAGTATTTCGGATTCATAGGTGGTATTAACGCTGCAGGTGAGAAAGGTGAAGGTCTTGCCGGTATAATCAGTGCCGCTGAGGGTCGCCATATATCTACCGGTAGAGTCCTGGAATTCGCCGTAGGAAACCTCGGCGGAGACCTCCGAATCGGAATTGTTTGACGTACTCGATTCGGTGCTCGCATCATCGCAAGCGGTCAATGCAAGTGCGCTTACAAAGCAGAGCACAAGAAGAAGCGATAAAAGTCTGAGCTTTTTCATAAAAATCCCTCCGTAATATATTTATACACAGAAATGATAACACACTCTTTGCACAATTTCAAGTATATTTTCATCTCTTTTCGAGCGAAAAAATATATACTTGAAAAATTGTCGGAAATGTGTTATCATATCGTAAAGTTAATTTTTATTAACAAGGAGCGACTTGTGTGAACAGAGAAGAAAAGAAAGCCGCAAAAGCATTGAAAAACAAGGCGAAAAAAGAGGGAAGACGCGTCCGTACGCTCGACCCTATGCATTACGTAGGCATCTATCTCATGAAAGAACGCAACGATGCGACTAACTATTTTTCCGACAAGCTCGATATCAGTACCGCCGAGGAATACATAAAGCAAAAGCGCGAAGCGGGATTGACCGATTTCAGCATTATGCATCTTTTCCTTGCCGCATTGGTACGGATGTACTCACAGCATCCCGAAATGAACCGTTTCGTTCGCGGAAGGCGCATTTATGCAAGAAATAATATCGAAATAGTTATGACCGTCAAAAAGGAAATGAAGGTCAATGCCGACGATACGGTGGTCAAGCTCATCTATCCGCCCGAAGCCACCGCAGAGGAGGTCTACCGCATTACCAACAAGGTCATAAAGGAGGCACTCGAAGCAAACGACGATTTTGAAGGTGTTGCAAGGATGTTGAACAAGCTTCCGCGTTTTTTGATGCGAATCATCGCTTGGTTTCTGGAAAAGCTGGAGTTTTACGGACTTGTTCCGAGATCGCTTACCTCGGTCTCGCCCTTTCACGGAAGTCTGGTCGTAACCTCGCTCGGTTCTCTCGGTATACCGCCGGTTTATCACCATTTATATAATTTCGGCAACATTCCGATATTTTTCGCCTTCGGCAGAAAATATAAGGAAAACCTGCTTCAGGCAGACGGAAGCATCAAAAAAGTGTCCTATGTCGACTACCGTATCACCTGTGACGAGCGCATTGCAGACGGACACGCCTATTCGGTATCGCTCCGCTATTTTAACAGCCTTATGCGTAAGCCCGAGCTTTTGGATTCTCCGCCCGAATGTGTTGTCGAGGATATTCCGTAAAAAATGTAAAAAGAGCCTTAAACGGCTCTTTTTTGTTTGTTCATTTCCCGAAGCGTTCAAAGCTTTCCTTGCTTCCGTAAAAAACGTTCATATCGATAAACCGTTCGGTTCCGTTATATCCGTCGAGACGGGCGCGGTTCGTATATTGCCAAAAGGTCCAAAGCTTTTCGATGTCGGGCTTTGAGTAAACTCCTCGAATCCATATCGGGTTGTTTTCGTATCCGCCTTCGACGAAAAGCGCATATTCCTCCTCTGCGGTATAAATGATAGGGTACATACCGTAGTGAGAATAAAGCGCAGCTATCATTTTATCAAGCTCGCTAACGATCTTGCCTCTTTCGACGTTTTCGGCCGAAAAACTGCCGTAAAATTCAAGGTCGATCACTGGCGGAAGCATATTTTCGGTCTTCGGTACGGTATTTATGAAATGTGCGGCTTGGGTATCTCCGCCGCTTTCAAAGCTGAAGAAATGATATGCTCCGACGCGCAGGTCGGTCTTCAGTGCCTCGCCGTAATTAAAAACGAAATTTCGATCGGTAAAGCCCGACCCCTCGGTTGCCTTGATAAATGCAAAATCAATATCCTGCGAGGCAAGCAAGCTCCAATCGATACTGCCCTGATAAGCCGAAACGTCAACACCGCGCACGGGGTATTCCTCGCGGCTTGGGTTGTTGATAAGTATTTCTCCGTTCCAAATAAGCAGGGAAAGGACCGCTGACGATATAAAAAGAAGCGATAAAACTGCAAGAAATATCAATTTGGAAATCTTGTTCATACGCATGTTCTTTACCCTTTCTTAGCTTTCTGCCGATTATATCATCGGTTCGCGTGCCGTGTCAACCGACATTTTGTAAATTTTGCTCTCTTTTTTGCAGTTGATTAGGGGTTTACTGTGTCGAATTTAGAAAAATTTGCAAATTCGAAAAAACTATTGAAAATGCGTTTCGGTTGTGTTATCATCTGCGTTTGGAATTTGAAATTTTTGCGTTTTTGCATTTTATTAATATGAAAGACAGGTGACTTTTTTGGAAACTTTAATGCCGATAGGTATTGCCATGACAGCGGGTCTTTTGCTCTCGCGTTTGGTTAAAAAATTCAAGCTCCCTGCCGTTACGGGTTATCTCATCGCAGGTATCCTCGTCGGTCCTTATTGCCTCGGTCAGCTCGCAACTCTCACCGGTGTTGAATGGCTTGGCTTTGCAAATGCCGAAGCGGTCGAAAACAACAACATCCTTTCGAAGGTTGCTTTGGGCTTTATCGCGTTTGCGATCGGTGACGAATTCCGTTTGAGTCAGCTTAAAAAAATCGGTAAGCAGGCAACTGTTATCGGTATTTTCCAGGCTCTCGTTGCAACGCTCGTTGTTGACCTTGCGCTTATCGGACTTTGCCAATTCCTCCCCGAAGACGTTATTAACACACCTGCGGCATTGGTGCTCGGCGCAGTTGCGACCGCAACCGCACCTGCGGCAACGCTTATGGTCGTTCGTCAGTATAAGGCAAAGGGTAAGCTTACCGATATTCTTCTTCCCGTCGTTGCTATCGACGACGCTGTCGGCCTTGTTGTTTTCGCAGTATCGTTCGGCATTGCAGGCTCGATACAAAACGGCGAGGCGTTAAGCGCGATTTCGGTTCTTATCGAACCGCTTTTGGAGGTCGTTCTTTCGCTTGCTCTCGGTCTTGTGCTCGGTATCCTTTTCAGCGCGGCGGAAAAATACTTCAAGTCCAACAGTAAGCGCTTGACCCTTTCCATCACCTTCGTAATTATGGCGGTTGCGCTTTCGATGTTCGAAACTCATATCGGCGACGTTCACATCAAGTTCTCCTCGCTTTTGGTTTGTATGATGCTCGGTACCGTTTTCTGCAATATGTGCGATTTTTCGGACGAGATCATGGGCAAGACCGACAAATGGACTGCGCCCCTCTTCCTCCTTTTCTTTGTGCTTTCGGGCGCAGAGCTCAAGTTCGATATGTTCAGTAATTGGCTTATCGTTCTTGTCGGTGTGGTTTACATCCTTACCCGTTCGATTGGTAAGATCCTCGGCGCATCGTTGAGCGCAAAGATGATGAAATGCGACCCCACCATTACAAAATATCTCGGCATTACGCTTCTTCCCCAAGCGGGCGTCGCGTTGGGTATGTCGCTCATCGCGGCTGAATCCCTCGGCGAAGCAGGTGCGATGATTCGTAACATCACGCTTTTCGCGGTTCTCGTTTACGAGCTTGTCGGCCCGATGCTTACAAAGATCGCGCTTACCAAAGCAGGCGATATCGTTCCCCGTAAGGTCATCAACCTCGGTGAAGAAGACGACGAATAACATAAAACAATATAAAAGCGGCAGGATGATTCCTACCGCTTTTTTGTTATTCAGCGTAAATGCTTATTTCGTCAATAAATATCCAGCTTTGGTCGGTCGCTATTGCGATTTTCACATATCTGCCCGAGGCCGTTTCGTCGAGTATTACATTGCGTAACACCGTATTTTGCGAATCGACGCCGAGATCGGGGTCATAGGTCTTAAACGCGACCTGTCGGAAGCTGACGCCGTCATCGGAAACGAAAACCGTCATTTCGGTCGGGGCATAAACCGCCGCGCTTCCGCCGCCCAAGGTGTTGACATCTATCGCATAAATGCTTTCCTCGGTCTTGCCGAGGTCGACGATTATCTCGGGCTTGGTAAGGAATCCTACCCATTCGGGACTCCAATATGAAGCTTCGCCGAATTTTCCGTCGGTAAGCGACATACCGCTTTCATCGGGGTAATTCGTTTCGGGCGGAGTGAGCAGTGAGTAGGATTTGCCGATTGCGACGTTTTTGCCGTTTTTACCCTTGAAATCGACTTCAAACTCAAACGCTTCGCCGTCGTTGTTGTAATAATCGACACCGCAGACCGAATATTTTGCTTTACCGCTTCCGTCGAGGTTGTAATCGGCGAAATTAAAGGAATATTCGTCCTTGCCGTACTGCGCGGAAAGGTCGATAAGCTTTATCGGTTCGCCGTTTTTACTGATGCGGATGCCCATAAGCGTTTTATCGGCGTTTTGTATACTGCCGCTTATCTTAACGGTAGCGCCCGACGCTTCGGTTGTATAGGTGATTTCGGGCTTTTTAAGAATCGGTTCGGGTATTTTTCCGGTTTCGTAATAGGTCTTATATGCGAGATGGTAACCGGTCTTGCCCGTATCGGGATTCGCGTAATGCGAATAGGCAAAGGTTATGTGCGCTTCAACGTATTTGGACGAGATTTTTAACTGCTCGACGAATCTGTCAAGCGGTGCGGTCGACCAATCGGATTGGGTAAAGCATTCGTTGTTTGCCCAGAATTTAAGACCGTCCTTTGTATCGACGGCGTTCTTTATCGCTCTGTAATAGTCATCAAGCTTGTCAAGGGTGATGTGTCCCGCACCGACCGAATCCTGACAGCAGAAGATATCGCCTTTTCTGAAATCGGTCTTGCCGAAAACGTACTTCCAAAGACTTTGTGTATAGGCAGGCGTTGCGCCCGACGAGGAAATATAGGGCGAAAGCATCATCGGCATTTCGGCATCAAGCTCATAAAGTCCGTTGCGGTAGAGGTTTAAAAGATAAGCCGCGTTATCGAGCAGAAATTCGGGCGCGTTCATATTATAAAACTCAAAAACGAAATACCAACCGTAAAATGCGTTGGGGTAGCGCGTTTTGTATTTTTCGTACATCTGCTTTGCACCGTCAAGACCGAGCTTCGCTTGCTGTTCTATCCAATTTTTGTCGGTGACCGACTTTTGCCACCATTCATCGCTGTCGTTAAGACCGATAAAGACCTTGAATCCTACAGCCTCTGCCGCCGCGAGAATGGTTTCAAGCGTAGCCCTGCCGCTGTTGTCAAAATCTGCGGTCTTTTCGTTTGCTTCAAATCCATCCTCGAAAAGAACGCTTTTGACGCCTTCGGAGGTTGTTTCAAACGTCCATTGAACGATAAGCATATCGATTCCGACGTCGTACATATTCTGCAAATGCGCCTTCATTCGGTCGGTCGAATAGCCCGTAAACGCATTTGCCTGCATAAAGCTGCCGCAAAGCGTGGGGTAATCGGTCGGACGGGTTATCGGTTCGTTTTTAACAGCCTCATCCGTTTCGTCCGAAACGTCGCTTGAGGTGTTATCCGAGGCTTCCTCCGACGCAGTGTCAGAGGTATTGTCCGAGATATCGGACGGAGCTTCCTCGGAGACACCTTCGGAATCGGCGTTGGATACCCCGCTTTCGGTTTCGGGGATGCTTGATTGCCCCGATTCGGTCGAGCAGGAGTAAAGCATTGCCGAAAAGGGTATCAATATAGATAAAAATATCGGAAAAATGTGTTTTTTCATATCAAATTACCTCCGTATGCTGTTTTTCATTTTATAACGGCATTGAAATTTTGTCAATATGAATGAACTCTGCGGAAGGCGTGCATACTATAAAAAACAACAAAAAAGGAGAATAAATATGCACGAAAACGATACCTTAAAGCTTCTTCGCGAATGCGATGCGGGTGTGAAGATGGGGGTCTCCTCGATAAACGACGTTTTGCCCGACGTAAAGGCAAAGGAAATGCGCGAGCGTCTTGCCGATTGCCGTAACCAGCACGAAACTCTGCTTGCCGATATAAAGCAAAAGCTTTGCGAGCATTGCGACAAGGGCAAGGAGCCTGCGCCCGCCGCTAAGGGGATGAGCTGGATAAAGACGAACATGAAAATGGCGTTCGATTATTCCGACAAAACGATTGCAGACCTTATCACCGACGGCTGTAATATGGGCGTAAAGTCTTTGAACCGCTATCTGAACCAATATTCTCAAGCCGACAGCGAATCGAAGGGCTTTGCAAACCGTCTTATCAAGCTCGAGGACGATCTTGCAATGCAAATGCGGCAGTATTTATAATTGAATCGGGGGGGAAGATACAGCTTCTCTCCTTTTTATTTTCGCATTGACAAATCCTATGCGGTGGTATAAAATGAGTTAACAAAAAAAATCAGATAAAGAGGCAAATTATGGCAATGCATTTATTAAAACCGCCGATGGGTTGGAACGCTTGGAACTATTTCGGCTGGGAGCATATAAACGAAACGGTGGTTAAGGAAACCGCCGATGCGATGAAGGATATGGGCTTTTTGGAGGCGGGCTATAACATCGTTTCAATAGACGATGCGTGGCTTCAAAGGGGCCGTGACGAAAACGGCGACCTTGTACCTTGGAAGGAAAGATTCCCCTCGGGTATGAAGGCGATCGGCGATTATCTGCACGAGCGCGGCTTTAAATACGGACTTTATGCGGGTGCGGGCGTGCTTACTTATGCAAATTGCGAGGGCAGCTTCGGTCACGAGCGTCAGGATGCAAAGAAGTTTGCGGAATGGGGCGTTGACCTTCTTAAATATGATTTCGGCTACGTTGCACCGGGACAGGATCCCTCCCATCTTTTCAGAAGAATGGGTCAGGCATTGCGCGAGAGCGGCAGAGATATTATTTTCTCGGGATGCTACGGCCATACCCACGTTACCCAATGGATGCGCCAGACGGGTGCTTCGATGTGGCGGCTTTCGGGCGATATTCAGGATAGCTGGGAATCGATAATCAAGGTAGCCAAGAACGCACTTACCGTAGGCGCATATTCCGGCCCTTGCGGTTGGAACGATCCCGATATGATGGTTGTCGGACTTAACGGCGAGGGTTGGGTAGGTCAGATCGGCGGCGGTTGTACTCTTAACGAATACAGCGCGCATTTTTCGATCTGGTGTATGCTTTCCGCACCTCTGCTTATGGGTCACGACGTAAGAAAGACCACTCCCGAAATAGCGAATATTTTGCTCAACAAGGAGCTTATAGCAATAAATCAGGATGATTTGGGCGTTCAGGCATATACGCTTCCTCCGATGAGCAACAACGATTTCATTCTCGCACGTCCTCTTGCCAACGGCGATATCGCGTTCTGCCTTGTCAACGAAACCGACGATCCTAAAAAAATGATCCTTTCTTGGGATTACTGCGGTTGGGAGATCACCGATAAGGTGCGTATCCGTGACTGTGTCAATCACGTCGATCTCGGCGAATTTTCCTGCGGTGCCTTTGCCGACGTGCCTGCAAGAAGCGCGTTGGTATGGCGCGCGACCAGAATATAACCGTAAATAAAAATTAAGAAAGCGAGGAGTGCTAAAATGGTCAAAAGATTTTTGTGTCTCTTTCTCGCGTTTGCTTTCTTATTCTGCTTTGCCGCATGCAGCGATGAAGAATCTGCCGAAGCGTCTTCCGATTCAAGCTCTGCCGACGAAACCTCGGCGCCTGCCTACAAGCCCGAGCCGATAATTAACGGGGTAAGGCTTTCCGAATTTACCGTCGTTTACAAAAACAACATCGGCGATACCGTAAAATTCAAAACCGCGGCACAGGACTTTGTTAAACGGGTCAAGGAGATTTACGGGGTTACGCTTAAATGCGCGAGCGATGCGGCTGCCGAAACGGGAAACGAAATTATTTTCGGTATTTCTCAAAGCCGTGAGATATGCAAGGATAATAATAAAAAATACGAAATCGGCGAATATGACGTTGAGGTCAGAGGAACCAAGGTTCTTTTTTCGGCAACCTATGCAAACGGTGCCCTTGGCGCAAGCGAGGAATTTTTGAAAAAAATATCCGATTCGGAAAAGGTAAGCGATATGAAATTCGAAGGCGAAAAGAAGGTCGTTAAGGTTGCCTGCGTCGGCGACAGCATCACCTACGGCGCAACCTCGACAAATAATCAGCAAAATTATCCCAATTATCTGCAGGAAATGCTTGGGCTCGATTATCATGTGTTCAATGCAGGTATTTCGGGCTATTCGATAGTAAGCACCGATCAATATGCATACAAAAAGTCGAATGAATTCCGTCAGGCAAAGAGCTTTAAGCCCGACGTCGTTCTTTTTGCGCTCGGCACGAACGATGCAAATCCGACCGATACGCAACCCTATAAAAATTGGGAAAATGAAGCAAACGACAGAGCAAACAGGTTTGACCAAAGCACAAATGAGCTTTTGGATGCCTTTATTGCCGAAAATAATGACGTTCAGATAATTATGCTTCTCCCGACCTCACTCTTTAAGGTTGGCAACGATGAATGGAGCGCCGAGGCGTGGAACGCAAACCTTAACAAGTACGTAATTCCGCACCTTAAAAGGATCGCCGAGGAAAGAAGGCTTATGACCGTCGATCTCTATTCGTGGTCGCTTGAAAACAAGAATATCTTCGTCGACGGCCTTCATCCGAAGAACGCAACCTATAAGCCCTTTGCGCAGTTTATTTATGACAGCGTGAAGAACGATATTAAAAAGCCGTAAAAACAACATAAAAACAAAACTGCCGAGAATTCTCGGCAGTTTTGCGTTAATAAGGAGTGAAAGCAACGTTTTGCGATATTTTTATTCTTGGATATAAGGGAATCTTTCGGTGTAGCGGTCAACGCCGGGATAACGCTCGCCGGTGTAGGGATCGGTCCAACCGTCCCAATAGCCGTCTTCGCCGTCCATACCGATAACGGTTGCAAAGGAATCGTCTGCATTGAGGCTGTCATTGATGCCGCTTTCAAGCTGAGCGATCTTTTCAGCAACGAGAGCTTCCATATAAGCGATCACGGTCTCGCCGTTACCGAGAGGGTAACCGGTCTGAACGAATTCAAAGATCTCGTTATTTTCAACGCCGTAAGAAAATGCGATCGCGCCGACTGAACCGGAAGCATTTGCGGTAAGACGTTCGACCCAGTGGAATTCAACGCGGTATTTCGCTTCGGGAAGGAAAACGGGAACGTCTTCGGGATCGTTGGGGTCAAAGAGCTCTGCGGTGTAATCGAAATCCTCGTTAAATATCTTGCAGAATTCGGAATAGATCTCATCTTCGTCGATCCAAACCTGACCGACAAGCTTGCCGGTGGAATGCTCGAATACGTCGATAACGATATCCTTCCACAAAACGTATTCCCAAACGTAACCGCCGTTTTCGTCTACCTCCTTAACAACCTCAAGGGTGTCAAGAGCGGGCAAACGGGTGTCGGCAACGGGAGTTTCGTTTTCAACGGTTTCATTTTCAACGGGAGCTTCTTCGGTTTCAACGTAGATTTCTTCATCAACGTCGTTGTCAATCTCAACGTCGTTGGTGTCTTCAATGTTGACTTCAATTTCGACGTCATCGTCTGCAATTCCGTTATCGGATACGGATTCTGCCGCCGAAACGAGCGCGTCGCTGATATCGATAGCCGCACCGTTAAGAAGCGAAAGGCTTGCGGTAAGGATCAATGCCGCAACGGTGATAAGGGTCGCTGTGATAATTGCGAGTGTTTTGCTTTTCATTTAAACACTCCTCCTTTCTGTACCGCTATGGTAAAGCAGGAATATTTTAAAAAGGTTCTCGTTTTGTTATGGATTTGTAAAAGTTACTTTTGCGACAGTTCCTTTTCCAAGCTCCGATCCAAAAGAAAGACAGGCTCCGTGCGCCTTTACGATGCGCTCGCAAAGAGCGAGCCCGAGTCCGGTTCCTCCGTCGTTGCGCGCACGCGATTTGTCGGTGCGGTAAAACGGCTCGGTAATGTGCGTTATCTGCTCTTTGGTCATACCGACACCGTTGTCGCTGACCGAAACGAAGGGCTGACCGTTTTCGAGCCCGCAGGAAAGAACGACCCTTCCGTTGCCCTTGCATGCCTTGATCGCGTTGTTGGCGAGGTTGGTCAGGAGCATACCGACAAGCAGAGGGTCGCAAAAGCATTCGGTGTTTTGTGCGTTAACGGCAATCTGCACACCGCTGTTATTTGCAAAAAACGTAAGCTTCTTCGCCGTGTCGGCAACAATACCGCCAAGATTTGAATTTTCGCATTTTATTCCGTTTTCACGGATAAAGGCATCGTCTAAAAGCTTTTCGCCGATTGCCTTTAAGCGCTCGGATTCGGTGATTATAAATTCGGTCGCTTCGATCTTTTCATTTTCGTCTATATTGGCATTAAGCAGATATTCGGCATATCCGCGTATCGAGGTAAGCGGAGTCCGCATTTCGTGGGCTAAGTTGTCAAGCATCTGTTGCTTTGTTTTTGCGTTGTCCTCAAGCTCGTGCATTTGCGCGCTTATATGCTCCGCCATGCGGTTGAAATCCGCCGCAAGAAGCGAAAATTCGTCCTTGCCCGAATCGTCTGCGCGTATTTCAAAATTGCCGTTCGATATTGCGTCGGTCGCCTCGCGCAATTTCATAAGCGGGCCGGACAGCTTGTGAAGCACAAAAAACAAAACGATTGCCAGCAGTGCAGAGGCACCCAGCGAGGTCAGTACAAAAACGATCGAAATGCTTTTGAAATCCTCGTCAAGATGGGTCAGATCCTTTGCGTAGGTAAAGGTATACTGCCCGTTAGCGACCGTTTCGGAAATAAGGTAAATGCGTCTGCCGTCATATCGCTGTGTCGAGCTTTGCCCCGCGGGCGGACAGTAAAGCCCCTTGGGAAAGCTCGTGTATACCGTTTCACCGTCGCGCGAAACGAAGCAAACACCGATATTCTTCTGAACGTAATGTTCCCCGTAGGAATACATTATCTGTCGTCTGCCGCTCGGCCCGAGGTAGGTGATATCGTCCTCGAACGCCTCGACGATGACTCCCTTTTCGGAATGGCAAAGCCCGTATGCCGCGGTGACGCTTTTTTGGTTGGTGTAATAGGCAAGTGAGAATATTCCCGCGTTAAGGAAGATCAGGAACAGCACCAACGTGATTATATAGGTTTTATCCTTGAATCTCATAGCTCGAACCTGTATCCGGTCTTGTAAAGTGTCTTGAGTCGGTTTGTGAGTCCGAGCTTAGCGCGGAGCTGACGGATGTGCACGTCGACGGTGCGCGTGTCACCCTCGTAATCAAAGCCCCAAACGAGATTTATAAGCTTCTCGCGCGAGAGCGCTATGTTGCGGTTGAGCACAAGCGTTTCGAGAAGCGAATATTCCTTGGGCGTGAGCACAGCCTCGAGTCGGTTCTTGAAAACCTTTTTTGCCGAAAAATCGATAACGATATCGTCAAACTCCAACCTTTTGTCGTCCTTTTTGGTTCTTCTCAAAACCGCCCGTACACGGAGAATAAGCTCCTGTATCTCAAAGGGCTTGACGATATAATCGTCCGCGCCGAGCGAAAGACCCTTTAACCGATCGTTGATGCCCTCCTTTGCGGTAACGAATATCGTCGGCGTTCCGTCTGCCCGACCGATAAGCTCATAACCCGAAACGCCGGGGAGCATAATATCGAAAATGAGCAGGTCGAACCGCTCGCTTTCCATTATCTCGAGCGCGTCAACGCCGTCGCCCACTCCGACGCAGGTATGACCGATAAGTTCCAAATTCCGCTGTATCAGGTTGCGTATCGGACGTTCGTCCTCCACAATAAGTATTCTTGCCATTTTTTCACCGCCTTTTTACGCTTTGCGCGTTTAGTATACCACATTATAAGGGTATTTTAAAACACATTTGTAATGAATTTGTTATAAAAAAAGACAAAAAACTCCCGATTTTCGTTCGGAGAGTTTTTTTGAAGAATTATTCTGCCTTGGTCAGGCTGTCAGCGATCGATTTTCCTTCTTCAACGGTTTTTACAAAAAACTTATAACAGCTTCCGTCAAGAACGCCTTCAACGATATGTCCGCCGTAGCCGTTGGGACCTTCTTCACGGTATGGACTGATATAAAATACAGTTCCGTGGCTTTCGTATTTTTGCGCTTGCGGATCTGTGCTTTCGCAGGCATTCGTCGCGCCGACCTCGATCCAGCAGATCTCGAGATTTTCGCGCGCATATTCGATCTGAAATACGGGGCTGCCGCCCTTCGACATATAGATTATGTGCGCTTGGAGTGCGTTTTCATAGCCCTCGTAGGCAGGATAGTAGAGGTCGGTTCCGTAATCGGCTACCGCATCCTTGACCGAACGGTAATAGTATTGGCAATTGCCCGTATAGTCTAACATCAAAACGTTAAATTCGTTGCTGTGTTTGGTTCTGCGGTCGATGTGCGGCGGAGCGCTTTGCGAGTCATCGGCAGGGAAGATGTTTTGTATCTTTACGAATATTTCGTCAATCAGCGCATTTCCGTTTTCCGCAAGCGTGAGAATCGCTCCGAAGGAAAGCAATATCGCAGCGGCGAGTGCTATCGGGATAAGCTTTGTCGGGGAAAAATGTCGGATGTGAGGCTTTCGGTTAAGGGGTGCCCCTGCGGCGGAAAGCATTTCCCGCTTTGGTCTGTGAGTAACGTTATTGAAATCCTTAACGATTCCTTTTTTGATCTTTCTCATAAGGGCTATCCTCCTTTGTAATATTTCCGAAGCTTTAAAAGACCTCTTTGATAGAGCTTTTCGGATGCAGACGGGGTTATTCCCAAAAGCTCGGCTATCTCTTTATGCTTCATTTTGCAGTAGATTTTAAGTATCACGGCTTCTCGTTCTTTTTCTCCGAGCGATGAAAGCGCGTCAAGATAGATAAATTCCGATTCCACGTTAAAATCCGACGCTTTTTCGTCTTCGGACGGTGAAAAGGCTTCGCTTTTGCGTTTCCTTAAAAGGTTTAGGGCTTGATTGCGCGCTATAGATATTATCCAGGCTTTGGCATTCGGACCTTCATAAGCGGCGGCAGAGACGAGTATTTCACAAAGGGTATTTTGCAATGCGTCTTCAGCATCATGGCGGTTGTTGAGCACAGCCCAAGCCGCCGAATATATCTGCCTGTGCATTTTGTCGTATATTACGGCGAGCGCACCCTTGTCACCTGCGGCGATAGACCGCAACGCATTATCGCACGCCGTGTTAAGAAATACGTTTTCAAGCATTATATCCCTCTGTCGAAGCATTTTGTTGGTATCCGCCCCGAAAAAACGAGAGTTCGGAGCGGATACGGTTAAATATTATTCCGCTTTTGTCAAGCTGTCAACAATAAGCTTGCCTTCTTCAACGGTTTTTACAAAGAACTGATAGCAGTTTCCGTCAAGAATGCCTTCGACGATGTGTCCGCCGTAGCCGTTGGGGCCTTCTTCGCGGTATTCACCGAAGTAAAATACTGCACCGTTGCTTTCATAGATCGCTGTGTTAAGATCATAGCTTTCTATTGCGGTCACGCCGATCTTGATCCAGCAGATCTCGAGATCCTCGCGCGCATATTCGATCTGAAGAACCTTGGGGCCTTCACCCAATTCGCCTCTTGCCGAATAGATTATGTGCGCTTGGAGCGCGTTTTCATAACCCTCGTAAGCAGGATAGTAAAGGTCGGTTCCGTAATCGGCTACCGCGTCCTTTACCGATTTGTAATAGCAATCGGAATCGTTTACGTAGTCGAGCGTTAATACGTTGAATTCGTTACTGTATTTCTCGGAACGCTCGATAACGGTTTCTTCAACGGCATCTTCTTCGACTGCGGGTGCTTCGATTGCTTCGACTGCGGGAGCTTCGACAACGGGAGCGTCAGCGATAGCTTCGGCATCCGATTCTGCAAGAGCAAAAGCCGAGCAGGTAAGCGCCATAGCAACGATGCATATCAATGCGATAAGTGCTTTGAGTTTCATTGTTTGATATCCTCCTGATTATTTTTAAAACCCAAGACGTCATTGGTTTTCATATATTAAGTAACTCAAAAAGTGCTTTTTCGGACAAAGTTTTTTTGGCGGTTTCGGAGAAATTTTAATATCTGCCGAATTCCCTTGACTTTAAGGTCAAAAGGAATATAATTTAGTTGAATTTTGCGATTCGGAGCAATATTATGGCGACTAATGCAAGAATGAATATGACCGAGGGGCCGATATTCAAAAATATAGTTAAATATGCGCTTCCCGTTTTGGGCACGGGCGTTTTGCAGTTCCTTTACAATTCGGCGGATACCGTTATCGTCGGACGCTTTGCGCAGGACGGTGAAACCGCTTTGGCGGCTGTCGGCTCGACAGGCTCGATATCCGCGCTTATTACCGGACTTTTCATCGGTCTTGCGGTAGGTGCGAACGTTTCTATCTCTCACGCGTTCGGCTCGGGCAGGGATGAGCAGGCAAAGGATATCGTTCATACCTCGATATCTCTTTCGGGTATTCTCGGTATCATCATTTCGATATTCGGATTTTTCGCCGCCGAGCCTCTGCTCGGTCTTATGGGCGTACCTGAAACCGTTATCGGTCAATCGACGCTCTATATGCGCACGATATTCCTCGGAATGCCTGCACAGATGGCTTATAACTACGGTGCGGCGATAATCAACGCGCGCGGCGATACGCAACGGCCGTTTTTCTTTCTTTTGGTTTCGGGCGCCTTGAACGTCGGTCTTAACCTTATTTTCGTTACCGTCTTTCATCTCGATGTTTTGGGTGTTGCTCTTGCAACGATTATTTCGCAATACCTTTCGGCTTTCCTCGTTTTGCGGTATCTTACCAAGCTTGACGATTATTGCAAGCTCGATATAAAGCATCTCTATATCCGTCGCGATAAGCTGATAAAGATAATCAAAATCGGTGTGCCCGCAGGTGTGCAGGGCTGTCTTTTCTCGGTTTCGAACGTGCTTATCCAATCGTCGATAAACAGCTTTGGCCCCGCAACGATGGCGGCAAATACCGCGGCGGCAAACATCGACGGACTTATTTACATCGCGATGAACTCGCTTTATCACGCCGCCCTTGCGTTCGCAGGACAGAATGCAGGCGCTTTGCGTTTTGACCGCATAAAAAAGATATGCGCCGAATGCTTGGGAATGGTTTTCGTGCTCGGCGTGATACTCGGCGGTGCCTGCTATATTTTCGGACCTCAGCTTCTTTCGCTTTTCGGTGTCGAGGGCACCGTTGAAACAAGCGAAACGATGCGTGTCGGTATGACAAGATTGCTTATCGTCGGCGCGCCCTATTGCCTTTGCGGTATGATGGAGGTAATGTCGGGTATGCTGCGCGGCTTGGGCGCTTCGCTCGTTTCGGCGATCGTTTCGCTCGTCGGCTCCTGCCTTTTGCGCGTTATCTGGATCTATACCGTATTTGCACAGCTTCATCAGATCGAAATACTTTATATCTCCTATCCTGCGACTTGGCTTATAACGACTGCGGCGCACTTTACCTGCTTCGTCATTATTTTGCGCAAGCGTAAAAGGATGCTTGGTATGACCGAGGTAAGAATATGACCTATGACGAGATAAAAAGCTCAAACGGCATAATTTTCGACCGACTCGCATTACTTCTAAACAACAAGCCCGATTTTATTACCGCCGAAATGGTGCGCGAGCTGACCGATGGCTACGGTCTTACCGTTGAAAACGCCTATTCGCTTCTGCTTTGCGCGGCATTGGGCTTTGACACCGATATCGAATCCGACCGCATTCTTTGGGAAAGCTATTCGCCGTTAATGCTTCATCATCTCGACGATGAATATTTTACAAGCGACGAATTTTACCGCTCGGTACGCATCAAGGGCGGCAAAAAGGTTAACGAATGGGAGCTTCGCGAGGATACGCTGACGCCCTTTACCGCTTTTGTCTGCGACGACCCCTTAACTCTGCCCGACGGACGGGTAATTCCCCAAATCGGCTATTTCGACCGAGAATTTAAATTCCTTTCGGTGCTTCAAAACGGCAGAGAATGGATGACTATGATGCCAAACGAAATCGTCACCCAACGTTTGCCGATACAAAAGGCAAAGGGAAGGGTTTGCACCTATGGGCTCGGACTCGGTTATTTTGCGTTTATGTGCGCAAGAAAGGACGAGGTCGAAAGCGTGACTGTGGTCGAAAGGGACGAATCGGTCATATCGCTTTTTAACGAGCTTATTTTGCCCTGCTTTACAAATCCCGAAAAAATAAAAATAGTTTGTGCCGACGCCTTTGAATTTGCCGAAAAAGAGGCAAGCAGGTATAATTTCGACTATATCTTTGCCGATATTTGGCACGATCCGACCGACGGGGTCGAGGCGTACAAGCGCTTTAAAGAGCTTGAGCATTATTGCCCGACGGCAGAATTTGATTATTGGATTGAGAAAACCTTAAAGCTTTATATGTAACCCTTGAAAAACCGAACGAATCGTGATATAATTACGTAATTCGACAATCGCCGACATTCGAGGCATATTATGAAAATAATTAAAGATTACATAACAACGCATAAATACAGCCTGATATTGCTGTATTGGCCGATACATTCGATATGGTACGAGCTTTTACGTATCGGTTTTCTTGACGATAAGGTGTTGCTTATTGAAAGTCCGCTCGATGCAAAAATTCCGTTTTGCGAATGGTTCATCATCCCTTACTGCACTTGGTATTTCTGTATCGCGGCAATCGTTATCTATCCGCTGTTCAAAAGCGACAGACGTGAATTTTTGCGGTCAAACCTTGTGCTTATCGGCTCGATGCTGATACCGATGCTTATCTGCACTTTTATCCCCAACGGCATTGACGAGGCGCTTCGTCCCGATTTTTCGGCGCTCGGCAGAGATAACTTCGCAATCGATATGGTAAAGATAATTTATGATGCCGATACACCGCCGAGAAACGTAATGCCATCGATGCACGTTTCGATATCCTTTGCAATGCTTTTCGTGATTTTGCAAAGCAAAACGATGTGCAAAAAGCTTTATGCGAAGATTCTTACAGGCATTTGGTGCGTGATGATAGCGGCATCCACCGTGTTTATCAAGCAACACAGCATCCTCGACGTTTATGCAGGCATCGCCGTTGCGGTAATCGTTGCGCTGATCGGATACTTCGGTGAGCGTATATACGACAAAAGAAAAGCGAATAAAAAAGACTGTTAAATGTCGAGCTCCGTTTTGTACGGACAGCAAATAACAGTCTTTTTTGTTGTTTGAATTTACTTGATAATAACTTCGTGTCCGGTTCTTGCCGATTCGTAAATAGCGTCGAGTATCTTCATAAGAACAACGCCGTCCTCTGCCGGAGCGATGCATTCGCAGTTGCCGAAGCAGCATTCAACAAAGTGGTTGATCTCACGTGCGAAAAGACCGTCGAATGAAAGTGCGGTGTCGCCGCTCGGCTTAATGTTAACGAATCTGCCGTTCATATCACCGAAGAATTCAACCTGCGGATCGATCTTTGCGCCTGCTTTGGTGCCGAAAAGCTCGATCTCGCCGCGGTCGTTCTTAATGTTGAGCTTAAATGAAGCTTCAACCGAAAGAGTAAGACCGTTATCAAAGCGAATCATTGCGGCAGCCATTTCTTCAACGTCATATTTGAAGTTGTGACCCTTTGTTGTGGAAACCCAGCTTTGACCGCCGCCTGCGCGGTTGGGGTCGAGGTTGTTATAGGTTACGCCGTAAGCCGAAACGGGTTTGGGGTTACCTGCGAGGAAGCGAACAAGGTCGATAACGTGCACGCCGAGGTCGATAAGAGGACCGCCGCCTGCATATTCCTTATCGCCAAACCAGCCGCCGGGGCAGCCGTTACGGCGAAGATAGGTTGCTTTTGCATAATAAAGGTCGCCCAAAGTACCGCCGTCGCTGAATTGACGGATAAGGTCTGCATCGTTACCGAAGCGGCGAACGAAGCCAACCATAAGCACCTTGTTATTTGCCTTTGAAGCGGCAAGCATTGCTTCTGCTTCTTCGGTATTCATAGCCATCGGCTTTTCGCAAATAACGTGACAGCCTGCGTTGAGCGCGGCAATGGTTGCGGGCGCGTGCGAGGAGTTCCAGGTACAAACCGAAACGGCATCTATCTTTTCCTTTGCGAACATTTCGTTAAAATCGGTGTAATATGCGGGTACGTTATAGTTTTTTGCATAATTCTTCGCCTTTTCTTCGTCAAGGTCGCAGACTGCAACTACTTCGCATTTGTCGGGAATTGCTTTGTAACCGCCCATGTGGCTGTTACTGATACCGCCTGTGCCGATAATGGCAACTCTTAATTTTTCCATTGTTAGCTCCTTTTTTATGTTGTATTACAACAAAATAGACTACCTTGATAATATAATGAATCTATCCTTTTGTCAAGTAAAAGACAAAAATATTAAAAAATTGTTACAAAAGGTCTTGACAATCAAATGATTGTGTGTTACAATCGGGCAACGCTTAAGAGATGGGAGGAATTTATTTTGATTAAAGCGTATATCAACGGACTGAAAATGTGGAAGCGTTGGGACGGACGTACAAGAAGAAGGGATTATTGGCTTTACTCTGTTTGTGATATGATCGTTGCGTACGGAAGCTTGGGAATAGCCCTGCTTTGCTCCTATTTTGCATCGACGACCATCACCGTTTTCGCTTGGTTAATTTGCATTGCATATATGTTACTTTCACTCGTTCCTACCTTGGCGATTACGATAAGAAGGTTGCACGACACCGGCAGGGGTATTTTCCACGTGTTCATCAAATATCTACCCTACGTCGTTTCGGGTATCCTTGCTCTTGTCGGCTTGGGCGGTATTTTGAACTCGGTTGTTTCATTGGCGTGCTCGATCATCTTTATCGTTTGGATGGCTTCGGCAGGCACGGTCGGCAAAAACAAATTCGGGCCGGATCCCAAACGTGATAACGATTGTGAAGCCGAGGAAGAAAAGCCCTACGTTTCAAGATTTGACGTTGAATAATCACCTTGAAGGATTTCCTTTAATCGGGAAATCCTTTTTTATTGACAAAATCCCTTAAAAATGTATAATTATAATGAGAAAAATTTTGGGGAGAAGAAAATATGATACGAGAATTTATCAAGTACTACAAACCGCATAAAAAGCTGTTTATATTCGATATGTTCTGTTCCTTCCTTATCGCTTTGACCGACCTTTTTTATCCCATTATCACGAAAAACATCATTAACGATTACGTGCCCAATCGCAATCTGCGGTTGCTTTTAACCTGGGCGGGAATCATTTTGGCGCTCTATCTTGCAAAAATGGTGCTTAACTATATCGTTTCCTATTGGGGACACGTCGTCGGCGTAAGAATGCAGGGCGATATGCGTCGCGATATGTTCAGAAAGCTCCAAAAATTACCCTTTTCCTTCTTCGATGAGAACAAAACGGGTACGATCCTTTCGCGACTTGTTAACGACCTTATGGACGTTTCTGAGCTTGCGCACCACGGCCCCGAGGACCTTTTCCTTTCGATAATAATGTTTATCGGCTCGTTTATCGCGCTTTCGACGATAAACGTCTGGTTAACGCTTATCATTTACGCGCTCATTCCTTTCGTTGTTTTCTTCTCGGTAAAAATGCGAAAGAGAATGAAGGATGCGTTCACCAAAACGCGCGAGGAGGTTGCCGAGGTCAACGCAAACGTCGAAACCTCGATATCGGGCATTCGCGTTTCGCGCGCCTATACCTGCGAATCTCACGAAAACGCAAAGTTCGATAAAGCGAACGAAAAATACAAGGAAGCGCGCGGCTTTGCCTATAAGGCGATGGGACAGTTCCATTCCGCAATGACCTTCTTTACCGATTTTCTCTATCTTGCCGCGCTTGTCGCAGGCGGATTGTTCTTCTATAACGGCTTCGTTTCTCCCGAAAGCAAATTTGCAATCGACAGCGGCGAATTTGCGGCATTCATCCTTTATATGGCAATGCTTTTAAAGCCGATAAACCGCTTTATTTCACTTTTCGAGCAGCTTCAAAACGGAATGACCGGTTTTTCGCGATTCCGTGAAATTATGGAAAAGGAAGACGAGCCCGAAACCGAAAACGCAAAGGTGCTTGAAAACGCAAAGGGCGATATCGTTTTTTCCGATGTAACCTTTTCCTATCCCACCGGTGACACCGGTAAGGGCGTTTTGAAAAACCTTTCGCTTTCCATCGATTCGGGCAAAACCGTTGCGCTTGTCGGCCCGTCGGGCGGCGGCAAAACAACGCTTTGCAACCTTATACCGCGCTTTTACGAGCTTGACGGCGGTAAAATCACCATCGACGGAATCGATATAACCGAGCTTTCCCGTTATTCTCTCCGCAAAAACATCGGTATCGTAGCTCAGGACGTGTTCCTGTTTTCGGGTACGGTGCGCGAAAATATTGCCTATGGCAACCTTGATGCGACCGATGACGAAATCGTCGAAGCGGCAAAGCGCGCCAATATCCACGATTACATAATGACGCTTGAAAAGGGCTATGACACCTTGGTAGGCGAAAGGGGAATCAACCTTTCGGGCGGTCAGAAGCAAAGAATTTCCATCGCGCGCGTATTCCTTAAAAATCCGCCGATACTCATTCTCGACGAAGCAACAAGCGCGCTTGATAACGTAACAGAAATGCAGATACAGCAATCTCTCGACCGTCTTGCAAAGGGCAGAACCGTTATCGTCGTCGCTCACCGACTCTCTACAATCCAAAGCGCCGATGAAATTTTAGTCATCAACCAAGACGGTATTGCCGAACGCGGCAACCACGAACAGCTCTTGGCAAAGGGCGGTATTTATGCCGGCCTTTATAACCGAGTAAATTAAAACCGAATTTTAAAACGTAATAATAACCCGAAAAAGTGCCGCGGAACTAAAATTCCGCAGCACTTTTTTATATACGAAAATTTGCACAAAGAAGCTTTTCTTATCGTTCCAATCATAGCCCGCGGTTGAGTCATATCACTGTATGCTTCGCCAAGAATAGCCTTCCCCCTCGGGGGAAGGTGTCACCGTAGGTGACGGATGAGGGGGGGTGTTACTAAAAATAGAAAAATGTTCCCCTCATCAGTCATCGCTATTTTACCGCGATGACAGCTTCCCCCCAAGGGGAAGCCTTTTTCATTCGTTGCGTTTCAGTCAAAACCGCTCCCTTTACACAAAGGAGCAGTTAGCATTTAACCTCTTTTTTATTCAAGACGGACAGCTCAATTAAGGCCTTTATAGCTTCGTATCATATTCTTCAATTCGCCCACCGCATCGCCGAGACCGCCGACACTATCGATAATGCCGTAACTTACCGCCTCACGCCCGTCAATGACCGTGCCGATGTCGGTCGTCATATCGTCTGTGGCGGTCATAAGCCGACGCACCGTGTTGCCGTCGGCGCGTGAATTTCTCACGATGAATTCAATAATGCGCTCCTGCATTTTCGCAAGGTTTGCAAAGGTCTGCGGTACACCGATGACAAGTCCGTTTAACCTCACGGGGTGAATGGTCATCGTTGCGCTCGGTACGATAAAAGATTTTTTTGCCGATACCGCCAAGGGCACGCCTATCGAATGTCCGCCGCCAAGCACTATCGAAACGGTCGGCTTGGTCATCCCCGAAATAAGCTCGGCGATGGCAAGGCCTGCCTCAATATCACCGCCTATCGTATTCAAAAGAATCAAAAGTCCGTCGATTTCGTCGTTTTCTTCAACCGCAACGAGAGCAGGAATACACTGCTCGTATTTGGTAGATTTGCTTTGAGGGGATGCTGCAAAATGCCCCTCTATCTGTCCTGCTATGACCATCGAATGGATGCAAATTCCGTTTGCGCTCGTCGTTACGTTTCCGTCGGGCTGCTGCGTTGCTTCCTCGTTGTCCCTTTCGTTTGTAATATTTTCATCGTTGCTGCAAAAGATCATAATAAGCTCTCCAAACCGTTTTTTATTAGTATTGCTGACAATCGGTTGGTTTTATACCGAATAAATAGTCGTAAAAATGCCGATAATAGCAGTAAAAATCAGGTAATTTCGGGGGTCTGTATGCAAAACGGCATAAGCAAGCGATTAAAAAAAGGATACGGCGCAATAAAAAAGCGTCTTGACGAGCCAACCGTGACCGATTGGATATGCGATAATTTTTATCTTATCGACCGACAGTACCGTGCGTTACAGAAGCATAAAAGCTCGCTTTCGCACAAAAAGCTGTTCGGATTGATTTTCTCCTGCTGTGAGGATCACGATTTTGCACCCTCTCCGAAAAGCATCGTTGCACGTATCAAGGGAAGCGGAATCGGATTCGGGTATTTCGAGCTGATATCGGTACCCGACCTGATCTGTGCCTGTGCGATAATCAAGATCGGTGAATCACTTGAATCGAAGCATTGGGCGGATACGGTACCTAATGCGATAAAAACGCTGCGCGCCGTTACAGAGCCTGAATACGGCGATATTATTCCGCAGGTATGGGCGCCCGAGGGTGCGGTATCGTCGTTTGAGCCGAATTATGAAAATTTCACCCCCGAAACAAAAAGCAGATACCGCCGCGCGATTGCAGTTAACGCAAAAAAGCGAGGGATAAGCGAGGAACAGGCTGTGACCGAGCTTATCGAAAGAGCAAGGAAAAACGGCTGCCTGCTCGGAAATTTGCTATTTGCTCCCGATAAAAAATACCTTTTTCTTTGGTTTACCGTCGCCGCTGTCATCTTTTCGGTGCTCTTTGTGCTGTCGGGTCTGCTTACAGGGTGGATAGCCCTTTTGCTTACAATCCCCTTTTGCATCACGTCGGGCGCGATCGCCGACGTTGCCGTTTCGCGCATTATGCCGGTCGAGCAAGCGCTGAGGGTAGAGCTTGACGCCGTTCCCGATGAAGCGAAAACGCTCGTCACCGTCGCGGCGCTCCTTACGGGCGAAAAAAGCGATGACCGAGTTTTTGATTCGCTTTTGCGGTTCCGCTATATGAACCCCGACGGGAACGTGTTTTTTTGCCTGCTTGCCGACCTTCCCGATGCAAAAACGCCCTATATGCCGAACGATAACGAGATAGTCGATAAGGCTTACAGCAGGATCGATGAGCTTAACCGTCTTCACGGCAACCGATTCTGCATATTCTTCCGCGAGCGAGTGCTGAACGAAAGCGAATCGACCTACGGCGGCTGGGAAAGGAAGCGCGGTGCGGTTTGCGAGCTTGTCAGTCATATCGTGAACGGCGGCAAACGTGAATATCGCGGCGGTGATTTTATACGCGATATAAAATATATGATAACGCTCGATTCGGACACCAATCTTTCGGTCGGAAGCGTTAAAGAGCTTCTGTCGGTCGCACTTCATCCTATAAACCGACCGCGCGTTGTTGAAGGAAGGGTCGTTTCGGGCTACGGGATAATTCAGCCGAGCGTTCGCACCGAGCTGAAAAGCGCCTATAAAACCGCATTTTCCCGTCTTATTTCGGGCTCGGGCGGTGCGGATATCTATTCGGGCGCTTCGTTTTCGCGTCGGCAGTCGCTTTTCGGTGTCGGTAATTTTTGCGGAAAGGGGCTTATCGACGTTGAGCTTTTCGGCTCGCTGATATGCGATAAGCTTCCGAAGGGGCTTATTTTGAGCCACGACGTGCTTGAAGGAAATATTATGCGAACGCTCGCCGCAACCGATATAACCTTAACCGATTCCACTCCCGCAAACCCCGTTTCCTATTTCAGACGGCACCACCGTTGGATGCGCGGAGATTTCCAAAACCTTGTTTTTTTAATGGGGAAAAGGTTCGATGCTCTGTCGAAATTCGGCTTGCTTGCGGTCGCATTGCGCCATCTTTCGCCGCTTTTCAGCTTTGCGGCGGTGCTTGCTAATTGCTTTTCAAGGAGCACAAACGGACTTTTCGTGCTTTTGTTCGCCTATTCCGAATTTTTGCTGCCCTTCGCGGTCAACGGTATCGTATTTTTCTTTTCGGGCACACCGTTTGCCTGTGTGAGATTCTTTTCAAAGGCATGCTCCGATATCACCCAAAACGCATTTCGGGTGTTTTTTGAAATATCCTCGTCCTGCCGTCGGGCAATATTGGCACTCGACGCGCTCGTTCTGGCGGCAATACGGCTTTGCACCCGCAAAAAAACGCTTGAGTGGACGACCGCCGCACAAACCGAGCTTCTTTCGTCGACGCTTGGTAAATACGTGCTGGACGGTATCACGTCGGTGATATTCGGCTTGCTGATTTTGATCTTCGCAAGACCTCCGTTTATAAAGCTTCTTGGGCTTTGTTATTTCGTTTATCCGCTTGTTTCGGTAATACTTTCGCGCAATATCGGCGGCGGAAATATGGTGATGCCGAATTTCACAAGGCAGCAAAAGGAGACTCTTATATCCCACGTAAAGGATATGTTCGGTTTTTATTACGATAACGTGACCGAGCGCACAAACCATCTTCCGCCCGATAACGTCCAGCTTTCGCCGGTAAGCGATATCGCCTTGCGAACGTCACCGACAAATATCGGCTTTTATCTCGTTTCGCTTCTTGCGGCGCGCGATTTGGAAATCATCGCCGCAAAGGAGCTTTGCGACCGACTCGAGGGCTCACTCGATTCTATTGAAAAAATGGAAAAATTCAAGGGAAATCTTTACAATTGGTATTCCTTGACCGATTTGTCGGTTATCGGCGACCGCTATACCTCCTCGGTCGACAGCGGCAATTTTGTCGTTATGCTCGTTGCGCTCAAGGAGGGCTTGCGTGAATATTCACGGGAATGCGAGAGGGTAAATTCGATAATCGCGCGTGTCGAAAAATTAATCAACGAAACCGATTTGACCGTCTTTTACGATAATCGCCGCGCACTGTTTTGCATCGGCATAAGGGGTGACGGACAAAGGGACACAAGCTTTTACGATATGCTTATGAGCGAGGCGAGAATGACAGCATATTATATCGTTGCAAGCTCATCGGTTCCGAAAAAGCATTGGCAATCGCTCGGGCGCACTCTAACGCACAGGTCGGGCTATATCGGTATGATGAGCTGGTCAGGAACGGCGTTTGAATATTTTATGCCGCACCTCTTTTTGCCTCTTTACCGTGATTCGTTTATGTATGAATCGCTCGCCTTTGCGCTTGCGGTACAGCGCGGAGAAAATAAGCCCTGGGGAGTAAGCGAAAGCGGCTTTTATTCGTTCGACAGCGAAATGCGTTATCAGTACAAGGCAAACGGCATTCAGTCGCTCGCGCTCCGACGTATCGGAGCTAACGAAAAAACGATCTCGCCCTATTCGACCTATCTTTCGCTCTGCATCTGTCCGACGGGTGCGATAAAAAATCTGCACGAGCTTGAAAAATGCGGAATGTACGGTAAATACGGGCTTTATGAGGCACTCGATCTTAATATGGATCAAAACGGTATTTGCGTTAAAAGCTATATGGCACACCACGTCGGAATGAGCGTTATCGCGGTAACGAATGCGGTGCTTGACAATATTTTCGTACGGCGGTTTATTTCCGACGTCAAAATGGCATCTGCCTGCGAGCTTTTGCAGGAAAAGATACCGACCGACGCACACGTCTTTGAGGACGGAACGCGCCGCGAAAACGAACCAAAGCGCATTTTATCGGTGATCAAAAGAGTTTCGTCGTCCCCCGACCTGCAAAACCCGACCTCGGTTCTTATGACAAAGGGGGATATGTCGGCGATCGTCACCTCAAGCGGTCATATTGCCGTCAATTGCGGTGAGCGTGCGATCACCAATACCGTTTTCGACCCCGAATCCCTGCGCTTTTCCTTGGGTGTGACCTTTTCGCGCTTCGGTGAAGCGTTCGGGTGCGTACCGCTTTACAGCCCCGAGGGGAAGGGCTTTGAAATAAACGGCGATTCGGTTTCTCATATCGCATCGGGCAAGGATTTTTCGGGCAGAGTGCAATATGCAATGGCGGAAAATTGCGGATGTCTGATAATAAGCACACGTGCCGAGGCACTGAAGCATTATGACGTAACGCTTTCTTTCGAGCCGGTGCTTGAAACCGAAAAAAGGTTTTTATCGCATATTTCCTTTTCCCGACTTTTTATCGAAAGCGAATACGACGCTCAAAAGCGCATCCTTTATTTTCACCGCCGAAGCGGGCTTGACGGACAGCATATTTTCACGCTTGCCGTTGCACCGCGCGATAAAACGGACAGCTTTTCGTTTCTCACAAGCCGCGAGTCGTTAAGCTCTTCGTCAGTCGCTTCGCCGCTTGATTATGCAAGCGTTCCGACCGATAATAAGGTAGGCGCATGTATCGATCCGCTTTGTCTTGCGAGATGCACCGATGCCGACGGCGGAAAAGCGACGTTTTTGATCACCTGCGGTCAGACCGCGCGCGAATGTGAGCGTAATATCGCTCGTGCACGGGCGGACAGGAGCTTTGCACCGTTAAAGCCGCAATGCGGAATGCAAGCCGAGCTTTTGACAGCCTTGCTTTACAACAAGGGCGAGAGTATAGACGAAGCGTTTCACGGTGTCGGTATTTCCGACCTTTGGGGAAAAAGCATTTCGGGCGATTATCCGCTCGCGGTGGTATGTATTTCCGAAATCGCAAAAAAACGCGTCACCTCGATTATCGATGCGTTTCTGTCGCTCGCCCGTGCGATGATAAGGTGTGAGCTGATATTTATCGTTTCGGAATCCGACGGATATAACCGACCTGTCGAGCGGTCGGTCTATGAATCGTGCGAGAGGGCAAACGCCTTGCAGTATACCGGCAGGAACGGCGGCATTTTTATACTTCGCAGGGATGCTTTGAGCGATAAGCTTGCAAGCGCGCTCGTGTCGCACGCGAGTTTTTATTATGATCTTTCCCGACCGACGTCAAAGGAATGTCGTGTCATCCGACGAGAGCCCTGCCGAGCTGTGATCCTGCCGCAAAACGCAACGGGACTTATACCTCCCGCAAATGCAATAATTTCGGGGAACGGATTCTTTTTGAACGATTCCTATACCGTCGATAAAAGCGTTATGCCGAAAGCCCCTTATTCCTTCGTTTTGACGGGAAAGCGCTTCTCGACCGTAGTGACTCAATCATCGCTCGGATATACCTTTTACGATAATGCGCGTGAACGCAGAATTTGCTCGTTTTACGGTGATCCGCGTTCGCTCGATAACGGCGAAAGGGTTTTTATGCTGTCAAACGGCAAGGAGTATGACCTTTGCGCCGTTTCGTCAAGGGTAGTCTATGAAAAGGGAAAGGCTGTTTATTTCGGAGATGTTGACGGGATCGCTTATACCGTTACGGTATGCATAGACCGGAAATTTCCGGTGAAGCTCATCCGCGTACAGTATTCCAAGGGTGTCGTTGCCGAAACACGCTTCGTTGTCGAACCGGTAATGGGCGATTCGGTCGGACGGGCGAGAAGCATTTCGTTTATGCGTTTTTCCGCGGGAAATAATTCGGCGATGCTTTTCCGAAATACGTTCGGAATGACCTTCCCAGAGGGAGTCGGCTTTGCCGGTGCTTGCGGCGGCGAATTGAAGCTTGAGGAAAAAACGCTTTCCTGTAATTCGGGCGATGCGCTCTTTTTCCTCGGTGCAACAACAAGCGAATCGGGCGCGAAGAGGATAATTTCGGTGCTCAACCGCAAGTTCTTCGATCGCTCGCTTGAAAGTGCGATCTCGTTTGCCGAATCATTGATTCCCAAAATAAAAGTATCAACGCGCAGTGCGGCGACCGACGCGTTGATGAACTTCTTTTTACCCTATCAGGTTGCGGCTTGCCGAATGTACGCGCGCGGCTCGTTTTACCAAAGCGGCGGAGCTTACGGCTTCCGCGACCAGCTTCAGGACTGTCTGACGTTGATATATTCCAACCCGAATTTGGTGCGCACCCACATTTTCCGTTGCTGTGCGCATCAGTATCTCGAGGGTGACGTTATGCATTGGTGGCACACACGGCATATAAACCGCGTGAACAACGGGGTAAGAAGCAAATGCTCGGACGATCTGCTTTATCTCCCTCTTGTGGTTGCCGATTATATCGAAAAGACGGGCGATTTAAAAACGCTCGATATCGGAGTGAAATATCTTTCCTCGCCGCCCTTGGGCAGTAAGAACGAACGCTATGAGCTTCCGACACGTTCGGACGTTAAGGAAAGCGTTTATCTGCATTGCCTGCGCGCTCTTGCGCGCGCCGAGCAGACGGGCAAGCACGGACTTATCCTTATGGGCTCGTGCGATTGGAACGATGCGTTTTCGCTCGTCGGCGAAAAGGGAATAGGCGAAAGCGTTTTTTCAACCCTGCTTTTCATCATCGTTGCCGAAAAGTTTATTCCCATAGCCGAATCACGCGGTGATACCGAAACCGCAAACCATTACCGCGAAACGGTAAAATCGCTTCGCCGAGCCGTCGAAGAAAACGCGTTCTTCGGTGACAGGTATGCGCGCGCATTTTGTGACGACGGCAAAATTTTGGGCATCGAGGGCTGTAAGGAGTGCGAGATCGACATCCTTTCCCAAGCGTTTGCCGCATTGGCAGGGCTTAACAGAGAACGGACAAAAATTGCTCTGCAGACCGCATTTTCAAAGCTTTTTGATAGCAAAAACAAGATATTTAAGCTGTTTTCGCCTCCGTTTGTAAACGGCAAGGCGCGTGTCGGCTATATCCGCGGATACGTTGCGGGCATACGTGAAAACGGCGGTCAATATACCCACGGTGCGCTTTGGGGAGCTCTCGGATTTCTTGCCGTCGGTATGACCGAGGAGGCGTTGACCGTGTTTGAATGCGCTAACCCCGCAACGCGTTGTGCCGATAAAGAACTTGCGCACCGATATAAGACCGAGCCCTATGCCATCGCCGCGGATATCTATTCGGGCGACCATTCGGGCAGAGGCGGTTGGAGCTGGTACACGGGCGCGGCATCGTGGTTTTACCGCATTATGCTCGAGCATATACTCGGCTTGAAATTCGGCGCAGACCAAACGCTGCTGTCCGCTTCGCCGTTGATCGCGTTTAAAGCCGAAATAACGCTTGGTAATGCAAATTTGCATATAACCGCCTCGCGCGATACGGCAATTGCCACCGTAAACGGCGAAGAAGTATCCTTCCCGTTAAGGCTCCAAGACGGCGAGTATTTCATCCGCCTGCCGATAAAGGAATAAAAAAACAAGGGCTACCGACCGATTTAGGCGCGGTAGTCCTTTGCATTATAAAGCTGTTTTGGAAAATAAACGGCCGCAAAAAAGAATCGCGCTTTGCGACGGTTATTCATTCCAACGGCAACAGTAATTTTTCGATTTCGGCTTGATGTTCAAGTTTGTGTACGTTGTTCGCGTTTATCGGCAA
This sequence comes from Eubacteriales bacterium, assembly GCA_045651785.1. Lineage (GTDB taxonomy): Bacteria > Bacillota > Clostridia > Oscillospirales > CAG-382 > Coliplasma. The sequence goes on along the minus strand of JAZRTE010000102.1, from coordinate 2,242 downwards.
GTTTTGCAATTTGATTATTCCGTTTTCAAAATCAAACTGTTCGAATTTCTTTTTTGCCTTTTTTATTTTTCTTAAACCAATTCTATCTATTATATCGTCAGACCAATAATTCATCCAATGTACGTTTGTAGGTAACCCATTAACCATATATGGCTCATTGTCGTTATAAGCGCAATTATTGACAATAGCGCCCCAAAACGGTTTGAAGACCGAAACACTTTTTTCAAAAAGCGTTTCGATTAATCTTGCCGATTCCTCATCATACATTTTGTAATCAAGTGCGATATTAACAATAAGGACATTCACGTTGTTATATTTAGCATCCTTTACGCCGACTCTCATACCGTAGCCAAACGCAGAATGGTCATCCATAGAAGAAAACAAAGCAAAATTAACGCCTAATTCGGGACATTCTTTATAATTCACCTTCAACACATTGCGTTGCAGATAAGAAGCAATTTCATCACAGCTCAAAACGAACGGTTTTGCCGACGATTTTCTATTGCTTGTATAAAAATTAGGCCTGTATTGTTCGGGCAGATCATAAAAAATCGATAGAGTGTCGACAGTGTTTTGAACGATTTCCGAAAATTGCGTTTCTTCCGACAACGGCTTTTTCCATAATATGATTGTATGGTGCTGGTATTTATATTCTTGCATTCGTCTGCTTTTAGCTCCGATTCGTAAGACTCGTTTTAAGATTGTATTTCTTCTTTTAACTTTTCCTGCTCGCTTACCGAAATAAAGGCGAAAATATAGGTGTAAAGCACGATGCCTATGTAAGAAAGCACGGCTTTAAAAATCATATTTGCCGAAAAGGTGGTAAGACCGCGCGCGATCATCAGCGCAAAAAACATCAAGGCAAGCATTAAAACGACGGTCCTGATATAATAAACCGCCCTCATCTTTTTTTTGACGCCCGAAATTATCCACGCAACAAAACAAACCAGGTTGATACCCGGTATAAATCTTATCACACGCTGAAGCTTTATCGACATAACCGTCACCCCGAAAATTTAAATGAGGAGTATTTCGCGCGGAAAGCTGTTAATAAGATATTAAAAATACTATATTAATATTAGTGTAGCATATTAAAAAATTTAAGTCAAGCAAATTTCGACAAGGGTAAAGAGAAAAAATTAAACTATTTTCAAAAAAGTGTTGCAAAAGAATTTTTTTCGTGATATAATATGCCTCGCGACGTTTGTGAGCGTTGCGAAGTATGTATCGAAGCGGGAACGAGGCCGCGCGCACCCGGTGGGTGAAGAAGCGAGGACGAGTTCGTGCAGCGGTAGAAATTATGCGAAGCGTTTAGCGAGCGAAGAATTTCGGGCACCGCAAACCGGACATAACGGGGCGTAGACCCGCGTAACGAAACATAATAAAGATAACAATCCAATATAATATAAACTATGCAGAGGTATCGAAGCGGTCATAACGGGGCTGACTCGAAATCAGTTTGTGGGTTAAACCACACGAGGGTCCGAATCCCCCCCTCTGCGCCAAAAACCCTTGAAAACACTACGTTTTCAAGGGTTTTCTCTTTTTGTTTTGGTCGTAAACGATAGTTTTTTGACACATAAAATATCAATTCTAAAATTAGAACTGCACATTTGAAACTCCTTGCGGTGCAAGCGATTTCGGGTGTTTTAATTTAGTAATGCTATCAAATCTATTAGAATTTTACCTAATTCAAAAAATCACTTTATTCGGTCATAGATCAATCACCAAAAAACATATCGTTACTTTGGAAGTTCTAACAGCGAAAACCCTTGAAATCTCTGACTTTTTCGGAATTTGAATTCTAACAAAAACTGCAATTCTAACAATATCTCTAATCTGACTTTTCTTCATTTATGTTCTTCAAAAAATCACGAGCAAGCCTTCGAAACTCAGGAGTGATTTGGATCTTTGATAACATTTCTTTTGAAGAACAAAACTCGATAAAGCTTATCTTAACCAATACAAACCGTCGCCCCACTTTTACGTGTTGGATTTTTTCTTTATTACAGAGTTCACCCAAACGCTGACGAGCAAAACCGGTTAGTTCCGACGCTCTACGTATATATAAGGCATCAGGTTCATTTTTCCATCTATTCGTTAGAAATTCTCTGAATTTTATACTGTTAGCGTCTGTTGGCTCTATCGACACCTTAGGCGGTATTCTGCCGAATTTTCCCTTTAACGAAAGCGTTACATCGGTTTGTTCTAAAAGCTTCTTTAGTTTTCGCGCATGCTTCTT
>JAZRTE010000101.1:0-19018 GCA_045651785.1 Eubacteriales bacterium | reverse complement strand
GGCTCTATGCCCGGCAGAATAATCAACGCTCTGAAGCTTGCGAGAACTTCAAATCCGGTAATGCTTTTCGACGAACTTGATAAGCTTACAAAGGATTCTCACGGCGACCCTACGAGTGCAATGCTCGAAGTTTTAGATTCCGAACAAAACAATGCCTTCCGTGATAATTTCCTTGAAATACCCGTTGATCTTTCCGAGTGCTTATTTATTGCAACTGCCAATACTACCGAAACTATTCCCGCACCGTTACTTGACCGTCTTGAGGTTATTCAAATGGACAGCTATTCCGATAAAGAAAAGCTTGCGATTGCAAAGAATCACCTCGTTCCCAAACAATTGAAGCTTCACGGACTCAAGCCTTCTGTTTGTAAAATCAAAGATGACGCCATCAGGTTACTTATAACATCTTATACACGCGAAAACGGCGTAAGAGGACTCGAACGAGAAATCGCATCAGTGTGTCGCAAAAGTGCAAAACGCATAGTAGAAGGCGATACAAAGGTCACAGTGGGCACGAAAGAAATAAAATCGATGCTCGGTTCACCAAAATTTATGCCCGATCAGGTTTACGATAGTGATGAGATCGGTATCGTAAACGGACTTGCGTGGACGTATCTTGGCGGTGATATGCTCAGAATCGAATGCAGCTCTATGAAGGGTAACGGCAAGCTTGAATTAACGGGACATCTCGGCGATGTAATGAAGGAAAGTGCCAGAGCCGCAGTCAGCTATATTCGCAAGCATAGCAAAGAACTCGGAGTTGCGGAAGATTTTTACTCAACACGCGATATACATATCCACGTACCGGAGGGAGCTATTCCAAAGGACGGCCCTTCTGCAGGTATTACTATTGCTACCGCTTTGGTAAGCGAGCTCACCGGCAGAAGTGTTAAGCAAGAGGTATGTATGACCGGCGAGATAACGCTTACAGGACGCGTATTGGCAATCGGCGGTCTTAAGGAAAAATCGATGGCAGCGTTTAAAGCGAAAGCTAAAAAAGTAATAATCCCTTACGACAATTTGTCGGATATTGAAAATTTTGATGAGGAGGTTAAAAGCGCACTTGAATTCATTCCGGTCAAACACATCTCCGAAGTGCTTTCTCACGCGCTTAATCCTTGATCATGGAAATGTCATTTGGCGGAGTAAATCTCCATAAGACAGACTTAAAAATGACCGCAGGCTTGCCCTGGCAGCTTATAAAGGGCGGTATCCCTCAAATTGCCTTTGTCGGCAGATCCAACGTTGGTAAAAGCTCACTTATCAACTCATTGTTGGGCAGAAAGAAGCTTGCGCGCGTTTCCTCCGAACCCGGTAAAACTATAACCGTTAATTATTATGAGGTTGACAAAAAATTGTCCCTTGTCGACCTTCCCGGCTATGGTTTTGCGCGCAGAGCAAAAAACGATATCAGCAAATGGTCATCTCTCACTGAAAACTATTTTGTTGATAACAATGCGTTGACCTATGTTTTGCAGCTTATAGATATCCGAGTAGGAATTACCGAGGATGATAAAATGATGTTAGGATATCTTGATCATTACGATGTTCCGTATATGGTAGTTGCCACAAAGTGCGATAAGCTTAACAAAACACAGCTTAACGAAGCCTGCGCAAAGCTCCTTTCCTCGGGGGCGTTGCGAAGCAATACCGAAGTGATCTTGTACTCTTCTTTAAAAGGTACGGGAAGAGATCTGCTTTGGGCAAAAATTATTGAAAAAGCACTCGGAGGCCCCGATGATCCACAATAATATAACAGTCTTGAATAACGGACATCTAGCATTCTCGAACACCGACGTTGTTAAACTCGCTGAAGAATACGGAACACCGCTTTATCTCCTCGACGAAAATCGCATTCGCGAAAAATGTTCAATTTACAAAAACACCGTTTTCAAGTATTTCGGAACCGAAAGTATTCCGTTATATGCAAGTAAAGCGCTTTGCTGTAAGGAGATTTACCGAATTGTTTCGCAAGAGGGACTCGGCACTGACGTTGTTTCGGGTGGTGAACTATATACCGCTCTAAGCGTCGGTTTTCCTACTGAAAAAATTTATTTCCACGGAAATAATAAAACCGATGAGGAAATCATCTATGCATTAAAAAACAATATCGGTTCATTCGTAGTAGATAATTTTGATGAGCTTATCTTTTTAAATGAACAAGCAGGGAAGTTGAATAAGGTTCAGAATATCTTATTAAGGCTCTCGCCCGGTATTGATCCACACACCCACAGAGCAGTAGTAACCGGCAACGTCGATTCAAAGTTCGGAGTAGCTATCGAAACAGGTCAAGCAATCAAATTTGTCGAAATGGCACTTAATTGTAAAAACATCAGTTTAGAGGGCATACACTGCCATATCGGTAGTCAGATCTTCGACAAATTCCCGTTTACCGATGCCGCGGCAATAATGCTTGATTTTGCACTCGAGGTCAAAAACAAGCTTGGTGTTTCATTCAAGAAGATCAACCTCGGTGGTGGAATCGGCGTAAAATACGTTGAAGATGATCCTGATATGGATATCGACGATATTATGGGTAAAATTAAAAACGAGTTGGATAAACTCGTTTTTGAGAGAGGCATAGAAAAGCCGATATTCTTATTTGAGATGGGTCGCTTTATATGCGCCGATGCAGGAATGACACTTTACACAGTAGGATCTGTTAAGGAAATTGAGGGCTATAAAAAATACGTATGCATTGATGGCGGTATGCCTGATAATCCAAGATATGCCCTTTACGGATCGAAATATACTGCGTATAATGCATCGCATTGCGACAGGCCCTTCAATAGCATTGCATCAATCGCCGGACGTTGCTGTGAAAGCGGCGATTTAATTGGTGAGGACATGAAGCTTCAGGAGTTCAATCGTGGCGACATAATGGCAGTTGCAGTGACAGGTGCATACAACTATTCAATGTCATCGAATTATAACAGAATTCCAAAGCCGGCAATGGTTTCGGTAAATAACGGCAATTCAAAGCTCATCATCCAAAGGCAAAGCTACGAAGACATACTTAAAAACGAAATTTAAAACAGCGATAAAAAGCGCGGCTTTTTTGCGGTTACGGTCAATCCGTCCAGATAACCCAAAAGCGCGCTTTTTTTACAACCTGCAAAGGTTAAGGAATACGCGCAAAGAGCCTGTGATTTATATCCCATTTCACGGTCTTTTTTATTAATAGCATATTTACCGTCGCCTAACAACGGGTGCCCGATATGAGCAAAGCTTACTCTGATCTGATGTGTACGACCGGTAATCAATTCAACTTCGATCAACGAAAAAGACCTGTCTGAAGAAACAGAAACTGTTTTATAGGCAGTAACCGCAGTTTTTGAATTGTTAGTATGACGTTCCTTGACTCTTACGATATTATCCTTAGAATCCTTTTCAAGCAAAAGCCTTATCTCACCATTCTTGGGGGATATAACACCGTGTACGGCGGCAAGATAAATTTTTCTTACAAGACGCTCCTTGATAATGTCGTTCATTTCACGCAGCGCCTGCGCGTTTTTGGCGGCTATTACAAGCCCTTCTGTATTTCTGTCAATTCGGTTACACAACGCAGGAGCAAAGCTATTTTCGGACTCGGGAACAAATTCACCTTTTTTAATCAAATACGCAGTTATACGGTCAATCAAAGTATCTCCGTCTTCATTTATATCTGAATGAACAAGAAGACCGGACTCCTTGTCGACGATAATAATATTTTCATCTTCATAAACAACTTTAATGTCAGTCTTCGCAACAGTTCGCTTCGGTGCCTTTTCGTCCAGCACATCATCAGGTGCAAATATTCGAATTAGATCGTTTTCGCATACTATATAATTTTCCTTAGTGCGGCCTCTGTTAACTGTAATATCCTTTTTGCGAATCAATTTATACATCATCGAAAAAGGAAGATTCTTGAATTTTTTAGAAAGGAATTTATCCAAGCGCTGACCTGCATCATTTTTCCCTGCGACAATTTCTTTCATTTGAAAACCACCTCATGCAAAATGTGTTGTACTTTTAAAAACAGAAATATAAAAAATACATTGTATATCAACAAAATTCATTCTCTTATTATAACATTAATAAAATAAAAATACAATATCAAAATTCATTAAAATCAAGATATTGATAGTCCGATCAAAGAAGAACACAACATGCTGTTACAGTTACATAGGTAGACATAATACAGTTTACATAATTATATGTCATAATTTACAATTTGAATAATCTTTTGCAAAACCCCTTGAAATTGTTAATATTTTGTATTATTATATCATATAGCACAATTCATTTTCAGAGGTACATAATATGTCAGAGTATAAAAATCTTCTCTTTATAGGCGGCGGTAATATAGCCGGCGCGGTCGCTTGCGGACTTGTTTCAAGCGGCGCTGTACCTTCTGAAAATATTGCTGTATACGACATCGATAAATCGAAGCTCGACAGGTTTTCGAGCATTGGCATTAAAACCTACTCTCTTTTGTCAGATGCTGTAAATGACGCACGGTATATTTTCCTTGCGGTAAAGCCTGCAATCGTAAAATCTGTAATGAACGAGCTCGCCAGTTTTGACGGACTTTTGGATAAGGTCATCGTAGTTTCCTTCGCCGCTTCGGTGGAAATCGATCACATTGAACGCGCTTGCGGTAAGCATATCCCGGTCATCAGAACTATGCCGAGCACACCCATACTCGTCGGCGAAGGTGTTTTAGCTGTTTGTCGTAATGATTTGGTCGGTTCAAAAGATTTCCAGCATTTTTGCAGAATGATGTCGTCTGTAGCGCATGTAAGCGTTATTAACGAGGATTTGATGAATCCTATTATATCCGTTCACGGTTCCTCTCCCGCTTATGTTTATCTTTTTGTAAAATCTATGCTCGACGCGGCTGAAAAGCAGGGTATTGATTCAAACGTTGCCTTGCCGTTGATTCTAAAAACGATCAAAGGCTCTGTTGCTATGATTGAAAAAAGCGAAGCTTCGATTGATCAGTTAATATCAAACGTAGCTTCTCCGAACGGAACGACCCTTGCGGCTCTTAATTCTTTTAAACAAGATGATTTTTCCGGTTCTGTTGAACGTGCTATGCAAGCTTGTACCGATAGAGCTTACGAAATAAGTAAAGAGCTGTAATCTTTTTTTGCTTGTCCGCATATCAATTTATCGGTGATAAAAATGAATGCTGACAACAACCCCAAAGCTGTTGTGGTCTATGTACCGCAACAAACCAAAAAACTTTTTCGTATACGCACTTTTTTTAAAAAAATCAACGCCTTTCTTTTTAAATATTTTCATCGGCACCGCAACTTATTAATATCTTTTATAATTGTTTTCTCTCTGTTCTTTCTGGCAGGGAATTGTGTTGCTGCCCACTACCTTTATAAATTGCCTTACATACTTGATGTGTTCATAGATAAGTATTTTAGAAAAACTTTTCTTGTTGCATATTTCATTGTATTCGCAAGCGGTTATACTATTTTCGGTAGTGTCTTATCCGTTTGTTTTTTTGCGCTCATTTCGTTCTTATTCGGCAACTTGATATATTGCTCGTTTGGTATTTTCCAATTTAATTTTCTATATATTATCTTCTTGATAGTTTTGATGACGATAATCTTTCTGTTGTCGCTGTTTTGTTGCGAGGCGTTAAGATATTATTCACTCTGCAATGATAAAAAGCAAATTATTTTCTCCAACCGTTCAGCAATATATTTTTCCGTCTCTATTATAATTCTTTTATTTTCGTTCATGTTATTAACTTTAATTATTGATTAAATTTTGGTAGGCTTCTTATGATTAGTTGTGAACAAAACGGCAATCTCATTTCACAACTGAATACTTATTTTGACTATTTGCGCAATGTCAAAAAATCTTCGAACAATACGCTCCAAGCGTATCAGCGAGACCTTCAAAAGTTCGTTGATTATTTGTCAGATATTGAAATTGATGATTTCGCTGTCGTTAGTTCCGAAACTGTAGCAAATTTCAAAATTCACCTGATATCGATCGGACTATCATCTCCGTCTGTTAGCAGAACCCTTTCATCGATGCGCGGTTTGTATCAGTTTTTTGTAATGAACGGCATCAGCGAATCAAACCCGGCAAAGGTGATCCATAATGATAAGGTTGAAAAGAAAGAAATTGCAGTTATGACAGCTAAAGAGGTCGAGGCATTGCTTTCCCAACCTGATTGTAATGATATAAAAGGCATAAGAGATAAAGCCATGCTTGAAATACTTTACGCAACAGGAATCAAGGTATCGGAGTTGATCGGTCTCAACGTCGAGGATTTCAATGCTCAATTATCTTTTATAAGATGTGGCGATGGCGATAAGGAACGATTCATTCCTATTTATCCGGTTGCTGCAAAAGCTGTCATTTCATATCTTGAAAAGTCACGAAAGCTTTTAGTATCTGATAATAACGAACGTTCATTATTTGTCAACGTTACAGGCGAAAAAATGACCCGCCAAGGTTTTTGGAAAATACTAAAGGCATACGCTGTTAAGGCCAACATCAAGAAAACTATCACTCCACACACATTAAGAAATTCATTTGCATCACACCTCCTTGAAAACGGCGCAGATATACACGATATACAGGTAATTTTGGGTCACTCTGATATTGCATCGACTCAACGTTACGCGCAGTTCTTAAAGGAAAAAATGAAAAACAGTTACATAAAATTTCATCCACGCGCTTGAGGAATATCAATGGGAAAGCTATTTAATTTTATTTCCGGTCATAATAAGGCAGGGAAGGGCATTACAAAAAAACAAGTTGAGTTTGATAAAAAGCTAGGATTTGCATTTTTCTTCAAACTATTGAAAACTCGTCTCGGTAAATTTTCAGCTACAAATCTAATTTTCGCATTATGCAACATTTTCTTTTTCGTTGCATTATTCGGCTTAGCCGGCATATTTGATGATTCAACTTCAACTGCCGCTAATCCGTTATATGCTCAAATCAATGCAGCTGCCATAAACGATTCCGGCACCGGAATCGCTTCATTATACAGCATTTATTGCGCTTCTACAGGCATAAGAATTATATCTGATACCTCTAATGCGCTTATGAACACGATTTACGTACTGTTCCTCACATTCGGTATTTCTACTGTTGGGATGGTTTATAATATGAGAAATGTTTGCACAGGTGAATACGTTGACACTTGGCATGATTTTTTCTATGCCATTAAACGCAATTTCAAGCAGGGAATTATCATAGGCATTTTAGATGCAGCTATTGTGTGCCTGCTTGTATATGATATTTTAGCTTATGGTTCTGAATCCGGAAATGAGTTTATTTGGTTAGTCTTCTATTATGCGTCAATTGTGTTTATTGCAATTTATTATATAATGCGATTTTATATTTACTTGCAGCTGGTTACATGTGAAATGTCTATTGGCAAGATGATCAAAAATGCTTTTCTATTAACCGTACTCGGCATAAAGAGAAATTTCATCGGTTTATTAGGTGCAATTTTATTCGTATTGCTTTTGATGTATGCTTACATTTTATTACCGCAATTTACGTTTATATTACTTTGCATGTTTGTTTTTTCATTCCTGACTTATATCGGAATTTACTGTGCATATCCGATTCTTAAAAAATATGTAATCGATCCGTATTATGAAGATCATCCCGATGAAATGCCGGAAGACCCATGGTCAACCGAAGAACCCGTGTTCATCGATAGAGGATAAAGCTACAAAAAGGCTGCTCTATTTTCATAGAGCGGCCTTTTATAACATACAGGGAAATATACAAACAACACTCTCCTTCCGATTTAGTCAATTATATAAAATGCAAATTTTATATAATTAAGGGAAGATGTGCTTTCAATTAATTGAAAAACACCTCTTGGATTTAACCAAGAGGTGTTTTTAGCATCTGTTGAACAGCTTTAAATCTATTTGAAAATTTTACACATTATCTACTTGAAAATCTTCAAACACACCGATCGGAAAATCTTTCGATACGTCATCGCTTTCATTATCGGAAAGCTCAGTAATCGGCAGTATCCCTCCATAATCATACATAGGTTTATTTGTTAAGGAAAAACAATCCACGTTGTGATTTGCACAAAAATCGACGATATCATCGCCATATTTAAATGTATTAAGGTTGCCGGTGAATGTCAAGGTGTCATCTGAAATTTTCGAAGCGCATCCTCCTATCAGACCATAACTGTATCCTTTGAGTCCGATTCCGCCGTCATCGCCAATGGTCAGAACGTCATAACCTTGATTCCTAAGCGCCAAGCCAATTAATTTGTCTGATGTAATAAACGCATTTTCCGTTACAAGCACAGTACAACATTTTGTGTAATTCTGGCTTAAATAGATAATTTCCTTTTTCTCATATAAAGCATATGCCTTGATTAAATAATCAACGTTTTTTCCGCAAAAAAGCTTATTATTTACAGTAAAGTTATTGAATGGACAATCAAACGGATACAGATTTTTAAGTTCTGTTTCAGTTTCTCTAAACAGTTTTAATGGAAGACCTTTGCAAAGATATTTGGGATCGCTTTCGCATATCCACATGCCTTTTCTAAAATTGTTAACCAAAATGTCAGGATGATATGCCAATTCACCGCTCATATTTTTAGACTTTCCAAGCTTATACGGCCGTATCATCATAGATTTTAATTCATTAATCAGATCATCCGGCATCAAGCCCGAAACGAACACGCGCAACACACGCGATTTCGGTAAATTAGGTTCGCAATATCTTTCCTTCATTTTTATCTCCAATATTAATCATCAATAAGCTTTAACAAATCAAACACACCTCGCAACGGTATTATTTCGATATCCTTAGAGGTTTTAATATTTTTAACAGATCTGCTCGGTACCGCTATACGCTTAAAACCAAGACGAACCGATTCATTGATTCGTTGGTTAGTGTTTGATACCGACCTACATTCACCAGCGAGACCTATTTCACCAAGCACGATCAAATCATCCGGCACAGGCAAATTTTTATATGAAGAAATCATTGCCAATGCACATGCTGCATCACTCGCAGGTTCAACCAAGCGCATACCTGCAGCAACATTAATATATACGTCCTGAGTCGAAAAACGTAAACCAAGACGCTTTTCCAATACTGCCAAAAGCAAAGCTGCGCGATTATAATCGATACCGGATGACATTCTTCTCGGCGATGGATAGACAGTTTGTGTGGCCAGACATTGAACCTCGGCTATAAGGGGTCTACTTCCCTCCATAACGCACACAGGGCAGTTCCCGGGTACTCCGTTAGGCCTTTGTGACAACATCATTTCAGAAGGCTTTTCGATCTCATTAAGGCCATCATCGCTCATTTCGAAAACACCGATTTCATTTGTCGAACCGTAACGGTTCTTCTCAGCACGTACGATTCTGTATGAATGTTGCTTATCACCTTCGAAGTATAAAACAGCGTCAACCATATGCTCCAAGACTTTGGGCCCCGCAATAGAGCCTTCCTTGTTAACATGGCCAACCAAAAGCATTGAAACGCCATCTTCTTTAGCTTTTCCGATAAGACGCAAAGCGCATTGTCTTACTTGAGTAACACTACCTTGCGAGGAAGGATAACCTTCGTCGTACATTGTTTGAATCGAGTCAATAATAACAACTTCAGGATTAACCGCATTGATCTCACCTATTATATTATCAATGTTGTTCTCGCTTAAAATATAAATTTCTTCGTGATCAACACCCAAGCGTCTGCAACGCATTTTAATTTGCGCTGCAGATTCTTCGCCTGTTATGTATAAAACTCTGCCGTTATTTCCCAATGATTCGCATATCTGTAGCAGAAGTGTGGACTTTCCTATGCCGGGTTCGCCGGACAATAAAACTACGGAACCCGAAACAATACCGCCGCCCAACACACGGTCAAATTCATTAATGCCGGTTCCGATTCTTTCTTTTTCGAGAAAAGAAACGTCTTTAATTTTTGTTGCTTTTGAATTTTGCGCAACAATTTTATTGTCCGCACGAGCCTTTTTGGTTTTAGCAGTCATCGATTGAACTATCTCGCGTTCAACAAAAGTATTCCATTCGCCGCACTGCGGACATCTTCCGTACCATTTAGAAGCAACATATTCACAACTTTCGCATATATACTCAGTTTTCATTTTATTTCTCCAAATATTTAGCAATACCGCAATAAATTGACATTGTTAATACGGCTTTGTAATCAGAATTCTTTAACAAACCGGCCTCGTACTCGTTCGAAATAAATCCGCATTCTACGAGTGTCGCGGGCATTTTTAATTTTTCAAGCAAATAGATTGTGTTTTTAGAATCGGCAACAACACGTTTGTTATCTTTTTGAAGATGTTTTATATTATCTTGTATACATTCGGCAAGACGTCTTCCCTCTTCATTGCTGCCATTATAAAACGATTGCAAACCCTTGCAGTATTCCGCAGGGAATTTGTTCATATGAACACTTATAAAAATTGCATTGTCAAAACCGTTGGCGATCTTTTCTCTGTTTCTAACGTCATAATATTTTTTACGATCTTCTTCGCCGTTAGCGTAAAGAAGCCTATCGTCCGACCGTGTCAAATAGGTTTGATAACCGTTAGAAGACAAAAGCTCATTAAGTAGCTTTGCGATTTCAAGATTAAGCTCCTTTTCAATTAAGCCATTTGAAACAGCGCCCGGATCCTCTCCGCCATGACCTGCATCAATAATTACAATGGGCATTTTTACTGAAACATTATCAATTACCTTATCCGTCCGTAATCCTTTATAGCCCATAGAGGTAAACATCGTAGCGAAAAAGTAAAACAACAAGGTAACCAAAAGAACCAAAGACAAAATCACCAAGCTCAAGCGCGCTTCTTTATAAATGTTAAAACGCATATAAACCTCACAAAACTAATTTGTAAATCTATATGCGATCTAACTTATCACTATACGTATTATTCTTTGTTTTTGGGTTTACGTTCAAGTGGACCATCAAAAGGCGGTTTTACTGCCATACCGAAAATGCCGCGGATCGTTTTATCCTTGCATCCGATTGCATATCCGAGAAGACTTGCTATAATCGAGGGTAACAAGGTTACTATTACGTAACCGATAATGCCAATGTAGTCCAAAAGTTTATAAAGGCATAAGAAACTACCTTGGCAAGCATAAAACAGAAGCAAAGGAATAGGTGTATGGTCTTCACCCGCAGGGGTTACCAGCATTACGATAATCACGGCAATGCCAATCAAAATTACAGGAGAGTATCCTATAAGAGCGATCTTTAATCCCTTTAAAACGTCAGGCTTTGTTCCTTCCGCTCGGTGCTTGATTCCCTCTTTTACGCCCGCAAAGAAAGCGTCGTCGTAATGCATAAAGCAAAGAAAACCAACCGTAAATAAACTTGCTACTATTGCGATAACACTAAAACCGCCCGAACCTTCTTCTAAAGTAAGGATAGCAAGCCCGACCATTAAGCCAAGAATTGACATAACAAGATGTGTCATCATAAACTTAACGATCAATTTGGAATTTTCGCGAATGAATTTCAACATAAAATCAACCTCTTTTAGATTTCGCAAATATGTAAACGATCAACAGAACAGTAACAACTAAAATGATAGCAATAGCCGCAAATGATAAATATAAATAAATGTAATTAATATCATTTGCAGGACGAGCCTCGTTAATCGTTATATTTTCAACCTCATAATAACGATTATTCTGATTATACAAATCTGCATCAACATTCGAGTAGAAAAGCTTTGTATTTTCTGAATTAGTAGAATCAAAGGTTATCTTTGCGGAATTTGATGATAACCGTAAAAATTCAACAGTTTTTCCGTTCTCTACAACTTCACCTCTAAGGTCGGAATAACTGATTTTAATATCACCTTCAATTGTACCGATCGGTTTAAATTCTGCTACAAAGCCAAGTTCTCTGTCACCCTTTGCACCTTCGCCCAAAGCGACGACTGCGTATCCCCAGCGGTACACACCTTCAGACCGCTGCATGGAAAAATTCTCAACGGATTCTTCGATTAACAGAGCTTCCCATCTTTCCGGTACAATATGATCGATTTGTACAAGTTCAAATTTATTGTGGTCATATTTAATATCGTATTCAACACTGATAATACCGTCCTTAACCTTTATATCAGTGAAATACGCAGTGATCACAACGTTCTGCCCGTCAAAGCAATACGAAACATTAAGCTTTGCATCGGCTTCGTATTCAGCAGAAGCAGATATTAAGCTCGACGATAAAATTATAATGAAAAACAAGCAAGTAATCAGTTTTTTCATATTTTACTCCGCTTTATTTTTTTGTCTTTTTGATTTTTATCAACAAAACTATAACCACGATAAACATTATGGAAAGACTTGCGCCTACAAAGACCATCTTTCCGTAAGCGGGTCTCTCAAGGTTAATTTCGGTATTACTTGTTGAAATTTCGCGGTCCTTATATTGCTTTTCAGCAAACCGAGCATAAATTTCGGTGATTTCCTTCGATACGGAAACCGGACCCGTAACTTTTTCGCCGCCCTCTTTTGCATTATACCAACCAAGAAATTCGTAACCGGTCTTAAAGGGGTTACCGGGAAGCGCAACCGAACCGCCAACTACGTTTTCGTAAGTTACAACCTTGTTTTTGTCAGTTATAAATCTAACAGCGCCTGCATCGGATCTTCCGATGAACAGATAGTCGAATTCTACAACTTCGCCGCTTGTAGCATTTGTAATATAAATGCTTGTAATTACTTTTTTGCCGCTAACAAATTCCGAAAGATCAATAAAACCGTTCCAAGTGCCCTTAATATCACTCGGAGCGCTATTAACATATCCGAATTTTGCCGCCACTTCCTTGGTTTGAGAGAAATTTAACGAATATCCCGAAAAGTTTACTTGAATATTCCATTTTGCATTCTTATCAGCGGATACGCCGAAATACAAGCGGTCATATTTATCAAGGTCAACAACGACCTGATCGGAACCGTTTACCTCAAGATCAAAATTCGGATCATTGATGTTTTTGCGGTAAATATTATAACCCATTGTTATCCAGGTTCCGTTAGAATCAGCGGCTTTGTTAAAAATAGAAACAGAACCGTCTTCGGTTATCGATACTTCAAAATCATTGGTTCCGGAAGTTCTTTTAAGCAAATTGATCTTGTCCGGCAACAAATTAATGCCGAGATCAATAAATTCCTCGCTCGGGAATTTATTCGCTTCGTTCATTCTGAAGTTTTCGCTTACGAAATCATAACCGGTAACTTCAATTCGATCAGTTGCGTTTTCTTTATATTCGGGAACTTCGTCGGGGTCATAATCAACCTCGTATTCGTGCAGAACGAAAATTTCCGATATATTCTTTGCATCAGAATATTCTACCTCTGCAAAGAATGCCTCGCATCCCTTAAGGCTCATGTCAGCATCACCGACGTTACCAACAAATTCGGGATTATGCATAACGTTGAACGAGCTTGTACAAATAGAACGGTCGGCACGCATCATATCAAGATCGTAAACAAAGCTATCTGAATATGACGGGTAAAAATTATTGGGATCTTGTCCAAACTGGGCCGCCATAGGCGAATAGGTTTTTGAAATAACTTGTCCCGCGTCATTAAAGGTCATCAAACGTACATAACCTTCACCGTCGCAGGTGCAACCGTTCAAAACGTGTTGAGGTCCTACGCCCAATTCGGCAAACTGATAATCCGCCAGTATTTCGAGTACGTATCTGTCGGTATTTCCAACCTGCTTAAGCTGATCGCAAACACCCTCATTGTGTCCGCAAAGAATCATTTTAACGTTTTCATTAGGAACAACGATCTTGTCCCAAATTACTTCGGCACGGTCGCCGGAATAAGCGCCCGAAGGAAGCAAATATTCATGCGTACAAAGAATGACGTTTCTTGTGGGATATGCCTTGCACACGTTATTTGCCCAAGCTATAAATTCTTCATCAGTTTCTTTTTGATTGCCGATATAAAGGAAAACAAAATCATACGAGCCAAGAGAGATCAGATCGTAATGATGCATATTATTGTTAAGACTTCCGCCGTACCAATCAAAATCCTTATATCTTTCCTCGCCGAAGTATTTCCAATAATAATCGTAGTTCCCACTGGTGTGCAAAACGTCGTGGTTGCCGGAAACAACACCGTTGGGGACCATAGCATCGTCAAGTATCTTTTGAGCTTTTGATGCTACCTTAAATTCAGCGTGTGCGATATCGTCGCCAACGTCGGTTTGATCAACAAGGTCGCCCGTGTGAACGTAATAACCGATATTGCCCTTTTTATATTGCTCTACCGCATATTCGTTTATCTTATAATAAAACTCATTAAGATCGGCAAATCGAGAATAATACTGCGTGTCCGAATTCCAAAGAAGCGTATCGCTTCCGTTAAAAACAACTTCGGGCATAGCATTTATGCGCATTTTCTTTTTATAGGCATAATCTTCAAGCGAAACGTAAACAGAAACCGAATCGCCGCTCTTAACGGATGCAATCATATCCCATGCAGATGTTTTATAATTCCAAGCTTTCAGGCAAATATTGCTTCCGTTGCCGGTTGTGCCGCTATAAGAAACCAAGACCTTATCGTCTTTTACCCCATCTACGTTAACAACGAATGATTGATACGGCACACTATCGCCAAGAGATTTTGTAACGAGCTCGGCTTTATCGTCAAACGAAATGAGAACCTCATCCTCGGATCTTAAAAAGGTTTGATTTAAAGCGCCGTAGCGGTTTTCAAACATTCGTATGTCTTTAAGTAATTGTCCTGAATAAATTTTACCGTTTCCGAGAACAGAAATATTAAGGTTTTTTTCAAAAAATTCGACGTAATAAAGCTTTTCGGTAACTTCAAAACGCAGTGTATTGATAGATTTATTACCCATAGCGTCGATCGCAGTAACAACAGCTACATGCTTACCGTACGAAAGCTTCTTGGGGTTGATAGAAACGGCCTTCTTGCCGTCAACAAAAAGAGTTGTCTTAACTGTAGAAATATCGCTTACAGAAAAGGACACCTTTTGAAGCTTGGATACCAAAGCACCGTCTCTGACAGAAAAATCAACAACGGGTGCACTGTTGTCAACGGTTATATTTTTTTCGGAAACGACAGTGCCGTTCTTCTTAAACTGAGCAGTGTGAACACCATCATTAATCGTCGTGGTATCAATGACAAATATTCCGTTATCCTTTGAATAATCAAAGACGTATCCGACAAACACCGGAGCGTTAGGAGTGCTGCCGCCGAGTCCGGTGTCGGCAATCCAACCGTCGCCAACCGAAATTCCGTCTTTATATTCAACAGATTTTTTGGTTACTCCTGCTGAGCCGACAATCGGAAGATAGTAATTAGCCGATTTGGGAGCTGTAAAGCCGATACCTTCGAAGCTTACTTTTTCAACAACAATATCATCGATATTTACTTTTCCGTAGACAATATTTTCGTTATACAGAGCATTACCTGCGCCGAGAACGATGCGAAGCTCATTTTCGCCGTCGATAAGTTCGGTTGTTTTAATAGAAACAACGTTTTCGCCGTCGACGAGATTAACAAGCTTCTTTCCGTTAAGCTGTATTTGGCTCAATGCGTTACCGGAGTCAGAAACCTTAATATGAGCAGTAAACTCAAAATCGGTTGATGCTTTAAAATCAACACCGTCAATAGTAACTGTATCTGCATCATTATTATCAAACACAACAACACCGCAAAGCATCTCCGATGATGCGGCGAACGCGGTTAAGGGAAGGCACGATAACACTATAATCGATAATAGAATTGTCACTATAATGCGTTTCATATTTCAGACTCCTGATATTCATAATTGACTACATTATAGTATTTTTTTACCATTATGTCAAGCATTTGAGCGTTACTGTTATGTGAACAAAGCTTAAATAAATACTTGAAAATTAATGTAAAAAGAATATAATGGTTTTATCGTTATATATTAAGGAGCATTATATGATTAGATTGTACAAAAACAAATTAATTTATATATTAGTCACTCTATTGATAATAATTTGTTGCTCTTGTGACAACAACTATATCGATAACAATTCGTCCGAAATATCAGTACTTAGCTCTTCCGAAATTGGAGTCCCACATGAAAATTCGGAAAATTCCGAACCTATAAACGAACAAAGCGACATCGATGAATCGAGCGAATACATCGATACTTCGGAAGAATCAAGTGAGACGCCGACAGAACTGCGTACAAGCTTTCTCGCCTGCCCCGACAATATTATTCACCCGTCAGTTTTCTATGATGCTCTTGAACGCGCGGCGCGCACAAATGAAAAGGCACCAGATTATTCCGATCTTCATAATGCAGAGTATGATTTCAATCAAATATACAAGAATGTTGCAGATATAATCGAAGCTGCAGACATTTCATATTTAAACCAGGAAACCTTAACCGGAGGTTCGGGAGGAAAGATTATCGGATATCCGCGTTTCAACTCACCTATGGCAGTAGCGGATACAGTAATCGACCTTGGGTTTGACGTAATTAATGTTGCGCACAATCATATGCTTGACTCAAACAACACTGAATATCTTGAACATTGCAGCAAAACCTTTGCTTCGTTAGGTGCTGAGGTTATCGGATATTATCCGACAAAAGAATCTGCAAAAGACATTATAGTAATCGATAAAAACGGCATTAAAATTGCCTTTCTCGCATACACCTATGGCACTAACGGATTAAGGACACCAAGTGACAGCGAATATATAATTCCTTATTTTAACAAAGATCTCGTCAGAGAGCAAGTTGCTATAGCAAAAGAAGTTTCAGATGTCATTATCGTTTCCTGCCATTGGGGTCACGAAAATGCCTTTAATCCCAATAGCGAGCAAAAGGATTATGCCAAGTTTATGAATGAGCTGGGTGTCGATTTGGTCCTTGGTATGCATCCGCACGTTATTCAACCAATGGAATGGATGACTCACGAAAACGGCAATAAAACTTTGGTTGTATATTCCTTGGGGAATTTTATTTCAGGTATGGTTTCGGGCAGCAATATGCTTGCCGGTATGCTTTCGCTCGAAATTGTAAAAGACCTTAATACCGATGAGATATACATCGATTCTCCCGTATTCATTCCAATAGTTACTCATTATGTTAAGAAAAGCAGAGTCGCTTCAAATGACACGGGTTACAGAGATTTTGAGATTTACTATCTGTCCAATTATACTGAAGAGATAGCCGCAACACACGGTGTTTGCGTTTATGAAAAATCTCATAAATCAACGCTTGTAGGCGGCAAATTTTCAAAAGAAGCGTTGCTTTCAACGCTCTATGAATATATTCCTTTAGAATTTTTACCGGATGAATATAAATAAAGAAATGCCCACAACGGCGGCATTTCTTTATTTATAAAATTACTTATCGTTTTTTAATAACATCGATAATGGTTTTAGCAACCTTTTCCATACCGTTTTTATTGGGATGAAGCTTATCTACGGTAAATTGAGAGATATTTGAAGGAGTAATTCCGCTGTTATTATAAAGGTCGATCAAATTAACTCCCATATTTGCCGCAATGGTTCTTATTGCATCGTTATATGAAGATTCATCGATTCCCTGCGTATTGTTAGAACCGGAAAAACGTTTTCTATCAGGTAAGAACGTACAGCAATAAACCTCAACCCCTTCATATTTATCCAATATATTTTTGATAGTTCTTCCGTACGCTTCGCTGAAATTGGTTGGGTTAACGGGAGGATCGCTCTTGCCGTCATAATTTCCCACGGTCGCCCCTGCAGCATAATCGTTAACACCCATAAATATTACAACGATGTCCGGCTTTGCACCGCTTAATGTGTTGTGAAGGTTTTTGGCACGTACGTTGTAGGTTTGCACGTTATTTACAACAGAACCTGACCAAGAATTATTAACCGCTATCTCATAACCTATTTGGTTTGCGACCTTATACCACCAGGCATCTTGAACCGCAAGATTGGCACCTGCATAATTGTTATTCGGATACCAAACCGCATTACCGCCAATCGAATTATTATGCGACGTATTGTTTGACCAACCACTGTAAGTCGATATACTGTCGCCGAGGAAGGAGATATACTTTTTCCCGTCGTCTTCGATTTCGCTATCGCCGCTGTTATTTTTATATCCATGGATTTTGAATATCAACGAATGATTGTTGCCGCCCTTTTCACCGAAAATTCTGTTCCAAAAGCCATAAGTACCATTGTCGCGCAAGAACATCGGAAGCACTGCCATATCGGTATCACCGAAAGCAAGCGTTTCGTCTGGTGCAACCTTAATTTCGAGATCGTCAACAGTAAGCCAATCGCCGCGCTTAATGTTTGACAGCTTACCGGTAAAGTCTAAAACGATCTTTTTACCGTTTTCAACCGTACATTCGCTTTTCGCTGTTGTAAAGTTCGATTTAACAACATAGATCGGCATATACAGTTTATCCGAATCGACCGTATATCCACTCGCAAGCGAATCGAAAGGAAAGGAAACCGAAGTTATTACCGAATCGGAAAACAGTGTAGTATCGTACAGAGAAAACGGCGCAAACGAAGGAAGGAACGGCGACGCATAGTTATTCAGATCGGAACTGTCGAACAAAGAAACGATTTCTTTGTTCTCGTTTATATTGGGATTTTCCGGTTCCGATGTATCATCCGATGTTTCGACGGACACGTCGTCAGATGTATCGTCAATATCTACATCTGACTCAACAGAAATCTCATAAGATTCTTCCGTAGCATCCGAAGAATCTTCCGAAATATCATTTGAAGCATCGTTTTTCGACGAATGATCGGATTCGATTAATGACGATTCCGAAGAAACGCTTTCATAATCACTTGAATCCGCAGACGTTTCATCTGTAATTACTCGGCTATCTTCCGATACGTTATCAACTACCGAGCTTACAACGCTGTCGGTTTCGTTGGAACAAGCAATGATCGACGAAACTATAATAAGCGACATTAATACAATAGATAATATTCTTTTCATAAATTCAACCTACAGTATAATTTTAGAATTGAGATGTTGC
>JAZRTE010000100.1:0-25246 GCA_045651785.1 Eubacteriales bacterium | reverse complement strand
ATAGCGTCAACTCTGGGCATATGGGAAGCAGCTGTCTTCATCGCTTCAAGAATTCCGTTGTAGTGGTAGTTGGGATCTTCTGTGATCTTGGGGAACCATACAACTTCTTCGGAGTAAACGGATTCGCCGTTGATAACAGCGGAAACCTTTCTGTCACTTCCGCCTGCATCGAAACCGATACGGCAACCGTCGAGGTGACGGCCAACGGGAGCTGCGCCGGAAACGTCTTCGGGAGCTTCTTCGATAGGACAAATTACAACTTCAAAGGGGCGTTCGTAAACGCGTTCCATAAAGTGAACGTCGAAATCACGCGAGCCGCCATCGGAGTATGCTTCCTTGATCTTGTTACCGATAACTTCGCTACCTGCGATAATTACCTTAAAGCCGCCTGCAACCCAAAGGAGTGCTTTGACCATTCTTTCAACGAAATCAAAGTTTTCTTCGTCGTGGCCGGTGCCGTCAACGAAAACGCGGGTCTTGTAGGTGGTGATATAGCCCTTGTTTCTTTCAACTGCGATAACAAGGTCCTGTCCGTTTTCCTTGGTAGCTTCGCGCATTTCGCGGCAAACTACCGAAAGAGGAGCAAATTGGGGGTCGAGTTTTGCATTTACCTTAAGCTTCATATTTGGTATTACCTCCGATGATGGTTTTTTCTACGTTAAATTCATTATCAGTGATGATGATGTCTGCATCCTTACCAACCTCGATCGAGCCCTTCTTGTCGTCGATGCCGAGAGTGGTTGCAGGGTTGAGCGATGCGCCGTTAACGCATTCCCACAAAGGAATAGAGGAGTTGGTATATACGTTCCAAACACCCTTGTTGAGGTGGAGAACAGAGCCTGCAACGGTGCCGTCTTCGAGTCGGCAAACGATACCGCGATAGATAATCTTGGTGCCGCCGAGGGTATATTCACCTTCGGGAAGTCCGCCTGCAGGGAGACAGTCGGAGATGAAGCAGAGCTTTCTGCCCTTGATCTTAAAGAGCATATCGTAAAGAACGGGGTCAACGTGGAACGCGTCAACGATAAGCTCGCAGGAAACGTCGCTGTTAAGAGCAGCGGTAACAACGCCGGGTGCACGGTGGCCGAGCGCGGTCATTGCGTTGAAAAGGTGGGTAACGTGGCGCATACCAACCTCGGTCGACTTCATAGCGGTTGCATAGTCAGCGCTGGTGTGGCCGATCGACATAATAACGTCGGTATCGCGGCGGATTTCTTTGATTGCTTCAAAGTTGTCATCTTCTTCGGGAGCGAGCGAGATGATGCTGATGATATCCGCATATTCCTTAACGAATTTAGCATCGGGCTTGAGGATGTATTTGGGGTCCTGAGCGCCTTTTTTAGCCGCGCTGATGAAGGGACCTTCGGCGTGTACGCCGAGAATAGCCGAGCCTTCCCAAGTCTTACTTTCTTCCTTAAGAGCTCTGCAAACCTCAAGAGCCTTTTTGATGACCTTCATATCAACGGTCATGGTGGTGGGAAGATAGCCGGTAACACCGTTTGCAAGCAAGCCCTTGGAAATGGTGCGGATGCTTTCCTCTTCGCCGTCGCAAACGTCTTTTCCGAGGTAGCCGTGAATGTGGATATCGATAAGACCGGGAGCAACGTATCCGCCCTTTGCGTCGATAACTTCAACGCCTTCGGGAAGCTTGTCTGCCGGAACGATACCTTCGATCACATTGCTGTAAAGAAGCGCGCTTCCTTCAACAATGCGGTCCTTCAAAATGATTTTGCCGTTAACAATAGCTTTCATTTTATTTTCTCCTGCATTATTATTTCTTTGTTTTGCGCGGTTTAAATAACCGCCTTCTTCTTCAACGTAATTATATCAAAGAAATCCTTAAATTGCAATGGTTTTTTTGTAAAAGTAGAGCTTTTAATTGTCGATGCTTTGCGCGTACCTCACCGCCGTCATCGCGTCGATTCCGAAAAAGTCGGCGCCCATCGTTTCAGCGTATTCCTTGGTAAGCACTGCGCCGCCGACCATTATTTTGGTTTCGGGACAGCTTTCGCGCACAAGACGCACAGTTTCGACCATTGCGGGTACGGTCGTCGTCATCAATGCCGAAAGCCCCAAAAGGGAGGCTTTATGCTCCTTTACGGCTTCAAGTATTGCTTGGGGCGGCACGTCCTTGCCGAGGTCGACGACGGTAAAGCCGTAGTTTGAAAGGAGAGTTACAACGATATTTTTACCGATGTCGTGGATATCGCCGTGTACCGTTGCGAAAACGACCTTCATTCCGTTTTTCCTATCGCCTGCCGACGACATCGCCTGATTTACCGCCTTAAACGCCGATTTTGCCGCTTCCGCGCCGCCGAGCAGACGGGGAAGAAAGATTTTTTTGCTTTCATACCCTTCGCCGAGCGCGTTGAGCGCAGGTATAAGGTCGGTTTCTATTACCTCAAGCGGTTTTTTCGTTTTAAGCGCAACGGAAGCAAGCTCGTAAGCCTTTGCCGAAAGTCCCAAATAAACCGCATCGAACAGCGTAAATTCCTTTTTTGCGCTTGAAGCTTCGGATTCGCCCGTCGGTTCCTTTTCATAAGTAAAATCTCGGCTTGGAGCTTCTTGGGCAAGAACCAATTTCATACTTTCGCTCGACGGATTCATAATTGCGGCGGTCAGTCCACGCGCAATCGCCGCGCCGAGGAAGGATGCGTTGATTTCTTCTCGGTTTCGCATACCGAACGAGATATTCGAAACGCCGAGTGTTGTGTAAAGACCTTTTTCGGTCAGCTTTTGAACGCATTCAAGCGTTTTTTCACCGCTTTTTTCGTCGGTTGCGACCGTCATTGTAAGCGCATCGAAAAGGAAACGCTTTTCGTCGATTCCAAATTCCTTTGCGCGTTTTATTATCTTTTCGGCAATCGAAAGTCTGCCCGATGCGGTATCGGGAATGCCGTTTTCGTCAAGCAGAAGCGCAACGCACATACCGCCGCAGCTTTTTACTATCGGAAGTATCGAATCAAGACATTCGTCCTTGCCGTTGACCGAGTTGATTATCGGCACGCCGTTGTAATTTCTTGCGGCAAGAGTCAACGCCCTTGCATCCGCCGAATCGAGCTGAAGCGGCAGGTCGGTTACGGTTTGCACCGCAAGCACCGCCTTGGTAAGCATTTCGCTTTCGTCAATTTCGGGGATACCGACGTTTACGTCGAGAATATCGGCATCGGATGCCTGTTGAGCAACCGCCTCGTTGCAAAGGTAATCGAGATTTTTGTTTCGCAAAGCCTCTTTAAGCTTCGATTTGCCCGTCGGGTTGAGGCGCTCGCCGACAATGGCACATTTACTGCCCAAGGTGTAAAGACGTGTGCCCGAGCAAACTGCGGGCAGAATTTTTCTTGGGCGAAGATTTACTTTTTTATCCCTTGCGGCAATAGATACGCATTTAATATATTCGGGATTCGTACCGCAACATCCGCCGACGGCGGCAACTCCGTTTTCATACAAGCTGTTTGCAAACGAGGTAAAGCGCGACGGCTCGATATCGAAATAGGTGCTTCCGTCGTCTGCGATTTTAGGCAAGCCTGCGTTTGCGTTGACTATCATCGGTATGCCGAAGCTTGCAAGCTCGATAGCTATCGGCTCCATTGCATCGGGGCCCAATCCGCAGTTTATGCCGATAATATCCGCACCGACCGACGAGAGGTAAAATGCGACCGTTTGGGCATCCGCGCCCGTTAAGGTACGTCGGTTTTCGTCAAAGGTAAGCGAAACCGCAATCGGGAGGTCGGAATTTTCCTTTGCGGCGGTGATTGCCGCCTTGCATTCGTAAAGGTCTTGAAAGGTTTCAAAGAAAATAAGGTCAGCGCCTGCCTTTTGCGCGCCGATAACGGCACCCTTAAAGGCATTTACCGCTTCTTCAAACGAAAAATCACCCAAAGGGGGCATTAATTTACCGGTAGGTCCTATGTCCGCGGCGACGAAAATTTTGCGGTCGGATTCGTTTGCCGCCTGCTTTGCAAGCGATACGGCAAGGAATACCTCGCTTTCGCTGTCCAAGCCATAGGGGGCAAGCTTGATTGCGTTTGCGCCGAAGGAGTTTGTTGAAATTACGTCTGCGCCTGCATTTATGTATGCGCGGTGTACGTCGAGCACCGCTTCGGGCGACAAACGGTTAAGCGTTTCGGGAAGCTGACCTGCCTTCAAGCCGCGCGCTTGGAGCATCGTACCCATTGCGCCGTCGAAAACCAACGCCTTTTTCCCGAAAAGTTCAAGAATACTCATTTTATGATCTCCGAAATATTCGAAAGTATCTCCGACGCGACGTCGGGCTTGTTCATTGCATAAATATGGATGTTGTTAACGCCGTTTGCGATAAGGTCGATTATCTGCTCGGTGGCGTAAATAATGCCTGCCTGCCTCATCGCTTCGGGCTTTTCGCCGAAGCGTTCGACAATTTCGCGCAGTCTTCTCGGCACGGTCGTGCCCGAAAGCGATGCGCTTCTTACAAGCTGACGCGCGTTGGTTATCGGCATAATACCCGCAATTACGGGGATATTTATGCCCTTGCGCTGGAATTTCGTCATAAACGAATACATAATATCGTTATCGAAAAACATTTGCGTTGTGAAAAATTCGCAACCGCTTTCCGCCTTTATCTTCAAGGCGTCGATATCTGCCGAAACGCTTTTCGCCTCGGGGTGTCCCTCGGGATAGCAAGCGCCGCCGACACAAAAATCGCCCATTTCCTTTATCGCCCTTGCAAGGTCGCTTGCGTGGGGATAGACTCTTTTCGGCTCGCGTCCGACGGGCATATCGCCGCGCAACGCGAGGATGTTTTGAATACCGTTTGTTTTAAGCGATTCGAGGTATGCCTTTAACGATTCCTCGTCGGAGGAAACGCAGGTCACGTGGGCAAGCGACGCGATACCGCAATTTTCAACCTCCTCGGCAAGCTCGGCGGTGAATTGCGCGGTCGAGCCCGCCGCACCGTAGGTTACGGAGATAAAATCGGGCTTCAATGCCGCCATTTCCGAAACGATTTTGCGGCTTTGCGCCAATTCCGCGCCTAATTTCGGCGGAAAAATCTCGCAGGAGACGGTTATTTCCTTCGATTTTAAAATTTCGGATATTTTCATAAAAAACACCTTACTTAAAGTTTTTTGAAAACGTAATATTCCTTTTCGTTTTCCTTGCAGCCGTCAAAGCCCTTTCCGCCCGTGCGCGAAATAAGTGCAAATCCGTCTGCACATCCCATTATTTCCTCGTGGGTGTGATATTTTTGGGTTTGCGTTTCGCACGCGCGTTCATAAAGTCCGTCGTCGGCTTCAAAGAATACGTCGATTTCAAACTCGCAAATATCCTTTTTTTCGTCGAACGCGTTGCGCCAGACGGCAAAAACGCCGTCTTCAAATTCATAAACGAAGCTGTTACCGTCGAACACGTCGGTATATCTGAAACGGGTGTTCACGTCGAAGATAAAAAGACCGCCCGCTTCAAGATAATTGCGCGCCAAAACAAAGACCTGCTTGAGGTCTTTGTTCTTAACGATATAATTCAGACAGTCAAACGAGGAATAAATCGCTTGAACCGTTCCGTAAAGCTCGAATTCGCACATATCCTGACACAAAAGCAGGGTGTTTTTGCCGTAATTGCGCTCCCGCGCAATATTGAGCATATCGGGTGAAATGTCAAGCCCGATCATATCGTAACCTCTGTCGGCAAGCAACGCGGTTATTCCGCCCGTGCCGCAACCGAGGTCAAGTACTTCCTTAACTTCGATATCGGATAATTTAAATGCTTCTTCAAGCATATCTGCATAAGGTCGGTACGCTTCGCCGTTTATGCGGTCATAAATTTCCGCCAGCGCAGCAAAGCTCATTCAGAAATGCGGTCGAGAACCATCGAATAGCCGTCGCTGCCGTAACGGAGAGCGCGGTTTACACGGGTGATGGTTGCGGTGGAGAGGTGAGTTTTTTCGGCAATTTCGTTATAGGTGTTGCCGTCACGGAGCATTTCTGCCGCGGTGAGTCTTTTGCTCATTTCGGTAATTTCGCTGATGGTGCAAAGATCGGAAAGGAAACGGTATGCTTCCTCAACAGAGCGAACGCTAACGATAGCGGCCGCGAGCTTGTCGGTGTTTGCGTCTTTTACTTTTTCGATCATTTTATTCAGTCCTCCAAATTAAATTCAATTTCGTTGGGGTCAAAAGTACCCTTGATAAAGCGATAGGTGTCGGTGTAAACCGAGTGAAGATCGGGATCTTCGGATTTATATGCGTAATAATAAACGTCGGGAACGCCGCCCTGATAATACATGTGCGCGGCATCCTTCATATATCCGGTAAGCGCACCTGCGGCGTAATATTTCTTGATTCGTTCGATATTCCAAGGCTGAGTACCGCCTACCTCAAGCTCGATGCACATACCGTGCAGCTTTGCGGTTGCCGCCGCGTTGAAAAGTCGCGAATCGGGAACGGCTTGGTTGAAGGCGTAGTTAGGCTGATAGCAAACGACGTCGAAGCCCAAATTTTGCCAATCGTTATAGCCCGAAGCGTGGAAATAAGGTATCCAAGTTGTGATAAGACCCATATCGCGCACGTAATCGGTGGTGTAATGCAAAAGCTCGATGAGTTGGTTATCGGAATAATTGATCTCCTCGGTGAACCAATAATAGCCCTTTAATTCAAGATGCTTGTAGTTCTTTTCCACGAATCTTCTGTATTGCTCGTCGATAAGCCATTTAAGACCTGCCTTGCGGTCCTCGAGCTTGGTGAAATCAAGGTTTTTGCCGTCTACCTCGCCGAATTCGGTAACCTCGGTAACGGGATAGAGGATGGAAAGATAAACGCTGACCTTGTAATCGGGCATACCCAGCTTTTCGCCGACCTCTGCCGCCGCCTGATCAAGCGCGTCCATATTGCCGTCTGCGATATATTGCTGGTCGATATAATATTGCCAGCTTTCCTTTTTAAGAGGACGCTTGGTGTATTTATCGTAAAGGAATGCGACGTAGGGGAGGAAAAGGAAGCCGTCGAAAAGGGTATCCTTAATTTCGCCGTTTTCCATATAAGCAACGTGGGGGAGGAAGATTTCTTTGGTGATGGGCTTCTTGCTTTCGTGGCAGAAGTAAGCCAAAAGCACGTCCTTTGCGCCCAATGCTTCGGTGGAAGCATATTTATCGGGAAAATCGGTTTCCTGTTCAGGCTCGGCGGTTATTTCACACGCGCCGGTAATATCGGTACAGCCTAAAAGCTCAAGCTGATCGATCCAGATGTGCGAGGTCATAACGAAGCTGAACTTTGCATATCTTGCCTTATATTTCTTGTCAAAATCAATTGCTTTACGGATGATAGCCGCCTTGCTATCGGCATAAATTTCGGTAATCTCGCCCGCTTTTTGCCAATCGTCGCCGTTTTCGGAAAGATAGATGCTGACTCTGGGCGGTGCGCTTACACCCGTAACGTCCTGCCGGAGGATGCTGAGCTTTGCGCCGTCAACCGCGCAAACCGCGCCGAGGTCGTACATAATGCTTCTTGCAGAGCCTGCGGTGAAGTGGAAAAACGCTTCGTCGTTGCAATCAGCCTCGGTAGCAAAGATACCGTCGGTAAGCTTGGGGCTTTCCGCGGGAGTATTGAACCATTCGGTTTGATGGTTTTTTTCTATCAATTCAAAATTTTTGATTTTTTGTTTTTTACCAAAAATAAGATTAACACGTTCAGAAGAGATCGGATAATTAACGGGTTCGGACTTATCGACCGAAAAATCACCGTAATAATCGATGTTAATGCTCATAATAAAAAGACTCCTTGTTTTTCTGTTAGTGCGTTACCTTATTATATAATGAATTTTTACGCTTTGCAAGAGTATTTTGTTAAAATATCAAAAAATCTTGACATATTTACGGTAAAGATATTATAATTTAAGAGGAATCGGTAAAAAAGGAGCTTTTTCTTATGAAACGTATTTGGACGGCAGTCATTTTAATCGCGTTTTTTATGAATGTTTTCGGTGTTTTTGCTTTTGCTGATAGCGAAAACCTTGCGCTTGGCAGGGACGTGACCGCCGAAAGCCATATTGCCAACGGCAAAAGCTATGCCGAGATGGACCGCTTTACTTCAAAGATTCTTACCGACGGAAAATACGGCAGGGCTGATTTCGGCGATGCCGCCTGGGCGAAATTCTACCGCGCGACGGGCAGAGTTTTAAAAATCGACCTTGGTGAAAATTGCACGGTCGATAAGATTGTAACGAGATTTTTGCAAAACAGCCAAGCAGGTGTCGTCAGCCCCAAAAAAATCGAGGTTTTCGTTTCGCAGGACGGCGAAAATTTCTCGCGCGTTGAAAATTTAAGCGGAAACGAATCGCCCTTTTTGCCCTCTCGCACAAACAATACCGAGATAGCGAAATATGAAATGAGCTTCAAGCCGATTGCGGCAAGATTCGTTGCGCTCAGCTTCGACGTGACCGTTAACACCTTTATCGACGAGCTTGAAATTTACGGAAGCCGAGGCTCGAGCCTTACTCCGCCGACCGAATTTTGCGATATTATTGAAAAGGGCAAGGGTGAATATCTTTCGCGCGATGCGCTCGGCGGTGTTCACGATATAGTTTGCTTCCACGCTGGCTATTCGCCCGATAATGAAATACTTGTCAATAACACAAAGGAATCCTTCCTATATTATATAGCCTACCGCGACGGCGACAAAAAGATTGCCGACACGATGTTTGACGCGGTAATGTTTTTAACGCTTCAGGGAAAATGTCCGTCGGGCGGAAACCTTACCATTTCGGGCGGACAGACGGTTATGTCCGATTGGGTGACGCTTCTCGATAACTATTTCCATCCCGATTTCAATTTGTTTGCGCTTGACGAGGCGACCGCCGAAATGAAAAAAACGCTCAAGCTTGATGACGGCTATAAAACGAGCGTTTATTTAACGATTCCCTATCCGAAGATAGGTAATATTGAGTTCGGCGATTACGACGGCGACGGAAAGGTCGACAAAATTGACGATTACCAAGCCACTCTTGACGTTACAAAATGGTTTATGGACGAGGTCGACAAGCGTTTTGCCGAGGCGGATTTCCAAAATATCGAGCTTAAGGGTTACTTTTGCAACAGCGAGGGTATTACAAGACAAAACTTCGATTACGAATGGGACTTTGCGCGCGATGCGGCAAAATTGATGCGCGACCGCGGTCTTCAATGCGTGATGATCCCCTATTATCAGGCGGTCGGCATCGATGCGAACGACGAATTTAAGTTCGATGCGATGCTTATGCAGCCGAACCTTTCCTTTAACGATACCCTAAAGGACGACCCTGCGGGAATGATGGAGGATTTCGCGCAGACCGCAAAGCAGCTGGGGCTCGGTGTTCAGATGGAAATCGCCGACGGAGTGCGTTGGGATGCATCGCTCGGCAAGTATTACGAGCAATATCTTGTTTCGGCGTCGCAAAACGGCTTGATGACCGACACGGTACACGCATATTATAACGGCGCAGGCCCCGGCGTGTTTTACGATTGTGCAGTTTCGGCAAATCCCGAATTGCGTTGGTATTACGACGCGACTTATAAATTTATAAAGGGAACGCTTTCGCTTCCGACCGAAAAGGTGAGCGCGGAATACACAAGCGAGCTTACCGTTACCGACAACAAGCGCGTAATCGGTGAAACGGGTGTTAACGGCGATTGGCACTGCACCTATCGAATGAAGCAATCACCGAAAAACGGATATGCAAACCTTGTAAACGGCACGAACACCTTTTCCTATCTCGCCGACAGAAAGTTCAGCGGTGTCGATACCTTTACCTATGAAATACTTTATAACGGCGAGGTTATTGCCGAAAGAACGGTGACGGTTAACGTCGATCGCGATATACAAGGCGAAAGCTCGGTTGAAGCAAGTGCCGAAGAAAGCATCGGCGAAATCGCCGAGGAAGAAAAAACAAGCTATTTGCCGTTTATTATCGGCGGAATAGCTTTGGTTGCAGTTATAATTTTTGTAATTATTTGGAAAAAGAGAAAATGAAAAAAGAAGATAAAACAAACGCAATGAGGATACTCGACAGCGTAAACGCAGATTATATCGCGCACGGATACGACACAAAGGTTGCGCTTTCGGGTGTTGAGATAGCAAAAAGGCTCGGCTACGATGACAGCGTTGTTTTCAAAACGCTCGTTACCGTTGCGCCGTCGAAGAAGAATTACGTTTTCGTTATTCCGTCGGCAAGTGAATTGGATTTAAAGCGCGCCGCGGCGGCTGTGGGTGAAAAATCGGTCGCGATGATAAAGCAAGCCGAGCTTTTACCGCTTACGGGCTACGTCCACGGCGGATGCTCGCCCGTTGGGATGAAAAAGCTTTTCGAAACGGTGGTGCATTTTACCGCCGAGGAAAAGGAAAAGGTGATTTTTTCGGCAGGGAAGATAGGCAGACAGGTCGAAATGAATATTTCAGAGCTTAAAAAGGCGATTCCCTTTAAATTTGCTGACGTTGTGAGGAGATAAGGATGATTCGGTTTCTTGCTTCTGTTTTTATAAAGAATAAGGATATGAAATCCGACGAAACAAGGCGTAAATACGGGCTTTTGTGCGGCGCGGTCGGAATTTTTCTGAACCTGCTTTTGTTCGCGCTGAAAATCTTCGTCGGCACTCTTACAGGCTCGGTCGCCGTTACCGCCGATGCGGTCAACAACATTTCGGACGCAGGCTCTTCGGTCGTAACGATGGTCGGATTTCGCCTTGCGGGTAAAAAGCCCGACCCCGAGCACCCCTTCGGACACGGAAGGATTGAATATATTTCGGGCCTTATCGTTGCAATGCTCATTTTCGTTATGGGCTTCGAGCTTCTTTCCTCGTCGGTCGATGCGATAACCGACCCCCAACCGACCGAATTAAGCGTTGCCTCGGTGGTGATTCTTGCCGTTTCGGTCGTTATCAAGCTTTATATGTTTTTCTATAACCGCGCCGTCGGTAAAAAAATCGGCTCTGCCGCAATGATGGCAACCGCTTCCGACTCGATAGGCGATGCAATCGCAACGCTTGCCGTTTTAATCTCGCTTGCGGTAATGCATTTCACCGATTGGATGATCGACGGCTATATCGGTCTGCTTGTTGCAGGCTTCATCCTTTTTGCGGGCTACCGCGCCGCGAAGGAAACGATCGAGCCGCTTTTGGGTATGCGCCCCGAAAAGGAGCTTATCGACGAGCTTGAATCGCTGATCCTTTCACACAAGCCGATAACCGGCGTTCACGACCTTATACTTCACGATTACGGTCCCGGCAGACGCTTTTTGTCGCTTCACGCCGAGGTGCCGATGGACGAGGACATCCTTTTCGTTCACGACGTGATCGATGACGTCGAGATCGAGATATTCAAAAGCTACGGCATCGAAACGGTTATACATATGGACCCGATAAACACGCGTGACCCGCGCTTGAACGAAATAAAAAGCGCCGTTTTGAGCGTTTTGAGCGACTTTAACGAGAATTTAAAGGCGCACGATTTCCGCATCGTTCCCGGTCCGACGCACACGAACGTCGTTTTCGATATCGCCGTTCCTGCCGATTGCAAGACCGATGCCGATGCGCTGAAGCTCGCCGCATCGACCGCCGTGACCGCACAAAATCCGCAATACCGTTGCGTTATCCGCATTGATAGAGATTATTCGTAAAACACAAAAAGGAGAAGCGATTTGCTTCTCCTTTTAAATTTAGCGGTTTGATTATTCGAAATATCTGTATTTTTTGCCGTTTTGGAGGGTGATGAACTTGCCGCTTTCGGTATCCTGAAGGATGAAATCCTTTTCGCACTGTTCGCGGACGGTGGAAACGAAGCGGTTGCTTATAACGCGTTCGATATCGCCGCAAACAGCTGCCGCGGTGGGAAGCGCGCCTGCGCCCTGACCGTAGAATACAACCTCACCGACAGCAGATCCTGTAACGCTTACCGCGTTGAATGCTTCGGTTATCGCGTGGAAAAGGCTCTTGTTGCCGACCAAGTGGGGAGCAACGAGCAATCTTGCCTTGTCGCCGACCTTTTCGGCAACCGCTACAAGACGGATAACACAGCCGAGCTGTTCTGCAAGCGCGATATCCTCGCTCGTGACGTTTTCGATACCCTCGATATAAGGAACCTCGTTATAAGAGATATATTTGCCGAACGCAATACCTGCAAGGATAGCAATTTTTCTTGCGGAGTCAAGACCTGCGATATCTGCGTGGGGGTCTGCTTCGGCATAGCCCAATTCCTGCGCCGACTTCAATGCTTCGGCAAGAGATTTACCCTCGCTTTGCATGTGGGTGAGGATATAGTTGGTGGTGCCGTTGAGGATACCTGCAACGCGCAAAATATCGTCGGACGCGAAGCATTCGTTAAGCGGTGCGATTATCGGAATACCGCCGCCGACGCTTGCTTCATAAAGATAAACGACGCCGTTTTCACGTGCGACAGCTTCAAGCTCACGACCGTATTTATCAACAACCGCCTTGTTGGAGGTAACGACGTTTTTGCCTGCCTTGAGTGCGGCAAGGCTGAATTTGTAAGCAACGCCGTCGCCGCCCATCGTTTCAAGCACGATACTGACGCTTTCGTCATTGATGATCTTGTCGAAATCGGTGGTAACTCTGTCGGCAAGAGGATGTCCTTCAAAGGTGCGAAGGTCAAGAATATATTTAATATTTACGTCGCACAGCGGTTTTTTGTTGCAACGCGAGATAGCCTCGTAAACGCCGCCGCCAACCGTGCCAAAGCCGAGAATAGCAATATTTGTCATGGCAAAATACCCCATTTTTCAATAATCAAGCTATTCTATCACATTTTTTATCATATTTCAAGACCTTTCCGACCGAAAAAACTGTTGAAAAAGGGCGAATGGTGTGTTATCATAAAAAAAGAAGCAGAATTTTGGAGGAATTTTAATGTTAAAACGCGCGCTATCGCTTGTTCTGTGCGGTATTTTCGCAATTTTATCGCTTGTTTCCTGCGCTTATACTACCGATAACGATGCTGTCGGCTATGATTTCGGCGACCGCATACTTTATGGCGGTTATGCGGTGGACGTCGGTGACGGAACGGTTTTTTCGCAGGACGGAAAGACCTTTTTTGCAGATTCCTTCGGTAACGAAAAGCAGCTATCCGAAGCCGATGCGAAATATTTAAATTACTTTGAAGAAAAGCTTTATTTTGTAAGAGGCGGCTCGATTATGCGCGCTGACGCCGATATGAGTAATCTCGAAACGCTTCATTCCTTTGACGATGAAATTAAATGTCTTTACGCGACTGCCGACGGACTTTATTACCAACGCGGAAGCACCGTTTATTTAAATAACGGAAGCGAAAAGGCGATCCTTACGCGCGACGGTATGGAGGGCTTTGTTCCCGAAAGCAGAGATCAAATTCGTTGGGCGGCAAAAAATCCGCAATATAAATATATTGAAGAAAGCGGCGACGAGGTTTGGAACGATAGCCTTGCGCTTTATTTGGAATTTATCGCGACCGTCGGAACCGATAAAAAGCACGACGTTATTTATGCACAGCAGGAAATGGGCGTTAACCTCTCCTCTGCGGGCGAATATACAGGCCCCGTCGTTGAGGTCGGCGAAACGACGCTTCCGCTTGCCGAGCATATGCCGGGCACCTTCTTTTCGAAAAACGGCAAGGCTTGTACCTGCCACAACAACCCTACAAACTCTACTTACTGTATTCAATCGGTCGGCAACTGCAACTGTATGCGCTATTACCCGACGGGTTATAAGGAAAGCTGTGAAATTGACCTTCTCGGCGCGCAATGCTTTGCCTTTGCAAGAATGATATTCTGGAAATGCTTCGGCTTTATCGACCATTCGATGAACGCATCGCTTTATTATTCGGTCGGAAGCTTAAGCAGCGGCGCGGTTACCGCAAACAGCGTTAAAAATCTGCTTATGAAGGCGGCGCCCGGCGCGCATATCCGTCTTGCCGCAGGGCATTCGGTTTCTATCCTTACAATGGACGAGGATTTTATCGTTATCTATCACGGCAACGCGGGCGGCGACGGCGTTGTAAGTCAGCCCTGCATCGTTTCGACAAGACGTTATACCTGGGAGCAGTTTGCGACCGCGGCGGCAAGAGGCATCCTTTACGTCAATATGCCGATAAATTATCCCGATTCCGAGGTAATACTTTCGAAAAAGGAGGTCGGCTTTTACAAATTGAAGTCGAACCTTAATCTTCGTGCCGAGGCAAACACGCAATCCGAATCGTTATCCGTCGTACCCAACGGAAGCATTGTTGACGTTAAGGAGATCGACGGATTTTGGGGCAAGATCGAATATAACGGGTTCAGCGGTTGGATATTTCTTGAATATACGACCTATCTCACGCGTGAAACGATAACACCCTCGGGTAACGTATTTAAAATGGACGGCAACGGATATCTCCGCGCGGCGGCTTGGCAGTTGAATCTCGATGCCTTTTCCGAGCATTTCGATAAGCAAAATCTTACGGTGACGGCATATAACGGCAAAACCGTCGGCGATTCCGATTATATCGGAACGGGCGCGGTCGTTTCGCTTACCGTCGACGGTGTTGTGCTCGACAGCGCGACCGTTTGTCTTGCAGGCGACGTTAACCGCAACGGGCGGCTCGATATCGGCGATTACATCCTTATCAAGCGTTGCGTTATGAAAACCTACACTCCCGATGCGGCGCAGTCGGTCTCTGCCGACGTTTCTGCAAACGGAAGCATCGACAGTTACGATTACCTTCTCCTTAAACGTTACTTTTTAGAGGATAATATAAATCTGTTCAGCGCATTTTTGAGTAAATAACCGAATTAAACGAAAAAAGAACCGCGTGGGGGTAACGCCTCTATGCGGTTTTTTGCGTGTTTGCCGTTGCTTTTTTGTGATTTATATGGTAAAATATATAAAATATCAGTTGGCTGTTAATAAAATAGGCGGCGACGAAACTTACGAAACTTTATATGCCGTTTCGTGGCAAATTGAAAGCGACAACTTGGAATAAAGGAGAAAAAATTATGAAAAAACTTACAAGCTTAATTTTGCTTATTGCATTGCTCGTAAGCTGTTTTGCCTCCTGCGCCGAAACAGAAAACGAAAGCTCGGTTAATGAGCCGAGCGAATCGTCGGTTGTAACCGAATCGGAAACCGCGACCGAATCGTCCTTGACGGTTGAAGAAAGCAACGAAGAAGAAAATTCCGAGCAAAGTGAAGAAGAATCCATAGAAATCCCCGAAATAATCCGTGATTTTACTGTGTCAAAAGCTCCGTTAGTATCCTCGGATGAAAGCAGGTTATATGAAAAAGCGGTTTCTGACGGAAGCAAGCTTCCCGCGGTATATAAATTCGACACAAGAGAGGAGCTTGACAGCTTCAAATCGGAATACGACGATCTGTTTCATTTTAAAAATCCGTCCGTGTGCGACTTTAACGAAGCGACCGTTAAATATGACGATGCGTTTTTTGAAAATAACACCTTGATAGTTATATACCTGAAATCATCAAGCTATGCTGATGAATATACTGTGGGAGAGATATATAACGATCTGTCCACTGTTCGCATTCAGATCGTACTGACAGACTTGGGAGGCGATCAGGGTATGGGTGCTTGGTTTGTTACGGTCGCCATGCCCGACGCGATGATGAAGAACGTAAATACTTATATCGCTGAGACGGTATTTGGTGAAGATCTACCGCAGATAAATCCTAATTAAACGAAAAAGAACCGTGCAAGATTAACGCCTTGCGCGGTTTTTTGTGTTTTTACAACATATTGTGGGGTGTAAACAGGCATCGCCCACTCTGTGGGACTTGACAAGGTGTGTTATAATATTAATCGGAAATACCTGCGCTTTTGCAAAAACGGCGTTTTTTGAGGGCAAAAAGAGTATTTTCGTAACGGTCGGCGCATATTTTTAAGTATATTTTCGGGTGTGTGCGCCGTATAATGAATTAAGGAGAAATTTAAGTGAAAAATTTCAAAATATTTTTCGTTGCCGCTTGCATTTTGCTTTTGACCGTAACAGGTGCTTTTGCGATAAGCGGCGCGGCGGAAAAAAACGAAAGAGCTTTGTCGGAAAATTTGATTCCCGACGATACGCTTATCACCTACGGATATCTTAAGCAGTTCAAAGAGGAGCTGAAGCAGGAGATCTTAAACGAGATCGCGGCTAACGGCGGAAGCGTTACGGTCGAAAGCACCTATAAGGATATTTCGCTTACTTCGGGACAAACGCTCATCCTTTCGCCCGAAACCGAGGTTATTTATCGCGGCGGCGGCGCTGTTGCCGTCACGTCGTCGAACGGCGAAGCACAGGGCTTGACCGATATGTCGGTCGGCAAGGAGCTTTTCTCGGGCGTATCGCTTGAATACGGACATATCTATTTTGCAAGTACGAGCGATTCCAAAAAGGCGATCCTTGTCACGGGCGACAAGGCATATTTT
Organism: Eubacteriales bacterium; assembly: GCA_045651785.1. GTDB lineage: Bacteria > Bacillota > Clostridia > Oscillospirales > CAG-382 > Coliplasma. The sequence continues at coordinate 8,859 of JAZRTE010000100.1, read as the reverse complement.
ACCGTAAGAGGAGATTATGATATTGGTTAAGAAACGCATAACGGCATTTTTGCTGGCGCTTATCTTCTGCGTCGGTGCTGCGGTCATGCCGAGCACTGTTGCGGCAAAAACGACCGAATATAATGAACCGCTTGTCTGCGTGGGAATGTATGCGGTAACCCCCTCGCTCGATACAACGCGTTTGTTTTCGATAAACCGCTCGGACAACGGCTTTGATATAGGCTTTTCAAACGGCAGTGACGGCTTTGTAAAGGCATATTCGCTTTCCGAAACCGCGCTCGTTTTGTTCCCGATGATGAACGCAAAATATGAAAACGGTATCATAACCGCCGACGAAGACGGAAATATCGGCGGCTACAGTGCGGTTCTGGGCAGATTCACAAGCTATCAGTCGGCATATAACGCCGCAAAGGCAAAGGGCGGCTTTGTCGCTGTTGTCAACGGCGGATACGAAGCGCGCGCTTATGCATCGAACACGGCGGCAGAGGCGAAAAGGGCTTCGGGCGGCAGAACCGTTGTCGGTCCCGCTTCGGGCGGACTTTATGCGCTCGATGAAAAGGGTAAAATTATGTTTTCCTTTGAAGCAACCGATAAAAGGCTTGCGATCCGCGCACAAAACGGCGGAGCAGTCGAAATTCCGATGCGCTACCGTACGGGCGGCACTACCTATTATCAGTACCGCGGATTTTTTGAATACAGCGTTAAATCGGGCAAGCTCTTTATGCTTAATTTCGTCGGACTTGAGGAATATACCAAATGCGTAATGGCAAACGAGATCGGCACTAATTTCTCGAAGGAAACGAGAAAGGCGTTTGCGGTGCTTGCAAGAACCGTTGCGGTTTATTCGAAGCACCAAAAGTTAGGCTTTGACGTTTGTGCGAACTCGGCTTGCTGTCAGGTCTACCACGGCATTTACCGTATGAGCGAGGAAAATAACGCGCTTGTCGATTCGACACGCGGACTTATCTGCACCTACAAGGGCGCGCCGATAACCGTGCTTTACCACAATTCCAACGGCGGCGCAAGCTGTTCGTCGGTTGCGGCTTGGGGCGGTGACGAGGTGCCTTATCTTACCACCGTATTCCAAGAGGAATATGACGACGGCGATAAATGGACTCACAATTTTACCAAGGAAGAATTTTTTGAATATATCACCTCGCGCAGAACCTTTTCTTCGCTTAAGGACGATAACCTTACCGTTACCATCCATTCGACCGACCCTTACGGCTCGAGCTATATAACCGCGCTTACCATCAGCGACGGAAGCGGTAACAGGGTGCTTGTCGAAACGAGCGAGGATATCCGTTCGGCTTGCGGATTTACGAGCGCGAACTTTACCGTTGAATATAACACCGAGGCGAACGTTCTTACTTCAGACGGCAAGGTCGAAAAGAAAAAGATAGACGGTGTTCTTACAACAGAAGGCGTAAAGAGCTTCAACAGCTTTGCCGACAGCTATAAAACGTCAGACGGAAATATTCTTTCGCCGCAAAGCATTACCGTTAACGGCGCGGGCGTCGGACACGGAGTCGGATTTTCGGCAACGGGAAGCGAAAAGCTTTCGAAGGACGGTTACAGCTATAAATATATCCTTTCCTTCTTCTTTAACGGCACCGATTTGACCGTCGCGAAGTGACGCGGTTTAATTTGAATTTGTTAGGGGATTTTGCGAGATATTGCGAGAGAACAACTTTTAAAAAAGTTTTTCTCTCGCGCTCTTTTTTCAAAAGCTTTCAATATTAATTATTTTATGATCGCAATTCGTTGCGGTCTTTTTATTTGTCGCGTATGCGGGCGATTCGTGAATCGCCCCTACAGTTTTGGATTTTAAATAAATTATGAAATTTGTTGCGTTGCGTTTATGTTTGCGTTTTTGTTTTGTATTTTGTAAAAAATATGATTGTAGGGGCGATTCGTGAATCGCCCGCAGGTAACATATACGGCAAACGAAATATCAGGACACAAAACGCAATCGTTACGAATAGGCTTCCCCTCGGGGGGAAGCTGTCAGTGCGGTAGAATAGCACTGACTGATGAGGGGTTTTTTAGTATTTAATGAAAAAAACAACGCCACTGCGTGGCTACCCCAATAGCACCCCAAAAACATAAATGTTTTCTGGGACCCCTCATCCGTCATTTTCCGAGGAAAATGCCACCTTCCCCCCAAGGGGAAGGCTATTATGACCGCAACCGCAACAAAATAAAACGAACGTAAATTCAAACCGCAACGTAAACGGGCGATTCTTGAATCGCCCTCTACAGTTTTTAATATCTATTATCTACTCTCTAACTCTCGGACGAGTTTTTTCTAATTGCGGTTGAGCTTATGGAATTTAGGTGGAATCGCGAAGAAATTTATTGACAAGTATTTCCTGTGTGTTGTACAATGGAAACGATATAAAAGAAAGTAAAAGGTTATTGCTTTGAAAAAGATCTTGATCGACAAAATACCCGCTTCGGTAAATAACTTTTTTGCAAGCGAGGGCGTGGCTGAAGGCGACGTTTTGTTGGCGCTGCGAAGCGACCTTAGGATCGACGCAAGCCGCGGCGATTGCTTCGTTATGCTTACCGAAAAAAGCTTTTTTATCGCCGAGGGTATAATTGAATTCACCGCATTGAACCGTACCGCCTTGGGCGACACGCAAAGAAGCGAAAGATTCGTCGTTTCGCGCTTTGAAAAATTTGACCTTGCCGATATTAACGAGCCGAAGGCGGAGCAGCTTATCTCGACGGGCAGAGTCGTTTGCGAAATCGAAAATGAATCGAAGCTTCTTTTCAACTTCTCGTCTGCCTGCAAGCACGGCGTTTCGGTCTTCTGCAGAGCTGTCGGCGATTTGAAAAAGGACGGAAAGCTTGATTTCGCTCTTTACGAGGACGAAAATTACGAGCATCACGTTTGTCCGAAATGCGGAAGACGTTATCCCGATGAGGAGCTGAAGATATGCCCGAGCTGTATGGACAAGGCGCGTCTTGTAAAGCGACTGGCAACGCTGTTCTTCCGTTATAAGCGCTCGATCGTTATGGTGCTTCTTTCCTTTGCGCTTATTGCAGGGCTTGGTGTCGTTACTCCTTATATCGGTAACGAAATGCTTTATGATGACGTTTTGTCAAAAGAAGGCTCGACAGCGACGGACGTGCTTTATATCGTTTTGCTTATCGTCGGTGTAAGAATCGCATCGTTGCTTGTGAATCTGCTTTCGGGCGCGATAAGCTCGACGGTTGCGGCAAACGTTACTTATGACCTTAAAAAGATGATTTTCGGCACGATAAGCAATCTTTCGATGGGCTTTTTCACAAACCGTCAGACCGGCGGTCTTATGACTCAGGTAAACAGCGACAGCTTAACGCTTTATTGGTTCTTCTGCGACGGATTTCCCTATCTCGTGTTGAACGTCGTTCAGCTTGTTGCGATTATGGGCGTAATGCTTTCGCAAAATTTGGTGCTTGCGCTTTATACCTTTGTAACCATTCCGCTTTTCTTCGTCGGCTTTAAGCTTATCTTTAACGTTTTTGATAAATTACACGCGAAAAGCTATTCGAAGCGCCGTTCGTTCAACAGCTTGGTTTCCGACGTTTTGAACGGTATGCGCGTTGTAAAATCCTTCTCGCGCGAGGATGAGGAATTAAACCGCTTCAGCAAGCGCAACCGCGACCTTGCCGAGGCAAGAAACGAAATCCAAACCTTTTCGGCAAGAATTTTCCCGTTTTTGCATTATCTTCTCCGCATCGGCTCTTACGTTGTTTGGGGCATCGGCGGTTGGCAGGTAATGAACGCGACGGGCGATATGAGCTATGGTAGATTAATGGCGTTTATCGGCTATTTTTCGTTGATATTCGGCCCGATCGAGCAGCTTGCCGACGTTTCGAACTGGTGGAGTGAAACGCTTAACGCGATTCAGCGCCTTTTCGAGATACGCGACGCTCAGCCCGAGGTACGCGAGGCGGAAAACGCAATCGCTCCCGAAGAATGCAAGGGCAAGGTTGAATTTCGCAACGTAAGCTTTTCTTACGTTGAAAACCGCAAGGTTATCGACGACGTAAGCTTTGACATCCCTGCGGGCAGTACGCTCGGCATTGTCGGTCAGACGGGCGCAGGCAAAAGCACGCTTGCGAACCTGCTGACGCGTCTTTACGACGTAAAAGAGGGCGGAATTTACATCGACGGCGTTAATATTAAGGACCTTCCCTTTAAATATCTGCGCGATAATATCGCGATAGTTTCGCAGGAAACCTATCTTTTCCGCGGAAGCATTCTCGACAACATCCGCTATGCCTGCCCCGAAGCGACGAGAGAGCAGGTCATTGCCGCGGCAAAGACCGCATCCGCGCACGATTTTATCGTTAAATACCCCGATGGCTACGATACCGAGATCGGCTTCGGCAAAAAAGACCTTTCGGGCGGTGAAAAGCAACGTGTTTCGATTGCGCGCGCATTGCTCCGCGACCCGAAGATTTTGATTCTTGACGAAGCGACCGCCGCAATGGATACCCAGACCGAGCGCAACATTCAAGCCGCGCTTGACCGTCTTACCAAAAACCGCACGACCGTTATTATCGCGCATAGACTTTCGACCCTGCGCGATGCCGACAAGCTTATCGCTATCGAAAACGGACGCGTTGCCGAAAGCGGTACGGCGGAGGAATTGCTAAAATTAAAGGGCGTTTATCATAAGCTTTATAAGCTCCAGGCGGAAGCGCTTAAGACCGTGGGGATAGGAGAGTAGATATTCCCCAAAAATGCTTTGCATTTTGAATTGACGTATCAACCACACGCCGTAGGGGCGATTCACGAATCGCCCGCACGAAACAAATAAGATTAACGTAGCAACCACGCGGAGAGAGGGAAACAATCACACATATCCTCTACCGCGGGGGATCAAAAATTTTACCCCGCTTTTTCAAAAGCGGGCGGGGTGTGAAAAAGGAAAGTGAATAAAAATGGCAAACGAAATAAAAAACGATAACTTTCTCGATCTGGCGGAAATAACCTATCTTACCGCCGAAAACTCGCGCTTTTACCGCACTAAAAACGGATTTCCCGCGTTGGAGGCGGTTTTGCCGAAATTCGGTGACGATTTGGAGTCGAATGCCGATAAAACCCCCGTTAAGCAGGACCTCGGCAGAGTGTTTTTCCACCGTTGCTTCCCGTTTGAAACACCCGATGAATATATTTCTGTGCTTAATAAGGACGGCAGAGAATATGCGATGATACGCAATCTTGCCGAAATGCCTGATGAAGCGCAGGAAATTATCCGCGCCGAGCTTGGCAGAAAATACCTTTGCCCGACTGTTACGAAGATAAAATCGCTTAAGGAAAAGCTCGGCTATTCCTTCTGGGAGGTCGAAACCGACAAGGGCGATATGAGCTTTTCGATGCACGACACCTATCGCAATATCGCGCGTGTCGGCGACGGAATGCTTATTATCACCGACGTAGACGGCAACCGCTACCGCATTGACGACGTAGCAAAGCTCGACAGAAAGAGCTTTAAGAAGATAGAATTGTATCTGTAACCCCAAAAATGCTTTGCATTTTCGGGGACTCCGTAGTCGCTAACGCTATCCCCAAAAAATCTAAAGATTTTTTAGGGACCCCATACCCGCGCGGCGGGGTTTTGGATGTTCGTTGCTTAATCCCTAAAAATCTACAATTTTCAGGGGACCCATTCTCGCGCCTCGCTCACCGCTCGCGAACATCTAAGGTATATTTTTCGAGGCGCATGTCCCCGAAAAATATGTTGTTTCAATTATAAAAACGCTTTGTGTTTTGAATTGACGTTTTAATTACACACCGTAGGGGCGATTCAAGAATCGCCCGCCGGTAACGTATAAGGAAAACGTTTTATTTGACCCCTCATCCGTCACGGCGGTCGGACACGCCGTGCCACCTTCCCCCGAGGGGGAAGGCTATTCTAACCGTCACGCACAGTGATATAACGCAACTGTAGAATATAAACGGAACGATAAGAAAAGGCTTCCCCTCGGGGGGGGAAGCTGTCAGCGGAGCTGACTGATGAGGGGTTTGTTAGCATTTAACGGGAAAAACAACGCCACTAGTGGTTACGCCTCATCCGTCAAAATCAAAGATTTTGCCACCTTCCCACACCCACCCCAAAAATGCTTTGCATTTTCGGGGGAAGGCACTTCAGGATTCAACGCAATGAAATAAAACGAGCGTAAAATTAAACTGCAACGCAAACGGGCGATTCAAGAATCGCCCGCACGAAACAAATAAGACTAACGTAGCAACCACGCGGAGAGAGGGAAACAATCACACATATCCTCTACCGCGGGGGATGAAAAATTTTACCCCGCTTTTTCAAAAGCGGGCGGGGGATAAAAGATTTTACCCTGCTTTTTCAAAAGCGGGCGGGGGATAAAAAATTTTGCCGAGCTTTTATAAAAGCTCGGGGAGATATTAAAACATGAAAGAAATTTTCAACACCGTAAACCCGTCGGGTGATTTTGCGGTCGTCAGAAACGAGCTGACTCAATCGCTTCCCGACGAAAAGAAATATCTTTTCCATTACGACCTTTCGTTCGACAACCAAAAAACGGTTGGCGTTTGTGCGCTTGCGGGCGAAAAGCTTTACTTTAAGGAAAAGGACAAGGAAACTGTAATTATCGACCTTAAGGCGCTGAAGGAAATTAAATTCGTTCAGCTTTGGGGCTGTATTGCGCTTGAATCGAGCACCGAGGACGGTGATATCGAGCTTTGCCGCGCCGATATGCGCTTTGCGACGGTTTTCCGCGCCGCAACGAAGAAACTCGAGGCGGCTCGTAAGGGCAACGATATTCCCGACCCGAAGATCGACCGCTGTCCGAAGTGCGGCAGACCTTATCCGCGCGGAAGTCAGACCTGCCAGAAGTGTGTTGACAAGAAAAAGCTTTTCAAACGGCTCGTTCCTTATATGAAGCCGCATATGCCTATGCTTTTACTTGCCTCGCTTTCGCTTATTTTCGCAAGTGTTATAAGCATAATTCTGCCGATAATCAACAAAAGCGTTATCAACGATTACATTGCGGCTTCTCCTATACCCGAGGATAAAAGCGGATTTGTTTGGCTTATTATCGCAATGGCGGCATTCGGCTTTGTTTCGGCGGCGAATTTGGCGGTAAGACGCTTGATTATCGCTCGCGTTTCCAAAAAAATAATAATCAAAATGCGCGAGGACGTTTATAAAAAGATTCAAGAGCTTTCGCTTACGGGACTTAACAAAAAAAGCTCGGGCGAGCTAATTCAGCGCGTTTCGGGCGATACCGAGGAGCTTCGCGAATTTATCACCTGGCTCGTTCCTAATTTGCTTCAGCAGGCGTTGACGCTCGTATCTATTGCGGTGATGATGTTCGTCATCAACTGGAAGCTCACGCTTTTGGTAATCGTTCCCATTCCCTTGCTTGTGGTTATGTTCCGTGTGCTTCACCGCTTCACACACCGTCTTTATCACCGTCAATGGCAGGTAGAATCGGACGCGGGCACATTGATGCACGACGTTTTTTCGGGTATGCGCGTGGTTAAGACCTACGGCACCGAAAAGCGTGAGGAGGCAAGATTCGATACAGCGGCAAAGCGTATCGCGCAGATAAGCAAGAAAAACGAGCTTACCTGGAATATGATAATGCCGTTTGCGACCTTCCTTTTGAGCTTCGGCGAATATGCCGTTTTGTTCTTCCTCGGCTGTGAAATCGTCGGCGATGCCTCGTTTATCACGTCGGGCAGCGCCAATTTCGGTCTTGGCGACCTTATGCAGTTCGTTTCTTACGTCGGACTTATGTACGAGCCGATACGTTGGATGTCCTTCGTGCCGCGCCGTATCGCAAGAGCGACGACCGCGCTCTCGAAAATCGTTGAGCTTCTTGACGAAAAGAGCGAGGAATTCGAATCGGGCGAGGAATTGGTCAATATGAACGGCGATATCGAGTTCAAAAACGTTTCGTTCGGCTATGCCGATGCCGAGCACGTGCTTAAAAACATCGACCTTTCCATTAAAAAGGGCGAAATGGTCGGCTTGGTCGGCAGAAGCGGTGTCGGTAAGACAACTGCGGCGAACCTTGTGCTTCGTCTTTACGACGTTTCCGAGGGCGCGATAACCGTCGACGGCAAGGATTTAAGAACGCTTGACAGACATTCCTACCGTTCGAAGATTGGCGTTGTTTTGCAGGAAACCTTCCTGTTCCACGGCACGATATACAGCAACATCGCCTATGCAAAGCCGGGCGCAACCCGTGACGAGGTCATCCGCGCCGCAAAGCTTGCAAACGCGCACGAATTTATTATGAAACAGCCCGACGGCTATAACACCTACGTCGGCGACAGAGGTAACACGTTATCGGGCGGTGAACGGCAAAGAATCGCCATCGCACGCGCGATTTTGCGTAATCCTCGCATACTTATTCTCGACGAGGCGACAAGCTCGCTCGATACCGAAACCGAAAAGCAGATTCAAGAAGCAATCGCGCTTCTTTCGGGCGGCCGAACGACTATTGCGATCGCGCACCGTCTTTCGACCTTGCGTAACGCGACGAAGATTGCCGTTTTCGAAAAGGGTAAAATCGAGGAGGTCGGCCCTCACGACGAGCTTATGCGTAACAAGGGCAGATATTACCGACTCGTTATGGCGCAAAGGCAGGTCAACAAAATGCTGCCCGAAGGTAAGAGGGAATAATCAGGGTTATTTGCGAGAGAACAACTTTTAAAAAAGTTTTTCTCTCGCGCTCTTTTTTATCGCTTACGCTCTCCCCAAAAACGGCAAGCATTTTCTCGGCATACAGTATATTTTAAATGAATTATATTGAAAGCTTTTGAAAAAAGAGCGCGAGAGAAAGACTTTTTTAAAAGTTTTTCTCTCGCAAATAACC
>JAZRTE010000099.1:0-14857 GCA_045651785.1 Eubacteriales bacterium | reverse complement strand
TATAACTCCCTCGGGTAATGAAGAGGTTACCGTTGTGGAAGAAACCGCCGCGGAAGTGAGAGTTGAATATTAATTAAAAGCCCTGAAAAGGGCTTTTTCTATTGACATTGTGGATTTGAAGTGCTATAATCGGCTTAGAATTTGAAATTCGGAGGAAATTTAATTATGAGAATTATAGTTTGCGAAAACGCAGAAGCTGTTGCAAAGGAAGCTGCGAAGATTTTTGCGGCTCAAGTTTACATGAAGCCCAATTCTGTCCTCGGTCTTGCTACCGGTTCCACTCCTGTTGGAATGTATAAGATTCTTGCTGACATGAACCAAAAGGGCGAAATCTCCTTCAAGGATTGCAAGAGCTTTAACCTTGACGAATATTATCCCCTCGCTCCTACCCATGATCAGAGTTATCGTTACTTCATGAACGTTAACTTCTTCGATCACATCGATATTGATAAGGCTAACACCCGTGTTCCCGATGGCTTGGCTGAAGATCCTGCAGCTATGGGTGCAGAATATGATGCAGCTATTGATGCAGCAGGCGGTGTTGATATTCAGGTTCTCGGTATCGGTCAGAACGGTCACATCGCGTTCAACGAACCCGATGAAAAGCTCGTTGCAGGTACCCACCTCACCTCGCTTACCGAAAGCACCATCAATGCAAACGCTCGTTTCTTCGAAAAGAAGGAAGACGTTCCTACCCAAGCAGTTACCATGGGTATGGCTTCTATTATGAAGGCAAAGACCATCATCCTTCTCGCTACCGGTAAGGCAAAGCACCAAGCAGTTGCAGAGCTTCTTGACGACAAGATTACCACCCAAAACCCTGCAACCCTTCTTAAGCTCCATCCCAATACCATTATTCTCGTAGACAAAGACGCATACAACGGATGATCGGGGCGCATTATCGGCGCAGAGCGAACAAAAAAGATTTTTTAATCAGTCTTTATAAGGAAGAAACCGCGTGACAAACGCGGTTTCTTTTTTTGTTTTTTTATTGTATTTTTTGTTCTTTGCACAAAAAATCCCATCGCAGTAGATTACTACAGCTTCGGGATTTATTTGCGCAATCTGCGTCCAATCCTGCATCCCCTCCGCTTCGATTCATTTGGGGCGTTAAACTCCTCCACCATTTCACGAGGCGCATGCCCCCGATTTTTATGAAATTTCAATTATAAAGCCGCGTTTTTACGCGGCTTTGTTTTTTAGCGTTTTTTTGTTGCAAAAGCAACCAAATGTTTTTGGTTTTTTGGGTATAATAAGATAATAAAGGAAAGCAAGAAAGCAAGGAGGCGCTAAATATGAAATATGCATTTTTTGACACCAAGCCGTATGATAAGCCGTCGTTTGAAAAATACGGAAGTGAAAACGGCGTTGAATTTAAGTTTTTCGAAACGAAGCTTAACCGCGACACTGCATCTTTGGCGAGGGGGTGCGACGGCGTTTGCGTTTTTGTCAACGACGTGATCGATTCCGAAACCATCGACCGACTTTATGACGTCGGAGTGCGCGCAGTTGCTTTGCGCTGTGCAGGTTATAACAACGTTGACGTAAAGCACGCGTTTGGCAAGCTTCATATTTTTCACGTGCCCGCATATTCGCCTTATGCGGTTGCCGAGCATGCAATTGCAATGCTTTTGACCTCGGTGCGCCGTATTCACAAGGCATATATCCGCACGAAGGATTTTAATTTCAGCCTAAACGGACTTACCGGCTTTGATATGCACGGAAAGACTGTGGGTGTTGTCGGCACGGGCAGAATAGGACGCGTTTTTGCCGACATCTGCAAGGGCTTCGGAATGAAGGTTATCGCCTATGATAAAATCCCCTCCAAGGACAGCGGTATCGATTACGTTTCGCTTGACGAGCTTTTCAGCGAGAGCGATATAATCTCGCTTCACTGTCCTTTGACCGATGAAACCAAGCACGTTATCGACAAAACCGCCATCGAAAAAATGAAAAAGGGCGTAATTATCATCAACACCTCGCGCGGTGCTCTTATCGATACCGAAGCGTTGCTTGCGGGCATAAAATCGCGCAAGGTAGGCGCGGCTTGTCTTGACGTTTACGAGGAGGAATCCGACATTTTCTTCAACGATTTTTCGGGACACATTATGGATGACGACACGCTTGCGCGGCTTATTTCGATGCCGAACGTGCTTGTTACCTCGCATCAAGCCTTTCTCACCGAGGAGGCGCTTAACAACATTGCCGAAACTACTGTAAACAACATTTTGGAGTTTTCCGAAAAGGGATTTTGCGAAAACGAGCTTTGCTACCGTTGCGGAAAGACCGAAAGCTGTAAAAATTCGCGTTGCAAATGCTTTTAGCTCTTGCGTTTGGAAGGGATATATGTATAATTGTATATAAACTATCCAAAAGGGGTTTGTTATGTACAAATATTTACTGTGGGACATCGACGGCACCGTTTTGAATTTTCTTGCATCCGAAGCACACGCGATACGTTTTTTGTTCGGTAAATACGGTCTTGGCGAATGCGATGACAAAAAGCTTGCGCTTTATTCGGGCATCAACAAAAAATATTGGGGTATGCTCGAAAGAAACGAGCTTACCAAGCCCGAGATTCTGATTGGTCGCTTCCGTGAGTTCTTCGGGGCAATCGGTGCGGATACCTCGATCGCCGAAAGCTTTAATCTTGACTATCAGGTAACGCTCGGCGATTACGTTGAATTCATCGATCATGCAAGAGAAGTCTTGCTTTCCCAAAAGGGCAAATTCGTTCTTGCGGCAGTCACGAACGGCACAAGGATAGCGCAGGAAAAGAAATTAAAAGCATCGGGACTTGACAAGGTTTTTGATGCGATTTTCATTTCCGAAAACGTCGGGTTTGAAAAACCGAACAAGGAATTTTTCGATCACGTTTTAACCTCTCTCGGCGTAACCGATAAAAGCGAAGCTCTTATCATCGGCGATTCGCTTACGAGCGATATAAAGGGCGGTGTTAACGCAGGAATCGACACCTGTTGGTTCAATCCTTCGCACAAGCCCAATACCTTGGGGCTTCCCATTTCTTACGAAATCGATGACCTTGGCAAATTAAAGGACATTGTATAAAAAAAGCGGTATGAATCAAATCATACCGCTTTGCTTTTTAAAGGAGAAAATTAATTTTCGGTTTCGAGATAGGGGAATCTTGCCACTCCGCGACCGGGCTCGTATACCTTGTGGTAATCGCCGTTCCACTCAAACGCAGTCAAGCTTACCATTTCGCCGCTAAAGCCGCAAAGATAGGTTACGTCATCCGTAGGAGCGGGAATATTGCCCTGACCTGCTTCAACAAGAGCCATTTCATCTGCGATCAAAGCATCGACGTAAGCGATGAAATCCTGAGCGCCCGAATGAAGCTGACCGTGCTTCCACATTTCCAGCAATTCGTTAGTGCCATAGGTGTAGGCAAAGAACAAGCTTCCGCATCCGCTGTTGTCTGCATACCAAATAGCGTACACTTCAACACGGTATTTGCCGTTGGGAATACCGACAGGAACAGCATCCTTGTCTGCAGGATCGTAAACAAAGTTGCCCTGCTGATAAACGTCAAGGTGAAGCTGATTGATGTCTTCCCAAACCTGATCGTCCATATAGATCGTCTGGGAAACGAGCTTGCCGGTTGCATGTTCATAAACCTGAACAACAACGTCGTTAATAAAATAGGGTGCGCTGTGGCCCTCTATCAATTCGACGCCGTCCCATTCTGCAGACGGAGCAAATACGGGGTTGCCGAAATCGACCGCGGGCTCGTCAACAACGGGCGCATCAACAATAGGCTCGTCAACGGTAGGCTCGTCAACGACGGGTTGATCTTCAGGAGTAACGTAGATCTCTTCGTCAACGTCATTGTTGATCTCAACATCATTCACATTTTCTTCGGTGTTGACCTCAAACGCTACGTCGTCATCAGCTATTCCGTCGTCCAATGCAGGCTCTGCCGCCGAAACAAGAGCATCACTGATATCGATAGCCGCGCCGTTAAGAAGCGAAAGACTAACGGTGAGAACGAGTGCCGCCGCGGTGATAAGTGCCGCAGTGATAATTGCGAGTGTCTTACTTTTCATTTTTACACTCCTCCTTTCTGTACCGTGAGTTTAATATTTCAATATTTTAAATCTTTTCTCGATTTGTTATAGATTTGTAAATTTATCCTTCGATTATTCCGCCGCCGAGCAGAGTTTCGCCGTCGTAAAAGACTGCCGACTGACCGGGTGTTGCCGCACGGACGGGGGCTTGGGTTTCGACAAGCAAACGGTTTTCGCCGATAGGTATAAGCCTTGCCGAAACAAAGGGCGCGCGATAGCGTATGCGAACCTGACATTCAAAATCGCTTTCGGGAAAATCAAGCGCCGAGAAGGATGCGTTTCTTACAGTAAATTTCGTTGTAAAAAGGTCATCGTTCCTGCCGAGGAGCACCGTGTTTTTCTTCATATCTCTGCCGATAACGTAAAGCGGCTCTTTATAGGCGATGCCCAAGCCCTTTCTTTGACCGACTGTGTAGTGACTTTGACCGAGATGCTTACCGAGCTTCGTTCCGTCGGCAAGGACAAAATCGCCCGAGCTATCCTTATCGCCCCCAACTCGGTTAAGAAATTCGCGGTAGTCGCCGTTGGGTATAAAGCAGATATCCTGACTGTCGCTTTTGTGAGCGACGGGGATTCCGTATTGCTCGGCAATTTCGCGCACCTCTTTTTTTGAAAATTCGCCAAGCGGCGCAACAAAATGCGAAATTTGGTCTTGAGTAAGGCTCCAAAGCACATAGCTTTGATCCTTATCCTCATCGGCGGCGCGGGTGATAACACGGCGGTCGCCGCATTGCTTCACGCGTACGTAATGACCCGTTGCATATTCTTGTGCGCCGTGCTCTTTCGCATAATCATAAAGCGCACCGAATTTTAAATATCGGTTACAAACAACGCAGGGGTTCGGTGTTTCGCCGTTTGCATAGGCAGAAATGAAATCGCCGACAACGATTTTTTTGAATTCGTCCTTTAAATCAACGGTATGATGCAGCACCGAAAGCGAATCGCAAAGATTTTTCGCATCGTTTGCTTCGGTAGATGAGCAATTCGGCACCAATTCGTTGCCGAAATTAATCATTGTTACACCTTCCACGTCGAAGCCCTTTTCACGCAGAAGCAAAAGCGCGGTCGCGCTGTCGACACCGCCGCTTACGGCAACAAAGCATTTTTCCATTCCGACACCTCAAAAAACCGTTTTTTATATTCTACCACAAGCCAATAAATGTTGCAACCGATTTTGTCATAATATTGTCCCCTTTCGTGTATTAATTATAAAGACACGAATTAAAGGAAGGCTTGATTATGAAAAAAACGATAGCTTTGATCTTATCTTTTCTTATGGCGTTTTTTCTTGTTTCCTGCTCGAACGGGAACGAAAGCGTTACCGAAAACGGTTATGACCGACCGCCTGCTTTTTCTATCCTGCAAAAACAGTTAACGCTTAACAAGCACAGCGAAAAAGGTGAAACGGCGACCTTTAAAAAGGAAGATTTTAAAACGCTTGTCGGTGAGGAGCTTACTTATATTAAAATTTCTTCACTGCCCGAAGCAAGCGTCGGCAGCCTGATATATAAGGGTGCTTCGGTAACCTTGGGCCAGACAGTTCCCGCTTCGAGTTTGGAATATCTTAAGTTCATCCCGAACGGTGCGGTCGAATCTGCGAGCTTTGGCTTTTCCTGCGATGCAAAAGGCTTTAACGGAAGAGATATGACCTGCGAAATAACCTTTTCCGACGAAAAAAACCTTGCGCCTGTTGTTTCGGACAGCAGCATAAAGACGGTTTCGGGTATCGGATGCAAAGCGAAGCTTGATATCAACGAGCCGAACGGCGATGCATTTACCGTAAACGTATTGACCTACCCGCGTGACGGAGCGATAAAAATCGACAGTGACGGAATCGTCACCTACGTTCCGAATTCCGACTTTTCGGGCAAGGATACGCTCGTTTACACTGTAACCGACCGTTTCGGCGAGGTTTCAAGCCGCGCAACGCTTGCAATAACGGTCGAAAAGAATGCAAACAATATTCTTTTTGCCGATATGGATGGAAATGCGAACCATCTAAGCGCCTACCGCGTTTGTTCGAGCGACATTATGGTTTACCGCGTTACTGACGGAAAATATTATTTTGATCCCGAAGCACCTGTTTCGAAAATCGAATTTCTTGTTATGATGATGAACGCCGCAGGACTTGACGCAGATATTGCCGCAGTCGCAGACAGTGCGGTCAGCGACGACAATGCACTGTCCTCCGGACTGAAGGGTTACCTTTCCGCCGCCAACGAGCAAAAGCTTATCAAGCTTAACAACGGCGCGTTTTCACCTTACAGCAATATTACCGTTGCCGATGCCGCTTATATGGTAAGTTCAGCTTTAAAGCTACCCGATATCGGTTCGGAAAGCGTTGAAGCGGGTTCTTACGACCGAACGCTCGCCTCGATCCTCGCCGCAAACAAGGCAGGCTTTTTCGAATCCTCCGAACCCTCTCACACGCTTACCAAGCAGGAAACCGCGTCTGTGCTTTGCAAGATAATCGATTATATCGAAGAAAATAACATATAGCATTTTGCCTCTGTTAAGCCCTATAAACAGCTGACAGAGGCATTGCTTTTACCGCATCGGCAGAAGAACGCAAAAAACGGCAAAAATAATTGATTTCTCCGAAATTATGTGATACACTGTATTCAGATAATTTTATTTCGGAGGTTCTTAAAATGTTTTGTCAGAAATGCGGATGCAAAAATCCCGACGGCGCTCCTTTTTGTTCGAACTGCGGCGCACCTATGAATGCCCAAAACACTCAATTCCAATATCAACAAAACATTAATTTTCAAATGCAAAAGCCATATATCCCCGGCAAAGGCATGGGTATAGCGTCAATGGTGCTGGGCATCGTTTCCTGCGTTTTAAGCTGTTATTTTTATTTATCGCTTCCCTGCGCAATAACCGGCTTGATTCTCGGCTGTATGAGCAATTCAAAAGCAAAAAAGCTCGGAATTAAAAACGGATTAGCAATCGCAGGCGTCATTTGCTCGGCGGTAGGACTTGGACTTGCTTTACTGTTTATCCTTTATATCGTGTTTGTCCTTGGCACGATGTTCTCGATACTCGATGCTACTTTTGACGATGCCTTCGGCAACGACCTTTATTACGCTGTAAAAGGCGTTTATTCTGCTTTTCTCGGTTGATTTTTTGTAATATCTCTTGTTTTTTTGTCAAAAAACGATTGATTTATATATAAACCTATGATAAAATA
Source organism: Eubacteriales bacterium (assembly GCA_045651785.1). Lineage (GTDB taxonomy): Bacteria > Bacillota > Clostridia > Oscillospirales > CAG-382 > Coliplasma. The sequence continues at coordinate 7,576 of JAZRTE010000099.1, read as the reverse complement.
ATTAAAAATTCTTTAAGGAGATATTAATTATGTTCTGTCCTAACTGCGGTAATAATAATCCGGACGGCGTGGCATTTTGTGCTAATTGCGGTTGCCAGCTTGACGGCCAACAGCCTCAACAAGCCGCTCCTCAGCCCGAATTTCAACAGCCTCAACAGCAATATCAGCAACCTGAATTCCAGCAACCTGAATTCCAACAACCTTATCAACAGCCTTATCAACAACCCCAGCAACAGTATCAAGCTCCTTATATGGCTCCTATGCCCGCTCCCGTTCCCGGAAAAGCGCTCGGTATCACCGGCATGGTTCTTGGCATCGTTTCGCTTGTTTTGTGCTGTCTTTTGTGGTATTTCACACTTCTGCTCAGCATTCCCGGACTTGTTCTCAGTTGTGTCGGTCTTAGCAAAGCGAAGAAGGAAAACACACCCAACGGTATGGCAGTTGCAGGTATCGTTTGCTCGGCAATCAACATCGGCGTAAACATTATCTTTATCGTTTTGGTTGCTTTGAGCGTAGCAAGCCTTGGTTTTTACTATTAATTGTAAATAGAAATCCGCCCGTTATAGGGCGGATTTTTGCTTGCAGACAAAGTCTGCAAGCAAAAGCAGACTGAGAGAAATGAGGCTGTTTTTGTATGGGGTCCCCGAAAATTATTGCGTTTTTGGGGTGTTTAAAAGTGAGCGTAGGCTTACAAAGGTAAGGTAGTCGAGCTTTTCGTTAAAGCCCTTGAAAATACAATAAAAATTTATAATTCCTTATAAAAAAACAAGAGTTCTTCCGAATGCAAACGAAAGAACTCTTTTTGTTGTTTTTCCTTTCAAGGGTGTAAACAGACCATTTGTCTTCGGTCTGAAATCCGCCCGTTATACGGGCGGATTTTTTTACTTATGGTATTTCTTTCCACTGTTTATTGAAAAAGCTCGATAAACCTGCTCGGCAAGCATAACTCGCGCAAGCATATGCGGAAAGGTCATTTTCGACATCGACAAGCGAAGGTCGCATTCGCGCTTCAACGCTTCGTCAAGCCCGAAGGACGAGCCGATTATAAAGCATATCGGACGCGATTCGTTCAAGAACACATTTGCCAATTCAACGCTCGACAGCTGTTTTCCCTCAATACACATTGCGATCTTCAATGCGTTTTTGGGAATCGCTTGGCGAATGCCGTTTGCCTCCTTTTCAAGCGCACGGAGAATAAGCTTTTCGGAATCCTCACCAAAGCAGGATTCTTCTTTTATGCAAACCGTTTTGTAATCGCAAAACGCCTTCAATCGCTTGATATATTCATTTTCGGCATCCTTAAAATACTTTTCTTTAAAATCACCGACGTGAATAATTGTTACCGAGTTCATCTTTTATTTTTCCTTTTTGCAACGGTTTTCTTCTTTCGTACCGAAAAACCGAAATCGCCGATCTTTTTGCCGAGGGTAAAATAATCGCCGTGAGAATATGCCAAAAGGTCGGCACGCTCAAGCATCAATCTTCCCTTTTCATCGATTATCGATTCGTCAACAGTAACACAAGCTATATCGGCAATAAACATATCGTGAGAGCCAAGCGGTATGATTCTGTCGACCTTACATTCAAGCGTAAGGGGACATTCGGCAATGCTTTTGCAGGAAACGGCAAAAGAATCGGATTTTGTAAGCTTGGTTTCCTTGAATTTATCGATATCCTTGCCCGACCTTACACCGCAAAAATCAACCGCGCGCACCATTTGCACCGTCGGCAGATTAACGCAAAATTCTCCGCTTTCCTTAATCAGGTTATAGGAAAAGCGCTCGGGTCTGACCGATATATAAAGCTTTGGCGGTTGGGTACAAGCGATACCCGTCCAACCGATAGTTATTATATTGTCCTTTTCGCCGTTTGAGCTTGAAACAAGCACCGACGGCACGGGAGCCAAAAGCGCTCCGCCCTTCCATTGCTGTTTAGACATAAGTTTTACCTATACAATAAAGAATAACATATTTTTCAAGGACATGTGCCTTGAAAAATATACCTTGGAGTTGCGGGAATTCGGACAAGCGGCAAAGCCGCGCGCACGGATTCTGCGCGAGCGAACGGAACTCACAAATCCAGCCGTGCGGAAAGCGATGAAAAACTAAAGTTTTTCATCGAAAGCGAAGCGTTCGCTCCGCCCTTCCATTGCTGTTTAGACATAAAGCAGCTCCTTAACTATCTCGTATGCCATACGCAAGCCTGCGGTTGCGGGGACAAAGCAGGCGCTTGAGGGTGTGGCACGGCCGGTGATCTCATTTCTGCCCTCACAGCATTTTCCCGGCTCTTCGTCCGAGCAAATGACCTTTAACGATTCAACGTTTCTTGCGCGAAGCTCTTTTCGCATAATACGCGCCAAGGGGTCGCCCGACGTCTTGAATACGTCGGTAACGGTAATGCGCGACGGGTCAAGACGGTTGCCCGTGCCCATCGAAGAAATTATCGGAACCTTTAATTCTTTTGCGGTCGTAATAAGCAAAAGCTTGCTCGTTACAGTATCGATACAATCGGCGATGTAATCATACTTCGTAAGGTCGATTTCATCCTTCGTTTCGGCAGAATAAAACAAATTTAAGCTCGTTACTTCGCAATCGGGGTTGATATCCCTTAATCTTTTTGCGCTTGTTTCTGCCTTTTCAAGTCCTTCGGTGGAAGAAAGCGCAATGAGTTGACGGTTTTTGTTCGTTTCGGAAACGGTATCGCCGTCAACGACGGTAATTCTTCCGATACCGCATCTTACCAACGCCTCGGCACACCAAGAGCCGACTCCGCCGACACCGAAAACGATAACGCTTGAATTATTCAGTTTCTTTTCTCCGTCAACACCTATAAGAGGTATCGACCTTTCAAGCAAGCTCATAATTTTCTCACTTTTCAAAAGGGTTTATTGCGTCGACCACCGCCGACCAATATTTTTCATAGGTTACAAAGCCGGGAGCACTGCCCGACGGCTTTTTTAAAGAACGGACACGGGTATAATCGACCTCGACGTTTGAGCTTCCGCGCTTTTCGCTGAAATATGCCGCTACCATCGCCGCCTCGGTATAATCGCGGTCGGTCGGTTCTTCGTTTCCGTTGGGAGTAAGAATAACGTGCGAGCCGTGAAAGCCCTTGATGTGGAACCAAAGCTCGTTTCTGTCCGCCGAGCCCGTAAGAGCGTCGTTTTGGCGGTTATTTCTGCCAACACGAAGCAACAATCCGTCGGTCGTGGTGAACGACAAGGGCTTCGACGCAGGCGTGTTTTTCTTTTTATCGCCAACGGATTTGTCGGAAATAAAACCGCCCTCGGCAAGCTCGAGCTTGATTTCGGCAAGCTCCTTCGGACTCGCCGCGCGGTCGATAAAGCCGATAACACCGATTAAGTAATCGCAAACCGCCTCGGTCTTTTTTATCTGCTCGGCAAGCATAACCGACGCACGTTTCATTTTGGAATATTTTTTATAATAACGCTGTGCGTTTTTCGCAGGTGCAAGCGCAACGTCGAGCGAAACGGTAATTTCGTTGCCCGATTCGTAATCCATTCCCGTTACTTCACTGTCGCCTTGGCGGATGCGATAGATGTTTGCGGTTACCACGTCACCGCGTATGCGCATATCCTCCATCGCGTCGCATTCCTTAAGCTCGGTTTTAAGAAGCGCAAGCTTTTTTTGCGAGCGAGTAAGATGGGAATTGACGGTTTTTAATATCTCGCGCGAGTATCTGCCGATATTGACCGATTCCTCTTTACGTCCGAAATAATCGGTAAGCAAAGCCGAAAAGCTTTCGTATTCACGAATTTCAACCGATTCGCCGTATTGCGAAAGACGGATAAAGGAATATTCGATGCCGTTGTTTTCATTATCGTAAACCGCGTTCGGCGAAAAAACGCCGTCTTTAAGCGCAGACACCAAATTTTTAAATTCGGCAAGCAATAGCGGTGCATTTTCGCAATCAACTTCGGTTTCGGGGTCGCCTAACGCGCGAAAAGCAACCTCCCTTGCCACAACGGGCGAAAAGCCGAGAAAGCTTTTGAGCAAAAAGTCACAAGCGCGCATTCCGCCTTTTTCTTGGCAAAGCGAAATAAAGGAAGCGTCATCGACCGAAAAGACCGAAATCTTATCCTGCTTGGGCGGTTGCTCGTAGGTAAGACCTGTCATAATACTGCGCACGCCTGCGGTAATATCGGTAACAGAGCTTGCCGAAAGTATCTTATCCTTTTCGTCGGTAAGAATGATGTTCGAATATTTGCCCATCATTTCGGCATAGATAAACTTGCGCTTGATATATCCCATTTCGTCGGCAGAATCGAAAACGAAACGGATAATACGCTCGTTTTCAACCCATTCCGCTGCGATAAAGCGGCCGTTTTGCAAGTGCTTTCGGTAAAGCATACAAGTCGGCGTGGGCGTGTCGGGACGAGCAACCGATTCCTCGGTTATTGCAAGGATCGGGCGCGATGCCGATGCTGAAATAACGAAATTGCCGCGTTTTCCGTCGCGGTATATTTGGAAATAAAAGCAGGTTTGCGAGCTTTGGTGAATCTTTTCAACTCTTGCGCCTGCCCAGTTATTCAATTCCTGCGCTACTGCGGCGCAAAAAAGTCCGTCAAATGCCATATTCTTGTTCTCTTGTAAATTCTAAAACTTCAACTCTTGCAAGCTCTTTAACTTTTTTTGCAAGCAACGGCAAAACGATTCTTTCGGTCGCATAATGCGTCGCGCAGATAAGGTTAATACCCATTTCCCTGCAATCGAGCATATTGTTGTGCATTACTTCGCCGGTGATGAAGGTATCGGCGCCTGCGCTGATGGCTTCGCCGATTTCGTCCTTGCCACAGCCCGAAACGAGCGCGATTCTTTTTGCCGTATTTTTCGACTTAACAAGTCCTAATTCGTATATATTTAATCCCAAAACGTTGGCAACGTGACGAGCGAATTCTTCAAATTCAACCTCATCAACGTCACCGATTCTGCCATAAGGGATAAAGCTTTCGATGTTTTTGAGTCCTACCGTTTCCGCCAAAATATCGTTAACGCCGCCTTCGATTATATCAAGTCGGGTATGAAACGATACCACAGCGATGCCGCGCTTGATACACTCGATAACACGTTTTCCGACGCTATCGTCGCAAGTAACCGAGCCGAGCGGCTTGAAAACAAGCGGATGATGAGTGATAATGACGTTGCAATCAAGCTCTGTTGCCCTATTAATGGCAATACTTGTGCAATCGAGCGCACAAAGCACGCCCGTTATTTCGGCATTTTTATCGGGAATAACGTCAAGACCGTCGTTATCCCACGGCTCCGAAAGATTTTTTGGAATCATTCCGTCAAGCGCATTTATTAACTGCTCTACTGTCATTTTCTTTCTCCGAATTTCAAATTAAGGGGTATCAAACGATACCCCTTAAATCTTATTTTTTAAGCAATTTTCTTACCTTTTCGACAATGCCGTTCGCATTAAGACCGTAGTGCTCCAAAAGAACTCCTGCAGGTGCGGAGGTGCCGAAAACGTCTTCGATACCGTGCTTAACGACCTTCGCGCAAGCGCTTTCGGAAAGCGCGGAAATTACCGCATCGCCAAGACCGCCGATTACCGAATGCTCTTCGCTCGTAACGACGTTGCCGGTTTTTTCGGCATATTCCTTGATAAGCTCAACGTCAAGCGGTTTAACGGTGTGAATATCGATAACAGCCGCATCGATGCCTGCTTCGGCAAGGATTCCGCGAGCTTCCATAGCTGCGGCAACCATAATACCGGTTGCAACGATGGTAACGTCCTTACCGTCTGCAAGAACGATGCCCTTGCCAAGCTTGAATTCCTGTTCGCCCTTGGTGTAGAACTGGGGAACCGCATATCTGCCCAGACGCATATAAACGGGGCCGTCAAACTTAACTATCTCTTCAAGAAGCGCTTCGGTAGAAGCCGAGTCTGCAGGGCAAACAACGGTCATATTGGGAAGCGCGCGCATAATTGCCATATCTTCGCAGAATTGGTGAGTTGCGCCGTCTTCGCCAACGGTAACGCCTGCGTGCGATGCGCAGATCTTAACGGGCAATTGAGGATATGCAACCGAGTTGCGAATCTGTTCAAACGCTCTGCCGCAAGCAAACATTGCGAAAGAGGATGCAAATGCGGGAATCCCGGTTGCCGCAATACCTGCCGCTACCGAAATCATATTGCCCTCTGCGATACCGCAGTTGAAAAAGCGTTCGGGATATTTTTTCGCAAAAACAGCGGTTTGTGTCGAGCCCGAAAGGTCAGCATCGAGCACGTAAAAATCATATTTTTCGCCGAGCTCGGTAAGCTTTCTACCGTACGCGACTCTTGTTGCTTCTTTTTCAGCCATTTTTAACGTCCTCCTCTGCCTTTACCCATGCATCGTAAAGTTCCTTCTTAGCGATTTCATATTCATCATCCTTGGGAGCTTTACCGTGCCAAGTATAATTGTTTTCCATAAAGGAAACGCCCTTGCCCTTAACGGTATTGCAAATGATTGCCGCAGGCTTGCCGCAAGCAAGTGCTTCGTTTACAGCGTTATCGATAGCTTCAAAATCGTGACCGTCGATAACACGGACAAACCAACCGAATGCCTTGAATTTTTCATCAACGGGATGGGGGTTCATAACGTCGCTTACCGCGCCGTCGATTTGGTAACCGTTGCAGTCGATAAACGCAATAATATTATCAAGTCCGTACATATTTGCGAACATTGCCGCTTCCCAAACCTGACCTTCTTCGATTTCACCGTCGCCGAGCGCGGTATAAACCTTCCAGTCATAGCCCTTGCGCTTTGCAACAGCAGCCATACCGCAAGCGGTAGAAAAGCCCTGTCCGAGAGAGCCGGTGGACATATCGATACCGGGGATGCCCTTCATATCGGGGTGTCCTTGAAGCATTGCGCCCAATTTACGCAGGTTCTTCAGCTCTTCAACGTCGAAATATCCCTTTTCAGCCAATGCGGAATAAAGCGCAGGACAGCAATGACCCTTCGAAAGAACGAATCTGTCGCGGTCTTCCTTTTGGGGATTTTTCGGGTCGATGTTCATTTTGTGGAAATAAAGATAAGTGATTACGTCTGCAATAGACAGCGATCCGCCCGGATGGCCGCTTTTTGCGCCGTATACCGCATCGACAGAGTGGATTCTGACTTTAGCGGCTCTTTCTTTCAGCGTGAGGATGGTTGTTTTTTCCATAATCATTTCCTTTCTGACTAAAGCCCGGCACGGCGGAGCGCATCGCTGAAATACGCAGGCCTTGCCGCTTCAAACGTCATGGTCTCACCCGTTATGGGGTGGACAAAAGATATGTATTTCGCAAACAGACATTGACCTTCCATGCCAAGTCTGTAACGCGCGTTTCCATATACCGTATCACCCGCAACGGGATGCCCGATATATGCCATATGCACCCTTATTTGATGGGTGCGACCCGTTTCGAGCGTAAGCTCGAGATGGGTATATTCCCTGCTTTCGGCAATTACGCGGTAATGCGTTATCGCCTCCTTGGAATTTAATGCGGTGACCGCCATTTTTTTGCGGTCGGTTTTATGACGTCCGATAGGCGCGTTGACCGTTCCGCTTTCTTCGTTTAAATG
>JAZRTE010000098.1:0-2816 GCA_045651785.1 Eubacteriales bacterium | reverse complement strand
GGGAGCAAAACGGTCGCGCGGACGGGGGTGCTGTCGAAATCTCTTTCAAACATATCGTCGGCAACCGTGTGGGCGAATTGCTCGTTGAGTCTAAGGCAAAGTGTGACCGAAAAATCGCTTTTGATGACTCTCGATTCGCCGTATTGATCAAGCTCGGGCGTAAAACCGCATTCGGTCGGTGTGAGTTTGACCGAAACGTGCTTTTGCTCCTCAATGGCATCGTTGTTCAGCTCGATGCTTATAGGCAGGCTTTTCACCGAGGTGAAATATTTGCCCTCGGCATTTTCCTCCTCGCAAAGCGCGTGAACCGTCGCAACCGTTTTGATCTCGGCTCTGCCGGGAGAAACGGTTACCGCGGGCGTGCGGACGTCGATGCTTCCGCAAACGATTTCGCCTATCGGTCTTTCGCTTTGCGTAAGAGCGAGCAGCTCGGAGAATTTATAGCTGCTTTCAAACGTCGACGTTTTACCGTCGAAGCCTATCGTCTTTTTGCGGAAAAACGCCGATTTGTCCTCGGTTACGGCAACCGCCTTTATCGGCGTTTCGCCTTCGATATCGAATCTTGTGGATAAGCCGACCTTGACCGATACCCTGCGTGGGCTTAAAAGCTTACAGCTTATCCTTTCGCAGTCCGCCTCGGCAAACGCCTGCAGATTGACCGCGTTGGTTTTCGGGATGGGAACGGTTTGGGTGAACTCCTGCGTGAAATTGCAGCACCGCAACCGTCTTTTGTAATCGGTTTCGTAAAGGATGTCGTAAACCGCCTTGCCTTTAAGCGTGGCTTTTCCGTCTTGGACGGTAACGCTTTCGGTAAAGGGGGTACAATCGACCTTAACGATTCTCGAAACGTCGGGACTGATCTCGGGAATGGTCGTGTCAAGCTCGAGGTCCTTATCTACCCTCGAGGCAAAGACCTTTTTCGGTATTAATATTTCGTTTGTTGTGATCGGCAAAATCTTCGCGCCCTTTCGTTTTTTATAAAAATATATGAGCAGACGGTATCAAATATGCATATATTAAGAACGAAAGGTTGTGGTTTTTATGCGGTGCGGCTTTGCAAAATCGGTCGGTCTGTCTGCGTTGACCTTCGGGGCGGGTGTTTTGCTTTGTCTTGTACTGCCGCTCGGTGCGTTGGTGTTCGTCGAGGCGGCTCTGATCGTAGGTGCAGGTGCGGTTCTATTTATCAAATAAGGAAGGTGTTTTTCCGTGAAGATCTACTGTTTCCGTTCTCCGAGGCTGTTAAAACCGTTTTTCAGGATGTTTGCGCGGTAAAAAATGCGCAAAACCGTTGACAGCGGTAAAACACGGTGCTATAATATATATCCAAAACAGTGAAGAGTAAGGGCTTATTCGTGAAGTGCCGATCGGACGGGGAGTTGCCGATCGGACGAAAAACGTTTCTTCGTTTGCGGTCTGAGCCCTGCATCCCGCTTCATAAAGCATCAAATCGCAGGTATAACGCGTGTTTTATCGCGGCAAAGCCTTCTTTCTTGCTCTATGTATGCAGGGGAGGAGGTTTGTTTTTTTGAAAAAATCAAGAAATGACGTGACCAAAAAGCTTGTCTTTTCCGCGCTTGCGGTTGCGATGAGTTTGGTTATCGGCATAGTGTGTAAGGCGTATTTTACGCTCACGCCGATAATCCGTATTACATTTGATACTATGCCCATATTGCTGTTGGGTGTAATGTTCGGACCCGTCTACAGCGTTATGGCGGCGATCGGTGCCGACGTAATCTCCGCGCTCATCGCGGGGTATGCTCCCACACCGATAATCACTGTCGGAGCGGCGGCAATAGGTCTTGTTGCGGGTCTCCTTCCGCGTATTATAATAAAAAGGAAGAGTTTTATCGCTGTGACGTCGGTTTCGCTCGTCGCGCAGACCGTCGGCTCGCTTTTTATCAAAACCTACGGTCTTGCCGATCTATATAACCTTCCGTTCTGGGAAACGTTGCTTTTCCGTCTGCCCGTGATGCTCGTTATCGCGGTTGTCGAGGGTTATCTCGTTTGCGTACTTCTTAAAAACAAACAGCTGTCAAGGCTTTCCGACAGTCGGGAGGTAAGAAAATGAACTATTCAGAAGCGCTTGAATATATCCATTCGGTCGAATGGCTCGGCTCACGTCCCGGACTTTCGCGTACGGAGGAGCTTTTGGAAAAGCTCGGAAACCCCGAAAAGGGTATGAAATTCGTTCACGTCGCGGGTACGAACGGAAAGGGCTCGACATGCTCGATGTGCGAATCGGTCCTGCGTGCCGCAGGCTATAAGGTCGGACTCTATACCTCGCCCTATATCGTGCGGTTTAACGAGCGTATGTGCATTAACGGCGAACCGATTGCCGACGAGGAGCTTGCAGAGCTTGTTGAAATCATCAAGCCGATCGCCGATGATATGGCTGACAAGCCTACCGAATTTGAGATCATAACCGCGCTTGCCTTCCTTTATTATAAAAGACACGCGTGCGATATAGTTGTTCTTGAGGTCGGTATGGGCGGACGGCTCGATTCGACGAACGTCATCGATTCGCCCGTGGCTTCGGTCATAACGGGTGTTGCGATCGACCACGTTTCGGTTTTGGGAAGCACCGTTGCCGAAATAGCAAAGGAAAAGGCAGGCATAATAAAGCAAAGCCGCCCCGTGATATACGGCGGCAGAGATGACGTCGCTTTTGAAGTTATCTGCGGAAAGGCAAACGAATGTAAAAGCGAGGTCGTGCGTACCGAGGTCGGCGCAATATCGGTCAAGGCGATGTCGGTCGAGGGAACTATTTTCGATTATGGCGAATTGAAGGACGTAAAGCTTTCGCTTTGCGGAAGCTA
>JAZRTE010000097.1:0-41716 GCA_045651785.1 Eubacteriales bacterium | reverse complement strand
ATCGTATTTGAGCCGGAATACCGCAATCCGGATGCTTTCCGCGGTTTGGAAGGCTATTCGCACATCTGGTTATTGTGGCAGTTTTCCGAGGCACAGCGCGAAGACTGGTCGCCCACGGTACGTCCGCCGAGATTGGGCGGTAACGAGCGTGTCGGCGTTTTCGCAACGCGTTCTCCGTACAGACCCAACAGCCTTGCGCTTTCCTGCGTGAAGTTGGTGCGTATCGAGCACCGCGAGGGCTTGGGCGACGTTATAACCGTTTCGGGAGCCGACCTTATGAACGGCACCCCGATATATGACATAAAGCCCTATTTGCCTTATGCAGATTCGATCGAAGACGCAATCGGCGGATTTGCGCCCGACGGCGGAAAAACGCTTGAGGTTATCGATGAAAGCGGCGCATTGAACAAGCTTTCGATCGAAAAAAGGAATGCCTTGACCGAGCTTCTCGCCCGTGACCCGCGTCCGCAATATCACGACGATGCATCACGCGTTTACGGAATGGAATACGGCGATTATGAAATCAAATTCCGCGTAGACGGAAGCGCGCTATACGTTGTTTCCGCAGAAAAAAGATAAAAAAGGTGAAAAACCATGGCAAGATATCATAACGAGTTCAAATTCAATCATCCTATCCACGAACAGCTTTTTGCGGATATTCATCGATATATGCTTAGCGAGGGATATGAATATCTGGATTACGAGGGTGAAAACCTTTATAAAAAGGGTAAAGGCCTTGCAACCGGTCCGACCTTTATAAAGATAATGACCGACCAAAATCATATCGTAATTGAAGCTTGGGTAAAGTTTGCGGTTCTTCCCGGCGTTTATGCGGGTGAAATGGGAATCGACGGAGCGATCGGCGCGATTCCGAAAAGAGTTCTTGGCGGACGCGTTCGCTTTATCGAAACGATGATAATTAACAACGGCGGAATTGCGATAGGTGCTACCGCGCCTGTGCCCAACCCCAACGCTTCCTCTGCATACGGGCAGCCGCAACAGACACAGCAAAGCCGCGACCATATCTTTTGCACCAAGTGCGGAAACAAAATGCAGATAACCGCATCATTCTGCACCAAATGCGGAAACAAGCTTAAATAACGCGAAAAACGGAAGACGATTTCTTTAAAAGAAGTTGGCTTCCGTTGCTGTTTTTCTTTACAAATAAAGGTTTTCGTGATATAATATAAAACAGCAAAATTTGGAAGGATTATTTCGTAAAGAGGCGGCCGGCTCGCTTGACGACGAAAAATTGCGCGAGCTTGGCGAAAGGCTTTACGTGATATCTGTCGAGAGGGAGTAAAAATGGAATATTTTAACGGATTGCCGATAGACACCGGCAGATTAATGACCGAGATCGTTATGGGGTCGTTTTTTGTTTTGGTCGTCGCTGTCTATCTATTTTTGTGTTTATATGATTTAAAAAAACGGATAAGGATATACCGCGAGGTTTGCAGCGAGCCCTTGAAAATAGAACCGAATAGCGATAAATACGAAAAGAAGCTACGCAAAGCCAACCGCAGAAAGCAAGAAAGCAAAAAGAAGGCGGGCGCGAAATTGTTTACAGAAGCGTGCGCTGTGCTGGTTGCGATCTTTGTGTTATGTTTTGTGGCGAGGTATCCTATTAATGCGATCGTCGATTATGTGTACGATGATTATTGCGACGTTGTTTCGGAATACGAAATAATCGCAAGGCACACCTACAGAAGAACGCGAGAATACGTCGTTTTGGAAGACGGAACGCGGCTTGAGTATGATTACGGTATGGTAGAAGGCGAGAGACATGATCGCGGAAAAGGGCGGTTTATATATAGCAAAAGAAGTAACGTCATAGTTGGATTTGAAAAAATTGAATGAACAAGCCGACAAATTGCGTAAAATTCCGAGAAAGCGCGTCGAAAACAGCGGGAATATAGACAATTAAATTTATAAGAGTCGTTGTAAAACGGCTCTTTTTTCTTTACAATTTGCTTGTTTCGTGATATAATATAAAATAGCAAAATTTGGAAGGATTTTTTCGAATGGACATAATAGCAAAAATCGCAGAGGAATTAAAAATACGAGTAAAGCAGGTCGAGGCGGCGGTTGCGCTTATCGATGAGGGCAATACGATACCCTTTATCGCGCGTTACCGTAAGGAAGCGACAGGCTCGCTTGACGATGAAAAATTGCGCGAGCTTGGCGAAAAGCTTGAATTCTACCGCGCACTCGATGCAAGACGCGCAGACGTTCAACGCCTTATCGACGAGCAGGGTAAGCTCACCGAGGAGCTTGTCAACGCTATCGAAAACGCGCAAACGCTTTCCGAGCTTGAGGATATTTACCGCCCCTACCGTCCCAAGCGCCGCACCCGTGCGAGCATTGCGGCTGAAGCAGGTCTTACACCTCTTGCCGAGCTTATGCTTGAGCAGAAAAAGGATGTTGACATAGTTGCCGAGGCGGAAAACTATCTCAACCCCGAAAAGAAGATAAACACCGCAACCGATGCGCTGAACGGCGCAAAGGATATTATTGCCGAGCGTGTTTCGGATAATGCCGAATTCCGCAAGTGGATACGCGAATTTACCTATCGCTCGGGCAACCTCGTTTCGAAGGCGAAAACCGAGGAGGACAGTGTTTACCGCCTTTATTACGATTATAACGAGCCGCTTGCCAAAATGCCTTCTCACCGTGTTTTGGCGGTCGACAGAGGCGAAAAGGAGGGCATCCTTTCGGTCAAGGTCGAGGTAGACAAGCAACAGATCTTCGATTACCTTCGCGGTCGGATGCTTTCTGCGCGTGAATGCTCGAGCAGTGATTTCGTGCGTGAAGCGACCGACGATGCTTACGAGCGTCTTATCGCACCCTCGGTTCAAACCGAAATGCGTAACACCATAACCGAAAACGCACAAGAGCAGGCGATACGCGTTTTCGGTGAAAACCTTAAAAACCTTCTTATGCTTCCTCCGGTACGCGGCAAGGTCGTTATGGGCTTTGACCCTGCATACAGAACCGGCTGTAAGATCGCAATAGTAAACGACGTCGGCGACGTTTTGGACACCACCGTCGTTTATCCGACTCCTCCCCAAAATAAGACCGACGAAGCAAAGGCGAAGCTTAAATCGCTTATCAACAAGCACAAGGTCGATATTATTTCGATCGGTAACGGCACAGCATCGAAGGAAAGCGAAATTTTCGTTGCCGATATGATCAAGGAGATCGACCGTCCCGTCAGCTATATTATGACCAACGAGGCGGGCGCTTCGGTTTATTCGGCGAGCAAGCTTGCGAGTGAGGAATTCCCTCAGTTCGACGTTTCGCTTCGCAGCGCGGTTTCGATCGCTCGCCGTTTGCAGGATCCGCTTGCGGAATTGGTAAAGATCGACCCCAAAGCTATCGGCGTTGGTCAGTATCAGCACGATATGGAGCAAAAGGCGCTCGATTCCTCGCTTTCGGGCGTTGTTGAATCCTGCGTTTCGGGCGTTGGCGCAGACCTTAATACCGCGTCGGTTTCACTCCTTTCGCATATCGCGGGCATCAACTCCAAGATTGCAAAAAGCATTTATGAATACAGAACCACGGTTTCGCGCTTTAAAACGAGAAGCGAGCTCTTAAAGGTAAAGGGCATCGGCGAAAAGGCTTATAAGCAATGCGTCGGCTTCCTGCGTGTGCCCGAAAGCGCCGAGGTTTTGGATAATACCTCGGTCCACCCCGAAAGCTACGAGGCGGCATATTCGCTCCTTAAGCTGCTCGGATATGGCAGAGAAGACGTGCGTGCGCGTAATCTCGGCGAGATTCGTACAAGACTTGAGGAAAAGGGCGCGCAAAAGGTTGCCGACGAGCTTAATATCGGCGTGCCCACACTTAACGATATCGTTTCCGAGCTTATCAAGCCCGGCCGCGACCCCCGTGACGAGCTTCCTCCTCAAATCCTCCGTACCGATGCGATGGATATTTCCTCGCTTAAAACGGGTATGGAATTTGTCGGCACCGTCCGTAACGTAGCCGACTTCGGCGCGTTTGTCGATATCGGCGTGCATCAGGACGGCTTGGTTCACATCTCGAAGCTCAGCAATAAGTTCGTCAAACGCGCAAGCGACGTTGTAAAGGTTGGCGACATTATCAAAGTGAGAGTTATCGACGTAGACGTTGCAAAAAAACGAATTTCTTTGGAAAAAATTAAATGAAATATGCAATAACCCTATTGAAATCTTGCAAAAAGCATTGTATAATATCTCATTAAATTAAGTTTATTTCTTATCGGAGGAAATAATTATGCAGATCAACAATCAATATCTTCAAAATCTTTACGCTCAGGTTGAAAAGCGTAATGCAGGTGAAAAGGAATTTTTGCAGGCGGTAGGCGAGGTTTTTGAATCTCTCGCTCCCGTTATCGAAAAGCGTCCCGACCTTGTTGAAGCAGGTATTATGGACCGCATCGTTGAACCCGAACGCTTCATTCAGTTCCGCGTTGCTTGGGTTGATGACAACGGCGTTGTTCAGGTTAACCGCGGCTTCCGTGTTCAGTTCAATTCCGCAATCGGTCCTTACAAGGGCGGTTGCCGTTTCCACCCCAGCGTTTGCTCGTCCGTAATCAAGTTCCTCGGCTTCGAGCAGACCTTTAAGAACTCTCTTACCGGTCTTCCTATGGGCGGCGGTAAGGGCGGCGCAGACTTTGACCCCAAGGGCAAGTCCGACAACGAAATTATGCGTTTCTGCCAAGCGTTTATGACCGAGCTTCAAAAGTACCTCGGTCCCGATACCGACGTTCCCGCAGGTGACATCGGCGTTGGCGCAAGAGAAGTAGGCTATATGTTCGGTCAATACAAGCGCATCCGCGATGAATTTACCGGCGTTCTCACCGGTAAGGGTCTTTCCTATGGCGGCTCGCTCGCAAGAAAGCAGGCTACCGGTTACGGTCTTTGCTACTTCACCGACAATATGCTCAAAAAGAAGGGCGACACCTTCAAGGATAAGATCGTTGTAGTAAGCGGCTCGGGTAACGTTGCTATCTATGCTTGTGAAAAGGCAACTCAGCTCGGCGCAAAGGTTGTTGCAATGAGCGACTCCAACGGCTACGTTTACGATCCCAACGGCATCAATCTTGACGTTGTTAAGCAAATCAAGGAAGTTGAACGCGGCAGAATCAAGGAATATGCTGACCGTGTTGAAGGCGCTACCTATACCGAAGGTAAGGGTATTTGGACCATCAAGTGCGATATCGCGCTTCCCTGTGCTACCCAAAACGAGCTTAACGGTGACGATGCAAAGGCACTTATCGCTAACGGCGTAAAATACGTTGCAGAAGGCGCAAATATGCCCTCCACTCCCGAAGCAATCGAAGCATTCCTTAACAGCGGCATCTATTTTGGCCCTGCAAAGGCTGCAAACGCGGGCGGCGTTGCAACCAGCGGTCTTGAAATGAGCCAGAACAGCATGAGACTTTCTTGGACCTTCGAAGAGGTTGATGAAAAGCTTCACGGCATTATGAACGGCATCTTTGAAAGCGCTTCCGCTGCAGCAAAAGAATATGCTTCCAGCGAAGACAACCTCGTTGCAGGCGCAAACATCGCCGGCTTCTTGAAGGTTGCTGATGCTATGAAGGCTCAGGGCGTTCTCTAATTAATATTGACGACTAAGCATAGCGGCGCTATCGCATAAACGAAACACTCGCAGTAGGTTACTACAGCTTCGCATTTCGTTTCCGCAATCTGCATCCACTCTGCTACGCCGTTCGGGTGAACGTAAGAAAAAACAAAAAGGACTCGTTTTGAGTCCTTTTTTATGTGTTCGAAAAAAATTACATCCGTATGGGCGATTCATGAATCGCCCGCCCGCAACAAATAAAGAGAACGTGTTATAATGAACGGCTCCCTGAATCAAAGACTTCGAAACTCAACGAAAATCTCTCGGGATTGAACGCAAAGCAAAAACGGTTTGGCGAACCAAACCGTTTTTTGTAAGAGGAGATTATACCTAAAGAGCTTGCACTCTTTCTTGAATAAGTAATTTTGCGGCGATCTTGTCCATTTCAAGCGCGGCGGCGAGTTCGCCGTAAAGAAGGTCTTCAACCTTTTTAAGAAAGCGCTCGTCGATAGCGGAAACCTTCTTTTTTTGCTCCGAAAGGAGCTTTTTCTTTACGTGAAATGACACGACGAACTTCATATATTCGTTGCAATCGTGCGTTTTAATCATTTTATCGTAACGCTCGGTAAGCTCACGCGGGGAGGTAGTTTTTGTAACCTCGGGCACGATCGTTTCTATAGAGTCAATGATCGCCTGAGCTTCCTCGCGCGAAACGATATTGCGCATAAAAACGGTTTCGCTGTCTGCGGGGGTGAAGATCGTGCAGCTTTGGTAAACGGGACTTAACCTGTAACAAGTCCTTAATTCGCCCAAGAATTCCCTTTCAACTATTTCTTCGACACGGCAGGTGCCGGATTCTCCGTAAAAAATTAAATCGCCTATTGCGAACCTCATAGAAAAATACCTCTCTGGGGAAACAAAAAAGGTCTGTTCTGTTTTTTACAAAACAAACTCGCGGATGAAGCGTGAATCTCAGTGTACAAAACAGTATAACACATCTTTTTTGTTTTTGCAAGTGCTTTTTTACTATATTATCATATTTTTTTGTTATTATTGTCGATAATTAAACATTAAACCTCCTCAAACGAGGAGGTTTTTGCTATTTTATAGGGGTATAGCCGTTTTCGTCGATTATTTTCTGTCCGTCCTCGGAGAGCATAAAGTCGACAAGCGCCTGTACGTTTTCGTTTTGGTTATCCTTGCGGTATACGGCATAAAATTGGTAGATTATCGGATAACTGCCATTGCGGATATTCTCCTCGGTCGGCTCGATTCCGTTGACCGAAAGAAGCTTGATTCCGCCGTTTGCGACAACGCCCTCGACGTAAAACCTGAACGAAAAGCCAATAGCACCGCCGAAGATTCCAAGCGGATTCTTTTTTATTTCGCGGTCGCCCATAAATTTAAGCATAACCGTTTGGCTTCCGCTTCCCTCGGGACGGTCAAGCGGATTGATCTCGCGGTCGGCACCGCCGACGTCCGCCCAATTCGTTATTTCGCCTGCATAAATATCCTTTATCTGCGAAACCGTAAGGTTGTCCACGGGGTTGTTTTCGTTAACGAAGAAAACAAACGCTTCGTATCCGATGGGTATGTAAACCAATTCGACGCCTTGGTCCTTTGCATATTGCTTTTGTTGCTCCGAGGGTGCGGCGCAAAGGATTAAATCGACCGTTCCGTCGGTAACGCCCTTGTATGCCTCTATCGTGTCGGTGAAGCGTATCGCGCTGTCGTCGGCATAATTCTTCGCTTCTGTATCGAACTTGACCGATTCCTGCGGATATACCGAATCGACAATCGACGA
Source organism: Eubacteriales bacterium (assembly GCA_045651785.1). Taxonomy (GTDB): domain Bacteria; phylum Bacillota; class Clostridia; order Oscillospirales; family CAG-382; genus Coliplasma. The sequence goes on along the minus strand of JAZRTE010000097.1, from coordinate 34,347 downwards.
ATAAACGGGCACCAATGCCGCCGCACCGTCGATGACGGGAATATCGCCGTCAAGCAAAAGATCCGACTCGACTTTGGTGTATCCCGCGTTAGCATCGAAGGGAAGATAACGCTCGGGCTCGATGATGCGTGTGTCGAAATTGATTCCGCAACGCTGCGTGAAGAGTGCGTAAACACTGCCGTTGAAGCACAAAAATACCGCTGCGGTAAGTATCAATATAAGTATTTGCCTTGCTTTTCTCATTATCACCACAGCTCCTTCGAAACGAAATGAATTATCGAGGAGCTTCCGTACGTATAAGCGGCATAAATCGCGTGTGCGACGGTAAGTAAAACCCCAAGAGCAATAATAGAATAGAGTATTGTTAAGAATGTTCTTGTTTTCATAATTACATATTGATTACCACCTGTGTGGCAAGGTGTCCGATAAAAAGCAGAAATGAAAAGATTACCGAAATGACTATTGACGACGCGATAAGGTTGTTGCGCCAAGTCTTTCGGTTGTAGGGGTAATTCTTGTGCTTGATGAACATAACAAGACTTACAATAAACCAAGCGATCGGTGCAATGCAGATCATTGCGAAGAACACAAGAAAAAGTATATAAGAAAAATAATTCATACAGCTTCACCTCTTGTATAACGTTAGTATCACATTTAAAAACAATAAGCGCAGGTAAAACGGCAAAAATCAAACGGCAAGTATCTTCTTTTGCAATGCTTCGCGAATAACGGTGTGACCCTCGGCGCTGGGGTGCATTCCGTCGATGCCGAGCATATTGCCCATACTACCCTTGAAAACAGAGCGAAGGTCGAGTATCGCACAGTTTGCGATATGCGCCACCTTTTCGGAAAGGCGGCTGTAATATTCCTGCCAACGCGCAATGCGGTTGATATCGCCCATCCACTTGATGACGTTTTCATAATTGAGTCCTTTGGTTACCCAATTAATAAAACGCTCGGAATCAATAGGCACAAGCGTACAAATAGCAACCTTTGCGCCCTTGCCGCGTGCATATTCAACCAATTTCAAATAGGTTTCGGTAAATTTATCCTCGGGCGTGTTGGGTAAATATTCGCCCTTAGGGTCTTCGGCGACCTCTTGCCAATTATAGTTACAATCGTTTCCGCCGTATTCAAGCAAAACAACGGTATCCTCGTCGCAATCGTCAAGAGTAGCCTTCATTATTTCCAAGCCCTCGTCAACGGTCGCGCCCATTTTGCAGTTGTTTTCGACCTCAATGCCGTTTTCTGCCAATTCGTCAAAGCGATAGCCGAAAAGCTTATAACGCTTTAACTCCTCGTTATACATTACGCCTTTGAGTATCGAGTCACCGTAGATTTTAATTTTTTTCAAGTCGCTTCATCCTTTCGGGTTTTGTGGTCGGGCATATCGCCAAACAGCAACCTTATGATACCCGCAAAAAGGCAAAAAGTCCACCTACTTACGCGCTTGCGCGCCCTCCCGATAGGTTTTCGTATAGTAGATAAGTTTTTCTACTACTCTACCGACAGTAGAAAACCTTGAAAAATCAAGGGTTTTGCGACTTGACAAGGGTGATTTGATGTGATATGATGAAACAAAGGATGTGTTCTTTAAATGAACGATTACAAAAGAATTATCGCAAACAATATTACCGAATTGCGCAAGGCTGTTCCGCTTACCCAAGCCGAGCTTGCCGAAAAATTGAACTATTCCGACAAGGCGGTTTCGAAATGGGAGCGCGGAGAATCTATTCCCGACGTTGCGGTTTTGAAATCCATCGCCGATCTGTTCGGTGTTACGGTGGACTATCTTCTGGAAGAGGTGCATCCGCTTAACGCAACTGCTCAAAGCACACCCCGTCAGCTTAAAAAGAACCGTATGCTTATCGCGTCTCTTAGCTGTGCGCTTACCTTTTTGATCGCAACCGTCGCATTCGTTTCGATCGTGCTTGCGACCGAGTTGAGCGGAGCATGGCTCGCTTACGTTTACTGTCTGCCTGTTTGCTCGGTGCTTTTGATAGTTTTCAATTCAATTTGGGGACGTAAGAAGCTCAACTTCTTTTATATCACCTGCCTCGTTTGGACTTTACTTGCGAGCATTTATCTGACTATCGGTGATTTCGGCTATTGGCCGATATTCCTTATCGGTATTCCCGGACAAATCATAATTTTGCTTTGGTCGGGCATTAAGGCGAAAATTTTCAAGAAATAACAAAATGGACAGAGGTTTTTCCTCTGCCCATTTTCTTTTATTCTAAATTGAATCTCATCTTATACGAGGTAAGGGTGTTTTGCATAAGAATCGCAATCGTCATAGGGCCAACACCGCCGGGTACGGGTGTGATATAGGATGCCTTTTCGGCGCAGGTGTCAAAATCAAGGTCGCCTACAAGCTTGTCGCCAACGCGGTTTATACCGACGTCGATAAGGACCGCGCCCTCCTTGACCATATCGCCGGTTATCATTTGAGGCTTGCCGACAGCGGCAATCAAAATATCGGCGTTACGGGTAAACGAAGCAAGGTCATTAGTGCGCGAATGACAAATGGTAACGGTTCCGTTTTCAGCAAGTAAAAGCGCGCCCATAGGCTTGCCGACGATATTGCTTCTGCCGACAACAACGCAATTCTTGCCCGAAACGTCAACGTTCGATTCCTTAAGCAAACGCATTACGCCTGCGGGGGTGCAGGGCTGGAATCGGGGTGCACCCGTGAAAAGCTTACCGACGTTATAAGCGTGGAAAGCGTCGACGTCTTTATCGGGGTGGATTGCCTCGATAACCTTGTCGGGGTCGATGTGCTTGGGTACGGGCATCTGAACGAGTATGCCGTCAACCGTTTCGTCCTTATTAAGGAAATCGATAAGCTCTAAAAGCTTTTCCTCGCTCTCGTCAGCCGAGAGGAGATATTCAAGACTCGTGATGCCGACCGCTTCGCAAGCTCTTTTTTTGTTGCGTACGTAAACTGCGCTTGCAGGATCGTCGCCTACAAGGATAACCGCAAGACAAGGAGCGCGCAAGCCGCTTGCGGTAATCGCCTTAATTTCTTCTGCGGTTTCCGCCTTGCATTTTGCGGATATAGCTTTTCCGTCGATAAGGTTCATATTTTATTCCTCCGTGGGTTCTTCTTCGATATCGTCGACGTCGCCGTCGAGCATATCCTGTTCTTTCAAGGTTTCTTCGTCATCTTCGTCGATTTCTTCGTTTTCGTCAAGCGCTTCGGTATCTTCCGATTCAACGTCTTCAACGCTTTGAGCATTTAGCGCATCCTGTTCGTTTGCGAGAGCTATCTTTATTGTTTCGAACGAGGATTTATATTCCGCCATTTCAAGCTTTTCTTCTTTATATCTTCGATAAAGCACGATCTCGCCGATAATTGCGGCGATAACGCAGGCGATACCCACGAAAACCGAGAATTTAAGCTCGCCTACAAGATAAAGACTGTCGGCGCGGAGAGTTTCGATATATGCTCTGCCAAGTCCGTACCAGCCGAGGTAAGCAAAGAAAACCTGACCGTTGAACTTCTTTTTGCGGTAAACGATAAACACGATTATCGCAAGACCGATCAAATTCCAAAGCGATTCATAAAGGAAGGTCGGGTGTACTGCGGCAGTGCCCAAGCGCTGACCGTCAACGACTACGTTGTCAAGCTCCATTCTCCAGGGAAGAGTATCAACGCCTGACGACCAGCCGTATGCTTCGGCATTGATAAAATTGCCCCATCTGCCGATGATCTGACCGAGCATAACCGCAGGTGCAAGTGCATCGAGCATCGAAAGCGAGCTTGTTTTCTTTACCTTGTTATAGATAAGCACAGCGATTAGACCGAAAATTATCGCGCCGTATATCGCGATACCGCCGTTGCGTATGTTGATGATGTCCAAAAAGCTCTTGTCCTTGAATTTGTCCCAAGAGGTTATAACGTAGAAAAATCTTGCACCGATTATTGCAACAGGGAGAACGAGAAGCATAACGTTGAAAATAGAATCGCCGATAAAGTCCTCTTTTTTGGTTGCAAAGCGGTAAAACATTAAAAAGGCGAGTAAAATGCCTGTCGTAATGATAATTCCGTACCATTTGATTTCGATACCGAAGATCGAAAACGCGTTTTCGTCGATGTTAAATTCCCAGCCTAATCCGGGGAAAGCAACTCTGTTCATAAACACTGTCCTTTCTTTATTATGCTTATCGCGCAGTTTGTAAGGTCGATTGAGTCAAGCGCTGCTTTGATTTCCTCGTAAGTGATCTCGCGAAGCACCTTCAAGCAATCGAATTCATCATAATTCAAATGAGCGCCTGCCGCCAATGACGAAGTAAAATCCTCGTCCGAATCGAAAACGGTAATGCTTTCGGCATAAGCCGCCTTCTTTTCGCGAAGAAATTGCTCGGGAGTGAAAAAGCTTCTTTTGCGGTATTCAAGCTCCTTTAATGCAAGCTCCATTATTTTTTCATATTCGTTACCGCTGCCGGAGATCACAACGTGCGACGCATGGCGCGATTGGGTATATCCTGCGTAAAAACGCTCGTTAAGCAAGCCGCTTTCGTAATTATTGCAGTAAAAATCGCTTGCTCTGCCAAACGTGAGCGAAACGGCGATTCTCATCGCAAGCGCCTTGCGATAGGCTTCAAGAGTATCGGTCGAATCGGGTGTGCATTTAATGCCGATGCAGTAAAGCGCGCTTGCGACCGATGAATATTCAATATTCTGCTCCTTTGCAACCGTAAACGGCTCGGATCTGAATATCGTTTCGGGGCGTTTTGCGGATTTGTTGGGGAAATAGCGGGTAACCGCTTCCGTTACTCTTTCAAGGTCGACTATTCCGCAAATACAAAGCGAAAGGTTGTTAGGCACGTAAAAATCGTTATATGCTCTGAAAAGCGTTTCCTTCGTGATGTCTTCAATGCTTTCGAGCGTGCCCGAAACAGGCAATACCGTCGGGTGCGAGAAATAAAGCAATTTGTAAAGGTTACGCGTTACGGTCGAGATCGGAATGTCCTCGTACATCGTTATTTCACGCGCGATAATCTTTCTTTCCTTATCGACCGATTCATCGGTGAAATGAACGCTCGATACCGATCTCAATAAAACGTCGAGGTTTTCATAAAAATTGTCGGTGCAGGAAAAGTAATAGCAGGTGTTTTCAAACGAGGTAGCGGCATTGGCATTTCCGCCGAATTTGTCGAAATCCAAAAAGGAATCGCTTCCGTCCTCGTTTTCGAACATTTTATGCTCTAAAAAGTGCGCGGTACCTGCGGGCAGGGTGAAAATTTTGCCGTCTTTTTTATATTCTGTGTCGGCACCGCCGAAATTACAGCAAATTGCCGCGTGAAACGACGGTGAAGCCTTGGGAACGACGGTTATTTTAAAGCCGTTTTCAAGCGTTAAAAAGTAATATTTTTCCTTCAGCTCTTTGTTTTCAACTGTTATAAAGCTATTCATTTGCACCTCCGAGCACGTAAATAAGTTCGGGGGTGACGCTGTTTGCAAAGCCGATGACCTCGTCACGGGTTACCGCCGAAATATGCTTGATCTTTTCTTCGACAGAGGTCGCGTCCGCATTGATTATCTGCGAAAGCAGATAGCCGTTTATCGAATTAAGGTCGGCTTCAAAGCTTTTAAGCGCGCGTATTATCGAATTTTTTGCGTTCGTCAGATCGTCGTCGCTGAAGTTGCCGCTTTTCATACTGTCGACCTCTTTTAAGATAGCATCGGTCGCCTTGTTTTCAAAGCCCTGCTCAAGTCCGCAGGAAACAAAGATAATGTTCTTTCTTGCAGCAGGATATGACGAGCAATAATAACAAAGCCCTTCCTTTTCGCGTACGTTCATAAAAAGCTTGCTTGCGGGTGAGCCACCGAAAATTTCATCGTAAACAGTTAGGATCGCACGCTCTTTCGGAGAGGCTGCCGGTTCGGTGGTAAAGCCGAGGATAAGAACGGTCTGCTCCATTTCCATTTCCTCGGAAACTCGCAAAATTTCTCCGCAGTGCTTATGGATGACGGGCGAAGGAAGCTTGTTTTCGCGAGGGGCGAAATTAAGGTGCGCGTTAACGCATTCCGAAACATATTCAAAATCCGCTTCGCCTGCATAGGTGATGAATACGGGTGCGGTTTCGACAATGTTGCGGTGAAATTGCAGAAGCTGTTCGCCGTCAAGGGCGAGAACACGCTCGGTTTCGCCGCCTGCATCGACCGCAAACGGCTCGTTCTTGCACATTATCTGCCTTGCGCGGAGCATTGCGAATGCAGGCTTGTTTTCGATAAGCGATTCTATTTCCTCGACAAGACAAGCCTTTTCGGTTTCGACGTTGCGCTCGGGGAAAATTCCGTTTTCAAGATGAGGGTTAAAAATTGCGTCACCGAGCAATTGCGTTGCGCGGAAAAGCACCCTTTCACCGTCAAAGGCAAAGGAATCGGCAATCGTGTTGATCTCAAGTCTGACGAGCAAAAGCTCACCGCTTCGCTGAACGTATGCATCAAGCCCCAAGGCATAAAGCTCGTCCTTGATGACCGAAAAGGATTGCATGGTGTTATAGCTTCCGGTCGATAGGGACAAAAGGTTTGTCAAAAGGGAATATCCCGATGCTGTTTCAACGTCCAACGGTACGGCAAAAGAAACCGTCATTACGGCGGATTTGAACTTTTCGGTTTTACACGCGGCAAGGTACACACCTTCGCCAAGCTTGCTTGTTTTTATATTCATTCGTGTCCTTAGATAAGCGATGCGCTGTCGGCATCAAGATAAAGCTTTGCGTTGTTATGTCTGCGAAGTATCGTTGCGGGGCATTCCTCGTTAATTTCGCCATTTATCGTGCGGTTAACCGCATTTGCTTTCGTTTTTGCGGGAACGATGCAGAAAACGCTTTCTGCCGCAACGAGTGTGGGGATAGTAAGGGTAAGTGCATATTCGGGTACGTCGGAAAGCTGCTTGAAGCAACCGTCGTTTACCTGCTGCATACGGCAGGTTTCGTCGAGCGAAACGACCTTGACTACCTTTTCATCGTTAAAATCCGCAACGTGGGGATCGTTGAAGGCGATATGACCGTTTTCGCCGATGCCCATAATGATAATATCGCATTTATTTGCGGTAAGAAGCGCGGAATAACGTGCACATTCCGCTTCGGGGTCGATTGCGGTGCAGTCGATATAATCGACCGACGCAAAGGGAACGCGACCGAAAATGGCATTTTTAAGGAAGTTGCCAAAGCCCTGAGGCGCATCCGCAGGAAGACCGATATATTCGTCCATGTGGAACGCGTGGATCTTCGACCAATCGATCGATTTATCGTTGATAAGCGAAGCAAGAAAATCGTTTTGGCTGGGTGCCGCCGCGAAGATCATATTAATTTCGCCCTTTTCCTTAATCTGGCGGTTGATTTCCGCCGCCGCCTCGCGTGCGGAATATTCGCCCATTTCTGCTCTTGTTTCAAATGCAAGATATTCAAGCTTGTCGATTTTGCCCTGTTTGATAATTGCCATTTTTAATTACCTCGTATAAATAAATTTACCGCCCGAAACAACCGAATAAACGGTTATTTCGTCGTCGAATACCGTAAAGTCTGCGCGTTTGCCGATTGTAATTTCGCCTCTGTCGGTCATACCGATCATTTTTGCGGGGGTGGCAGTCATCATCCTTACCGCTTCCTCAAGCGTTGCGCCTGCTTTTATTGCGTTACGGACAAGTCTGTCTGTTGTTGCGACCGAGCCTGCAAAGGCTTCGCCGCCCGGCATTTTTGCAACGCCGTCCTCGATATAGCATTCCTGACCGTTGGTGAGCGAGCCGAGAATGGTTTTTCCTTCGGTCATACCTGCGCCGCGCATTGCATCGGTAACAAGCGCACATTTGTCGACACCCTTTGCGCGGAAAACGTAGCCGAGCATCGAATGGGGAAGATGCTTGCCGTCACAGATAACCTCGACGGTAAGCTCGTCGATCATATATCCGCTTTCGATCATACCGGGGTAACGGTAGCCGCGGTTTCTTGTCAATGCGCTCATACCGCTGTAAAAATGAGTTAAATGGTTATATCCGTGCTTGACCGCTTCGAGCACCTGCTCGTAAAGCGCATCGGAATGTCCCATCGAAGCGCAGATTCCGCGCTTTTCAAGCTCGTCGCCAAGTGCCAGCGCGCCGTCAAGCTCGGGCGCGACCGACCAACGTGCAATCAAATCGCCGCCTTCGTTAAGTATCTTTTCATAGTGGCTTTTTTCGGGATTTTTTAAATATTTGGGATCCTGCGCGCCTGCTTGCTTGGACGAGAAATAAGGTCCTTCAAGGTGCATTCCGTAGAACATACCGCCATAGGTTTCGTCCTTTTGAGCTTCACGCAGAATGTTGAAGGATTCAAAAAGCTCCTCGTCGGGGCAGGTGAGCGTTGTCGGCAGGAAGGTTGAGGTACCGTGTGAGGAATGAAGTCTTGCCGCGCCTAAAAACGCATCGAGCGTGCCGTCCATAAAATCGTGACCGCCGCCGCCGTGTACGTGAATGTCGATAAAGCCGGGAGCGATATAAAGATCGCTTTCAACCTCTGCTTCGACAATATCGGTTATAATGCCGTTTTCATAAAAGACCTTGCCGTTGATAATGCCGTTTGGAGTAATAATTCTGCCCGAAATTTCTTTCATATTCAAAACCCCTTATTTTGTAATAAGCGCAACCGCAATGGCGGCTATGCCTTCTTTTCTGCCCGTAAAGCCAAGCCCTTCCTCGGTAGTGGCTTTAATACCGACCTGTTCCTTTTTGATTCTTAACGAGTCGGCAATGTTTTTTCGCATATCGTCGATATGCGGCGCGAATTTCGGCGCTTGCGCGATTATCGTAGCGTCGACGTTGTTTATTGTATATCCTGACGAGCGGAGAATATTTCCGACCTCGGCAAGAAGAATTTGCGAATTTATATCCTTGAATTTGTTGTCGTTATCGGGGAAATGCTTCCCAATATCGCCCAACGCGGCTGCGCCCAAAAGCGCGTCGCATATAGCGTGTGTGAGCACGTCGGCATCCGAATGACCCAAAAGTCCGTAATTATATTCGATCTCTTTGCCGCCCACGATCAATTTTCTGCCCTCAACAAGGCGGTGAACGTCATATCCCTGACCGATTCTGATCATTTCGATGCCTCTTTTCTTTTCATTAACAGCTCTGCTATGGGAATGTCATCGGGCGACGTCAATTTCATATTAACGCCGTCGACCTTAATATAGTTTACCTCCACACCAATCTCCTCAAGCACCGAGGTTTCATCGGTGAAGGTTGAAATATCGCAAAGCGCATTCCTCGCGTGGAGATAAAGCGACTTTTTGAAGCATTGCGGAGTTTGTACCGCAAAAAGGTTTGCCCTTTCGGGCGTAGAAACAAAACCCGTCAACGGGTCCTTATGCTTTACCGTGTCGGTAACGGCCGAGCAAACGCAAGCCGCACCGTGAACGATTGCTTCCTTAACCGTTTCGTCAATCATTTTTGCCGTAACGAAGGGACGCGCACAATCGTGGGTGCAAATAATTTCGCACTCTTTGGATGCACAGCTTATTCCGTTTGCGACCGATTCGGCACGCGTTGCCCCGCCGCGCGTGAAGGTTATCGGCTTTGCGATATTACCTGCCAACGCGCGCAGCGAAGCTTCGTTATCCTCGGAGCAAACGACAACTATTTCGCTAACGCTTGAGCTGTCGAATGCTTCGAGGACGTATTCAAATAAGGTTTTGCCCAAAATTTCAATATTGGGCTTCGATATGCCGCCCATACGGTTGCCGCTTCCTGCGGCGGCGATGACGGCACAAGCTTTATTTATGCACATATCAACAGTATCTTTCTGAAACTGAAAATATAATGTATCGTGTTTTTAACCCTCGTAGTTATAACCCATTGCGAGAGCTTTTGCGTTAAGCTCGCCAAGCTCGGGCTTTGCCTTGGGCGCAGATGCCTTGATGCAGTCCATAAAGTAATCGTAATCGTAAAGACCGGTCTTCTTGATGAGGTAGCCGAGAATAATTACGTTTGCGAGCTTGGGAAATCCTGCATCGTTTGCCATTTGTGTTGCGGGGATATAACAAGCGTTAACGTCCTCGCGCGAGGTCTTAACGTCGATAAGCGCGCTGTCGATAACAATAGTGCCGCCAACCGCAACTCTGCCTTCGAATTTAAGAAGCGAGGGCTTGTTCATTGCGATGAGGATATCGGGGGTGGTTACGAGAGGGGAGCCGATGGGCTCGTCATCGATGTTGACCGAGCAGTTACAGGTACCGCCGCGCATTTCGGGGCCGTAGGAGGGAAGCCAGCTTACCTGCTTGTCTGCCTTCATACCTGCGAGAACTAATTGCTTGCCGGCGAAAAGGATACCTTGTCCGCCGAATCCTGCTAAAAGAATTGCACTCATTTCGCTTCCTCCTCCTTGCTGATGTCCTTGTAAACGCCCAACGGATAGTGAGCCATCATATTCTCGCGCAACCATTCAAGCGATTTTTCGGGAGAAAGTCCCCAGTTGGTGGGGCAGGTGGAGAGAACCTCGATGATAGAAAGGCCTTTTTTGTTCTTTTGCATTTCAAAGCCCTTCTTAATAGCTGCCTTTGCCTTGCGGATATTGGGAACGCAGTCAACCGAAACGCGTTCTGCATAAGCAACGCCGTCAAGGGTGCTTACCATTTCGCAAACGCGGATGGGGTTACCCTGAATTTCCTTGATTCTGCCGTAGGGCGAGGTGGTGGATACCTGACCGAGCAGAGTTGTGGGAGCCATTTGGCCGCCCGTCATACCGTAAATTGCGTTATTTACGAAGATGATGGTGAGATTTTCGCCTCTTGCGCCAACGTGAACGGTTTCGGCGGTACCGATAGCGGCAAGGTCGCCGTCACCCTGATAGGTGAATACGGTAAGGTCGGGGTTAGCGCGTTTTACGCCGGTTGCAACGGCGGGTGCTCTGCCGTGGGGCGCTTCGATCATATCGCAGTTGAAATAGTTATATGCGAAAACCGAGCAACCGACAGGCGCGATACCTACGGTGGTATCCTCAACGCCGAGCTCGTCGATAACTTCGGCAACAAGGCGGTGGATTATACCGTGAGTACAGCCGGGGCAGTAGTGAAAGGGTGTATCTGTAAGCGCATGCGGCTTTTCAAAAACGGTCATTATGCATTTCCTCCCGAAATTTCTTCGATTTTTGCGAGTATCTCCTCGGGAGAGGGGATCATGCCGCCCGTTCTTCCGTAGTGATATACGTCTTTTTTGCAGTTGATGGCAAGCTTAATGTCGTTTACCATCTGTCCCATATTCATTTCAACCGAAAGGAAGCTGTTTACCTTGTCGGCAAGTGCGTTCAATTCCTTCTTGGGGAAGGGATAAAGGGTAATGGGACGGAAAAGACCTGCCTTGATGCCCTTCTTGCGCGCGTTGCGGACTGCAGTCTTTGCGATACGCGCGGTAATGCCGTAAGCAACGAGAACGATATCGGCATCCTCGGTGAGGTATTCCTCGTATTTAACCTCGTTTTCTTCGAGCTTCTTATATCTTTCGAAGCGTTCCATAACGATCTTTTCAAGCTGGTCGGGCTCGATATAAAGCGAGTTTACGATGTTGTGAACGCGCTTTCCGCCGTGTCCGCAGCAAGCCCAATCCTTTTCGGGGATCTCACGCGCGGGCTTCGCTTCAAAGTCAACCGGCTCCATCATTTGTCCCAATGCGCCGTCTGCAAGAATCATACAGGGCATACGGTAGATGTCGGCAAGGTCAAAGGCTTCGCCGACGAGAGTCGCGATTTCCTGTACCGAGTTGGGTGCAAGAACGATTGCGTGACCGTCGCCGTGACCGAGCGCCTTGGTTGCTTGGTTATAGTCGCTTTGTGCGGGCTGAATACCGCCAAGGCCGGGACCGCCGCGCTGTACGTTAACGATAACGCAGGGAAGGTCGGAGCCGATTATGTAGGAAATGCCTTCGCACTTAAGCGAGATTCCGGGGGAAGAGGAGCTGGTGATAACTCGAGCACCGGTACTTGCCGCGCCCAATACCATATTGATAGCGGCGATTTCACTTTCTGCCTGAAGCGAAAGACCGCCTCTTTTAGGCATCTGCTTTGCCATATATTCGGCAAGCTCGGTTTGAGGGGTAATGGGGTAACCGAAGAAGAGCTTACAGCCGGAACGGATAGCCGCTTCAGCAATCGCTTCGTTACCTTTCATCAAAAGCTTTTCGCCCATTATTTGTCACCTCTTTCTACGGTAATAACAACGTCGGGACACATCGTCGCGCACATAGCACAAGCGATACATTTGTCCATTTCGGTTACGGTTGCGGGGTGATAGCCCTTAGCGTTAAGGATGCTTTTGTCGAGGAAGACGATCTTCTTCGGGCAAGCCAAAACACAAAGTCCGCAACCCTTACAGAGTTCGGTTTTGAATGTTACTTTGTTCATTTTCCTTGGTCCTTTATATAGTTTTTTTATTATCAAAATAACTTTTTAGTTATATCGGTAATCGGAATAGTGTTTTCTACCGTCAGCCAATCGGGCGCGGTGGTGAGAAGCAGAGGAAGGTTTGAAATCTCCGCCAACTTTTGCGCATAGGGAACCGAGCTTAAAATATGCTCCTTCGTCGTTTCTGCGCCGAGGTTTGAATTGTTGATGATTCCGTGGAATTCCAAGCCCGACGCACGTTTTATCTCCTCGAGCACCTCCAAAGCGCTTTCGGGCTCGGCGGTGATATATCTGTAACGGTTATAAACGAAATACATTTTATAACCCGCTTCGACATAATCATCGTGCGAGCGACCCAAAACCGCCGCGCCGTCACCGTCGCCGCCGACGTCGGCAATCGATTTGCCCTCTCCGTTGAACAGCATGTGGTAATTGGGCGGAAGTGCGGGAATATCGACGTTTGTGTTTGCAAATTCGGGTATCATCGTTTGTACGCCCAAGGCATCAAGCATTTTCGCGTTGTCTGCCGAGCGAAAATAGGGGTTGACTATGTCAAGGTCGGCAATACGGCAAACCTGACCGCTTTTGGCGATATCCATTGCTAAATTAACGGCAACGTTGGTTTTTCCTGCCCCATAGGGCCCCGAAATTATCGTAACCGTTTCGGTTGCAAGGTCTTTAAGTTGAATCATTTATGCGCCTCTGATAATATCTCCGCTTTTTGCGGAATCGATTTCAAGGTAAAATACCATACCTGCGTGCGGTGTCGAATCTATCGGATTCATTTCCTCATCAAACATATTGCCGATGGTAAAATCCTGACCGAATTGACTCGGCGAAAGCAAATTCGCCTTTTCGCCCACGCGCATTTTGTTGCGTTGGAAGCATTTTGCCAAGCCCTTTTCGGCATCAAATTCGGTAACCGTCGCAAGGAAGGGACGGTCTGCAATATATTCGTTAACGGTAACGGTGTTTGCATCGGTCGAGGGCGAGGAATAGAAATAGCCCGTGCCGTATTCGCGGTGGCTTACGCTTTCGGTTTCGCGCAGACATCTTTCGTCAAACGCGCGTCCGCCGAAATAATCGTCAAGCGCGATTTTGTAAGCGTTTGTGATCGCGGCAGTGTAATAAGCGCTCTTCATTCTGCCTTCGATCTTAAGCGAATCGATACCTGCATCGACAAGGTCGTTTATATGCTCTATCATTCGCATATCGCGTGAGGAAAACACGTAAGTGCCGTCTTCAAACTGTTCGGCATACGCGGTTTCGCCGTGCTTTTCCTCACGAAGAAAATATTTCCATCTGCAGGGCTGAGCACAAGCGCCGCCGTTTGCGTTTCTGCCCGTGTAATAGTTGGACATCAAGCATCTGCCCGAATAGGAAATGCACATCGCGCCGTGAATAAAGCATTCTATTTCGGTTTCCTCGGGAATGTTGGCGCGTATTGTCTTTATCTCGTCAAGCGAGAGCTCACGCGCAAGAACAACACGCTTAACACCGTATCTGCTCCAGAATCTGATCGCTGCCGAGTTTACTGTCGACGCCTGCGTCGAAAGGTGCAATTCCGCATCGGGAATCGCCTCTTTTATAATGTCCATAACACCCGGATCGCTTATGATATAAGCATCGGGATTGATTCCGGCAAGGATTTTTGCATATTCGCGCAAATCGTTAAGCTCGCGGTCGCGCGGCATTGTGTTTAAGGTGACGTAAACCTTTGCGTTGCGAGCGTGAGCGTATTCAAGCCCTTCTGCCAGCTGCTCGGGGCTCAAATTGCCTGCCGATGCACGCATACCGAAGCGGTCAAGCGCACAGTAAACCGCATCTGCGCCGTAATTTATTGCATATTTAAGCTTTTCAAGGTTGCCCGCAGGCGATAAAAGCTCGGGCCTTTTTTTATTAACCATCATAAGTTCCGTTTTCAATTGCAATATTGTCTGCCTTCACCTGCGCCACGTTCTTTTCGTGACTGCTCTTGCTCGATGCAAAATAGGTCTTGCCCGCATCGTTTGAAACAAAGAAGTAAGCATCGATATCCTTACCGCTGCTCGAAAGCGGCGCTATCGGGAACATTGCGGCATAAAGCGCGTCAAGTCCGGGGTTGCTTATCGCTCCGGGAGGCAGTCCGTCGTAAAGATAGGTGTTATAGGGTGATTCGTAATTGGGATTTAATTCCTCAGAATCGGAAATTCTTTCGGGTAACACGTATTGAATGGTAGCGTCGCTTTCCAATTTCGGGAAGGTCGACGGATGGGAAAGACGGTTGTGGAAGACGTAGGAAATGGCATAAAAATCGTCTACCGTGCCGCCCTCGCTTTGTGTGAGCGATGCAAGAACGATCAAATCGTCAAAGGTAAGATCATATTCCTTGAGCATCGTTTGCTGATAGGATTCGCCCTTGCTGTTAACGCGGGTAAAGTCCTTCCAGAATTTATCGTTGAAGGCGTTGAGCATTTTGTTGACAACGTAAACTTCGCTTTCGGTCGTGTAAAATTCATAGGTATCGGGGTAAAGGTAGCCCTCCAAACGGTATTTGCGGTTTTCGGAATAGCCAAGCTCCTCCAAAAGCTGAACGAATTCCCATTTGTAGGGATAGTTGTTTATCGCCTCGATATAATCCTCTCGCTGACCGACGCCCTTTTCGATAAGAAGGTCGATTATCTGATCGATAGTAAAGCCCTCGGGAATGGTAACGCGAACGATCTCGCGCTTCACCGTTTTTGTGGTGAGCGCGGTGATTATCTGCGAATAATTATAATTGGTGTTGAGCTTATAGCTGCCGGGGAGATATTCCGTACTGTCATCACCGTCTTGGCGGTACTCCATATATATCTCGTATACCCAACCGTACTTAATAACGCCCTTTTCCTCCAAAAGCGTGCCGACGCTTTCGTGCGTTGCATTTTCGTCGATGGTAACGGATACCTCTCTCGTATCGGTAACGAGCGCAAAAACATCGTTTCCGATGGTAATGATATAGTACGAAAGATATACCGCAACCACAAGCACGAGTGCGATATAAACCACCGCCTTGGGAACGAGCGCGATGTTGCGGACGATACTTCCGAGCACTGCAAACACGCCGAGCTTTTCCTTTTCGGTTTCTTCGGGAACGGGCTCCTCCTCTTCCTCAACGGGGGGGAGGGGGATGCTTCCGTCATCCTCGGAAAAGTGGTTTGAAAAATGCACCGGCTCCTCGCCGATGAACGAAGCGCCTTCTGCTTGTGCCGATGCCGTGTCGCTTTCCTCGCTTAAATGGCTGAAAAGAGCCTCGGGAATCTCGGCTTCCTCCTCGGCAGGCTCGGAATTTTCGTAATTGTTTTCGATCCTCGAGCTGCCCTTGGACAGTATTTCGAGTATATCGTCAACGTTGCTTGCGTCATCGGAGCTGTCGAGCGTTTCCTTGACGGTTTGCGGCTTTTTGTCGCTGTATTCACTTAATATTTCAAAAAGCTCGTCTGCGCGGCTGTTTTCTTTTTTGTCTGCCAATGCAAGTCCTCCTTAAAAGTACAGCGAAAAGATGATAAAGCCGATAAGCAGAATCAAAAACGTCGGCGAAAGGAAGACCTTGCCCAAGCTGTGTCTGCTTTTCGGGGGGATAGAATCGATCTGCGGGCGTTCGGAATATGCGTAAAATATACTCTCCACACGCGAAAGAAAAAGTATACACGCGACACCCGTTATCATAACGAGAACGAAACCGATAAAGAACGCACCGTTTTTAACGACGGTAACGCGCAAAAACGCATCGCTTGCGTAAATGCTTAAGGTGTTGCTCAAAAGGTGAAGGATTATCGAAGGGATTATCGAGCGTGTGACCGCTGTCACGAAGCCGAGCAACAGACCCGTGAAAAGATAGATGACCATATTTTCGATCGAGAAATGAAGCATCGCAAAGCAAAGTGCGGAAACGATTATCGCGTTGCCCGTGCCGTATTTGCGGTATTCGCTGAAAACGATGCCGCGGAAGAAAAATTCTTCGCAAAATGCAGGGATGACGATAAGCGAGAGTATGATCTCGATATGGCTCGTATCCTCGGTCGTACCCGAAAAATCCTTGTAGAAATTAACGAGCGAAGCGACCTCGCCGCCGTTGACGAAATAAAAATATTTTATCAGCAGCATACCGCTGACAAAAAGCAAAGCCGAGAAGATAAGGAACAGTATATGCGTACCGCCCTTAGGTATAATAAGCATCGGCTCGTTAAGCTTACGCCCTTTTAAAAGGTAATATACCATACAGGGCAACGCCAATACGGCAAGCTGGATAACTCCCACCGCAAGGAAGAGGTTGGTTTCGCGGTCGACCGTTGCAAGCGCGTATTTCGACGCCTGCATTGCGGCGATGACGAAGATGACCAATATCGGTGTCGTTATTGCAGGCGATTTGATCTTTTCCTTTATCGAGCCGGTCACCTTTTTTCCTCCCTTCGCGGCATTTTTTAAAAAACAATTATTCGTATCTTACCGAGGCGCGGAGCTCGTTTGCGGCATCCGCTCCGTACATGACCTCGACGAGCTTAAAGCCGAATTCAAACGAAACACCCATACCCTCTGCGGTGATGAAGATGTCATCGTGCTCTACCTTTTTGCCGGTTATGTTCGCATATTGCAATGCAGGTGCAAAATCGGGATAAACCGCCGCGTTTCTGCCGTCAAGCAGACGCATCTTGCCGAGTATCGAGGGTGCGGCACAGATAGCGGCGATATAAATTCCGCGGCTTGCGGCATATTCGATAAGACTTAAAACTCTGGGATTGTCGCCCAAAAGCTGAGTGCCCGGCAGACCGCCCGGAAGAACTAAGCAGGACATATCCTCCTTGCGAAGCTCGTCTATGGTAATATCTGCCGAAACGGTGATGCCGTGTGCGCCGGGGACTGCAAGACCGCCCTCGGCGGCAACGAGAATGACGTTTGCGCCTGCGCGCTTGAGCAGGTCGGCAGGCACCAATGCCTCGCTTTCTTCAAAGCCTCTTGCGAGAAGTATGTATACGGTATTCATAGCTTTACTTCCTTTCAAATTCGGGAATAATTTCCTTTAACCGTTCAACTATTTCTTGGTGTATTTCATCTCGCGAACGGAGCATTCCGTCACGCGCACAGTCAATTTTGATCCAGCCAAGCTTTTCCGCCGAATAAAGCGCGGCGCGATAGGAATTTTCAAGATGCTTTTTGTTGCTTTCGTGAATATCCTTTTCGGCACCCGTTTCGTCGCAACGGTGCTGTATCATCTTTTGCGAAACCTCGGGCGGCACACAAAGGTAAACCACCGCGTCGGGCTTGGGGATGCCCAATTTGTTGTATTCGTAATCCATAAGCCAGGAAAGGAACGAATCATATTCGCTTTCATCAAGCTTGCTTAACTGATGCACTGCGTTTGCCGAGGTATAGCGGTTTGCAAGGATTATACTGCCGTTTTCGTAATCTTTTTTCCAATCGAGCATATAAGAGCAATATCTGTCTGCGCCGAAAAAGCTGCTTGCCGCAAAAGGATTGACGATTTCGGGATCGTCGCCGAAGCGCCCCTTTAAATACATATTCACGTGCGCCGAATAATCGTCATCATAGGTGGGGAAGGAAAGATAACGGTAGGAAACACCCATTCCTGCGATTTTATCTTTGAGCATTTCGGTTTGTGTCATCTTGCCCGAGGCATCCAAGCCGTCGATGGCAATAAGGCGTTTTTTCACGTTGTCCCTCCATAAATCAAAATTGGGTACAGTTATCGATTATTTCTCAATATGAAAGTATACCACAATAATTATGAAATTGCAATAAAATTAAAGAAAAATTCACGTTGGATGGCGATATTGTAAAAATGCCCGAAATCGCTTGGAGATATTGGCTATTTGGACTATTGATAATATATACGTATTAAGGTAAAATACAATTGGACGATTGATGATGGAGTAGAAGGCTCCGATTAACTTTTTTCAATTTTTTTAAAATTTGTTATAGACATCTTCTGACATAACGACATATTTATATATGGATGGGTGGAATATAGATAAAATTTCACCTGATGATAAGTCAGGTCAAAAACTCAAAGTATAATTCGGAAGGAAAGGAGGAGAGCACGGTGGAACGTTAGATTAGAGAGTGATTTAGAATCTTGTTGATAGACATATAAGAGAAAACAGTGCGAATTCCACCTAACAACATTGTACGACACGGTTGCTGCAAAATCGTCGCGTGCCGTCAGATTTTAATTCTGTTTGTGCCGGCGTTTTAGCGACAGAAAGGATATGAAAATGAAAAAACTTTTCAATGTTATGTTAAACGTATTTTTGATGTTAGCAATATGCTTATCGAGTGGCTTTATAAGTGGTGTCGCCGCAGAAGATTTGCATGGGACGATACCGGTTGCTGACTATGTAAAAGGTCGAATAGTTATTTTTTCGGACGAACGTATTGATATGAATCGGTTTTCCCAAAAAGAGAGCGTTGACTTTAACGGTGTATCAATAATGGGGATACAGTCGCTGTTGCCAAAGAATGTAGAAGCATCAGTGGATAAATGGATAGATAAATGCGGCAAAATATTTCCTTATGTGATAACAATAGATTCTGCCGAGAACATCTTCGAGGCTAAAGAAAAATTACAAAAGGCAGATACTATTATCAGTGCGGAACTCGACTATATTATATCGCCAAATTCGATTTATTCAGAAGCCCCGCGAAACATTCAAACTGATTATACACAGTGGTCTTTAACCAATATCGATGCCGATGTTGCTTGGGGTTATGGCTTTGTAGGAAGTTCTGAGGTTAAGGTCGCTGTTTTAGACTCCGGTTTTTCAGAGCACGAAGATTTGGAAGATAATTTGGATATGTCATTGGCGTACGATGTTTTTGATGACGATGAAGATGTTACTCCGGCAACAGCGCACGGAAACGCTGTTGCCAGCGTCATAGGAGCGGATTATGACGATGGTGGTATAAACGGTGTTTGCCAAAATGTAACGATCATACCTGTAAAAATTGGCAATAATGTCAATGGCGACAGTTCTATGTCGTACATGGTTCAGGGCGTGAGTTATGCTATTTCTCAAGGCGCTTCCGTTATAAACTTGAGTTATACCATGAGCGATATCGGTCATCTAAACACATCGTTGAATCAGATGCTTGAGCAATCGCAAGTTTTATTTGTAACCGCATCAGGAAACGATGGAGTTGATCTTTCGTCAACTGAATCTGATGATCAAGAAGCGGTTAGTAAAAATGCAGGTAAGAAAAATGACTATCCTTATTGGATCGTTGTTGGTGCGAGCAACTCCAATGACGGCATTTGGGCTTCTTCTAATTACAGCGCTCAATACGTAGATTTGTTTGCGCCGGGCGCGAATGTAGTTGTAGCGCAGTTGACTGGGCACTCAAGCAATAGCGGAACTTCTTTTGCAAGTCCTCATGTCGCAGCTGCATGTGCATTGATAATGAGCTATGCACCGCAGCTTACACCATTACAAGTGAAACAAATGGTTCTTGATAATGTGAGAGAATTAAATGCTTTGGACGATAAGTGCGTTAGCGGAGGGATATTGTCGTTGTCGAACATATCGCTTGCTATATATGATGCGTACAGGGGCGAGTACACTAAGGGTGATGTGAATGGGGATGGTTATGTCAATCAATATGATTACATTCTTTGTAGAAGAATCGTTATGAACGAGGTAATGCCAACACAACAACAACTGGTGGCTGCTGATACGAACGGAGACGGAGCCGTAGATCAGTATGATTACATATTAATACGAAGATATGTGCAAAGGACGCTGTATTTCCCACCGTACTAATATTATTTAATTATTATTCAATATTTCAAGAAAGGGGCAAATTATGAAAAAAACAAGTATAGCATTAGTAATATGTCTGTTAATATCCTGTATAACGTCATTTGTTGTTTCTGCAGAAGATTTCGACGTGGTCGTCATAGACGGGGTCCCCTGCGTAAAGGATGAGGTGGTTTTAAGTACAAACGTATTTTATGACCCCGATGATTATACCAACGCCGAGGGAACAGAGTTTTTGGGCGTTCGCATAGTTAAGCTGAAAGCGCTCTTTCCTTGCAAAACCGATGAGGAATTAAAGGCTTGGCAGGAAAAGGTGGGTGACCTGTATCCTTACTGTGCGACTATCGACGGCGAGATCTCTTTGAAGGATGCGATAAAGGTCTTGTCCGAGCAGAAAACGGTTTTGGTGGCAGAGCTTAATGCCGTTGTATATCCCGACGACTCAGAAACCTATATCGCTTCGGAGTCCCCGATAAACGAAAGCAACGTTGATGAAATTAAGTTGAGCGACGCCTTTGTTTCTTCGGTTTTTGAGTTGACGTTTGAAGAAGAATTGGACGTTTCGCAGTTTGACGGCGAAGAAAAGGGATGTCTTTTCGGTGTGGGTGTTGAACAAATCGAAAAAAACGATTCCGAAAGCGGATTTTCCTATATTGTCACGGTCGATGGCAGGATTCCAAACGGACTTGTTAAAACGATTTTTGAAGGTGCCGACGGCGTTTTGTCGGTAACTGCATTTACAACCTACGGAAACGGTGACGTTAACAATGACGGAACAGTCGATTCGTTTGACTATATTCTTGTTAAGCGTCTTTGCCAAGCTACCTATAGAGGCTTTTTGTCACAGCTCGGAAAAGCAGACGTTAATCTTGACGGAACGGTAGATAAGTACGATTATATTCTTGTAAAACGTCACGTGTTCGGCACTTACGAAATTATCGGCGGGCAGATAATTCCTTAAATAAACAAATTTAACAAACAAAAAGGTCGGTACGCTCGTACCGACCTTTTAGATTTACTTTTTGAATCTGTCGAAAAACGACTTCTTTTTTGCGTGGTTTTTGTCTTGTAAGCTTTCTTGGAAATCCTTAAGAAGATCCTTTTGCTTTTTGGAAAGGCCTTTGGGGGTTTCGACGGTGACCGTAACGTAAAGGTCGCCGCGCGATTTGCCGTTAAGCTTGGGAACGCCCTTTCCGCGAACCGAGAAGGTCGAGCCGCTTTGGGTTCCTTCGGGAATGGTAAGCTCGCCCATTCCGTCGGGGGTGGGAATGGTAATTTTCGCGCCGAGCGCCGCATCCGCAAAGGTGATCGGGAGCTCATAACGGATGTTATATCCCTCGCGAATGAAAAATTCGTGTCTGCGGATGCTGACCTGAATAAGAAGGTCGCCCGCAGGTCCGCCGTTTGCGCCGCAATCGCCCTGACCCTTAAGCGCGATGCTTTGACCGTTGTCGATGCCTGCAGGGATATTTACCTCAAGCGTTTTGCTCTTGCGAACGGTTCCGCTTCCGCGGCAGTCACGGCAGGGTGTTTGGATAATTTTGCCCTTGCCGCCGCATTCGTCACAGGCAGCGGTGCTTTGCATAATGCCGAAGGGGGTACGTCTTTGCACGTTTATCGTACCTCTGCCGCCGCATTTACGGCAGGTCGAAGCCGACGTGCCCTTTGCTGCGCCGCTTCCGCCGCACTCCTTACAGCTTTCGATGCGCGAATAGGAAATATCCTTTTTACAGCCGAACACAGCTTCGTCGAAATCGATGGTTATGCGAACGCCGACGTCCTCACCGCGCATAGGCGCGTTGGGGTTTCTGCGCGTGCTTCCGCCGCCGAACATTCCGCCGAACATATCGAAAATGTCGCCCATATCGAATCCGCCCGAGAATCCTCCGCCGAATCCGCCTCCGCCTGCCGAGGGATCGACACCTGCATAGCCATAGGCATCGTATTTCGCCTTTTTATCGGGGTCGGAGAGTATCGAATAAGCCTCGTTGGCTTCCTTGAACTTTTCCTCGGCTTCCTTGTCGCCGGGGTTGGCATCGGGGTGATACTGCTTCGCCTTTTTGCGGTATGCTTTTTTTATTTCATCTTCTGTGGCGGATTTGCTTATGCCGAGTATTTCGTAGCAATCTCTTTTATCTGCCATATATGTTAACCTCGTGATATACCCACGAAAAGAGAGGACGCTTTGCCTCTCTTTTCGTTATTCTTGGGATTAGTTGTTGCTCTTGTCGGTGAAGTCGGCATCGTAATAATCGTTGCCGCCGTTGTTACCCGCATTGGGGTCGAAGCCGCCTGCGTTGGGGTCGAAGCCTGCGCCTTGGTCACCGTTGGGGTTTGCCTGCTGATAAAGCTTTGCGCTTACCTCGTAAATTGCCTTTTGCAATGCATCGATATCAGCCTTGATTTTTTCGATATCGTCGGTAGCCGCGCTTGCCTTAAGAGTTGCGATAGCGTCGTTTACGGGCTGTTTGTCTGCATCTGTGAGCTTGTCGCCTGCATCGGTCATGGTCTTTTCGCATTGGAAGATAAGGCTTTCTGCCATATTCTTGGTTTCAACCGCTTCCTTGCGCTTTTTGTCCTCTTCAGCGTGCATTTCGGCATCGCGGATAGCCGCATCGATTGCATCCTTGCTCATATTGGTGGAGGATTGGATGGTAACGTGCTGTTCCTTGCCGGTGCCCTTGTCGGTTGCGGTTACGTTTACGATACCGTTAGCGTCGATATCGAAGGTAACCTCGATTTGAGGAACACCTCTGGGAGCGGGAGCGATTCCGTCAAGACTGAATCTGCCGAGAGTGGTGTTGTTTGCCGCCATTTCTCTTTCGCCCTGAAGAACGTGAATTTCAACGGAGGGCTGACCGTCGGATGCGGTCGAGAAGATTTGGCTCTTCTTTATCGGAATAGTGCTGTTTCTGTCGATAATTTTGGTGAATACACCGCCGAGGGTTTCGATACCGAGCGAGAGGGGAGTAACGTCAAGAAGAACGATTTCGCCCTTAAGGTCGCCGCCGAGTACGCCGCCCTGAATTGCCGCGCCTACAGCAACGCATTCATCGGGGTTGATGCCCTTGAAGGGTTCCTTGCCGGTGAAGTTTTTAACTGCTTCTGCAACTGCGGGGATTCTGGTCGAACCGCCGACGAGAAGCACCTTGTCAACCTGAGAAGCCGAAATGCCTGCATCGGAAAGAGCCTGCTTAACGGGACCCATGGTTCTGTCAACGAGGTCACGGGTGAGCTCGTCGAATTTAGCGCGAGTGAGGGTTGCATCGAAGTGCTTGGGGCCGGTTGCGTCTGCGGTAATGAAGGGAAGGTTGATGTTTGTGCTCATCATCGAGGAAAGCTCGATCTTTGCTTTTTCAGCCGCTTCCTTCAATCTCTGCATTGCCATCTTGTCGCCGCGGAGGTCGATGCCCGATTCTGCCTTGAAGGTGTCTGCGATCCAGTTCATAATCTTTTGGTCGAAGTCGTCACCGCCGAGTCTTGCGTCACCTGCAGATGCGAGAACCTCGAAAACGCCGTCTTCACTGATGTCGAGAATCGAAACGTCGAAGGTACCGCCGCCGAGGTCGTAAATCATAACCTTTTGGTCAACGTCCTTATCAAGACCGTATGCAAGTGCAGCCGCGGTGGGTTCGTTGATTATACGGAGAACCTCAAGACCTGCGATCTTACCTGCATCCTTGGTTGCCTGACGCTGAGAGTCAGAGAAGTATGCGGGAACGGTGATAACCGCTTTGTCAACCTTGGTGCCGAGATATGCTTCCGCATCGCTCTTGAGCTTTTGAAGCACCATTGCGCTGATTTCTTGGGGAGTATAATCCTTGCCGTCGATACCTACCTTAAAGTTGGTACCCATTTCACGCTTGATCGAGATAATTGTGCGGTCGGGGTTGGTGATCGCCTGTCTTTTTGCTACCTGACCGACCATTCTTTCGCCGGTCTTCGAGAATGCAACAACAGAGGGGGTGGTTCTTCCGCCTTCTGCGTTGGGAATAACTGTGGGTTCACCTGCTTCGTATACTGCTACGCAGGAGTTGGTTGTACCGAGGTCGATACCGATAATTTTAGCCATAATTAAATACCATCCTTTTTATATAGTGTAATTGTTATCAAATTCAGTTGACTACCTTGACCATTGCGTGACGGATGACCTTTTCGCCTAAGATATATCCCTTTTGGAAGGTTTGGCTTACAAGGTTTTCGCCCATGGCTTCGTCGTCCTCGTGCATTATCGCGTTGTGGAGATTGGGGTCAAATTCTTTTCCGTCGGATTCGATCGCCGTTACTCCAATCTTTGAAAGAATATCGGAAAACAGCTTCGAAAGTGCTTTGATGCCCTCGTCATCGGGTGTGAATTCAAGTGCTTTGTCGAGCGAGTCGGCAAGCGGAAGTATCGCTTTCACCGCATCGCAGTATGCATCGGTATAAGCTTCGCTTTTTTCCTTTGCGGTGCGCTTGCGGTAATTGTCGTATTCGGCTGCAAGACGAAGGAATTTATCGTCAGCCTCGGCAAGCTTTGCTTTAAGCTCGGTAATTTCCTTTTCTGCCTTATCCGACTTTTTGCATTTCTTTTCTTTTTTTGTTTCTTCTTTTACTTCTGCGGTGTCAACCTTTGCTTCGGTTTCAACCGCTTCTTCGTTTATTATTTCATTCTGCATCGCTTCCGTCTCCAATCAAGAGGTTTTTGTTTGTGCTTTTATCTATTTGTCCGGTCAAGCCCTCGGCGAAATAATCAAGCGAGGCAATGACCTTTTTATAGTCCATACGCTTCGGACCGATAACCCCGATCGCGCCGACGACCTTGCCTTCGACGGTTATGGGGTGGAAAACAAATCCCGTGCCGGGCGGCGCGATGTCCTGCGCCTCTTCGCCGAAGATGATGCTCGTTTGTCCGGGAACGGCTTTTTTCATCAGCTCGGAAAAGCGTTTCCTTTCTTCAATCATCGAAAGAACGCTTTGTACCTTCGCCACGTTGAAAAATTCGGGGTAGGAAAGCAGTTTGGTAACGCCGTCAACGTGGACCTTTTCGCTGTCAAACGAATTGAACATTTCGTTTACAACGCGCAAAAGCATCGATGCGAACGATTTGTGCTCGCCCAACGCGCTTTCAAACTCAAGCACTGTGTTAAGGTTTACCTGCTCGGGTGTGATGTTGGTGAAGCATTTATTGAGTGCGTTCTTTGCCGTTTCGACGATTTCGTTGTTGACGGTTTCCTGCGTTTTAACCTGCCTTGAACGAACCGAGCCGTCCTTGCATATCATAACGAGCAGAAAATCGTGCTCGCCGATAAGCAAAACCTCGTATCGGTCGGCTTCGCTTCCGCTTCCGCCGATGAATGCAAACGACGTGTAGTTCGTCAATTCGCCTATCGCGTGGCTTGCTTCCTCCATAAGCGAGGTCATTTCGTGAAGCTTGTTTTCAATCAGCTCGTCAAGCACCTCGACCTCTTCCATAGCAAGATAATATCTGCCCATAAGGTTTTCGACGTAGGTGCGGTAGCCCTTTGCGGTCGGCACTCTGCCCGCCGAGGTGTGCGGCTGCTCGAGATAGCCCATACTTTCAAGCGCGTTCATTTCGTTGCGGAGCGTTGCGCTTGAAACGTTAAAATCGGCATTCGCGGTAAGGTATTTTGAACCGACCGGATCGCCCGTTGCGATATATGCGTCGACGACCGATTTAAGTATCGCTTTTTTTCGTTCGCTCAGTTCCATAATGCGCCTTGCTCCTTTTTGTTGTTTTTAGCACTCGCGCTTGATGTGTGCTAATCTTGACTTTATTATACCCCGTTTTTTCGTATTGTCAATAGCATTTGCCAAAAAATATAGCAGTATTTTGTTAACAATTTTAGCGGTATTTGTGAAAAGGTGCTAATTTTTGTGTGTTATTGAAATTTTAACGGTTTTGGGGTATAATATTTCGAGGTGATTTTTATGAATACTTTTGAATGTATATATAATGAAGTTTGCCTTATTCCGATGGGAAGGGTCGCTTCCTACGGCTATATCGCCTGTCGGGTAGGCAATCCCCGTCTTTCGCGCGTGGTGGGTTACGCTTTGCACGTTAATCCGCGCCCGGGCGAAATACCCTGCCACCGCGTTGTGATGAAGGACGGACGGTTAACGAGCGCCTTTGCCTACGGCGGCGAAAACGAGCAAAGACGGCTTTTGGAGAGGGAGGGCGTGACCTTTCTTCCCGACGGACGCGTCGATATGGAAAAACACGCGTTAAGGCTTTAAAGACAATAAAAAACAAAAAATGGCTTGCATTGTGCAAGCCATTTTTGCGTATATCGTGTTATCCCTCGATTTTGTAGGTGCCCATAACGTGGCGCTTAATAAGGATATAGTCGAATTTTTCAATGTCGCCGCTGATGTTTACGTCAGCCGCCTTTTGCTGGATTTCATTGAGCGTTATCGTGCTCATAACAGCGCGCTTGACTGCGATATAGTCGAACTTGTCGATTTCACCGTTATTGTTAACGTCACCGAGCTTATACATTTCGTCGGGGTTTGCGAGCATATAGTAGCTCAAGTGAGTGGTGGTGAAGGTATAGTATCCGTTTTCGAAAACTGCGTTCATATCGGTGATCTTGCCGTCGTCAGCGATGTGGTAAACTCTGAGCGCTACGTTGACGTTTACGGGAGCAAGGATGGAAATTTTAAGCTCGCCGTTGGGTTGGATACGGTCGTCACCCTTTTGGATAAAGATGTCGAAAACGATCGCAGACGGGATGTTTTCTATCATAGGGAATACTTCTTCAAGATCTTCGCTTTCAACGGTGTCGACGTTAAGTTGTGCGTTTTCCTCAATAACACCTTCTTCTGCTTCGACAAAAACGGGTTCGAGCTTGCTCAGGACTGCAAAATCGCCTTCGGCTTCGTAAAGCTCTGCGCCGGTATCGTTGTTGAATGCGCCTTGTGCGGTTGCGTGGGGGATTACGAAGCCAAGCTCATCTTCCGCTTCGTCGGTAACCTTAAAGGTGAATTCGAGAACGATTTCGTCATCGGCTTTAACAGCGAAATTTTCTGCGGGTCTTGCGGTAAAGATATCTACGATGATAATGCCGTCGTTTATGGGCGTGACCTCGGTACCTTCGGCATTATCGGGATCGTAGTTGTTGGCGACCTTCGAAAAGTTTTCCCAACCGTCGGGCATCTTTTTTACGCAAAGAAGTGCGTTTTCGTCATCTTCGTCAAGGTCGTTGGTAAGAACAAGATTTTCGCAGTCGTAGAAGAATTTAAAGCCTACAACGTGAATGCCCTTTTCCGCGGTAATGTTTTTGACCGAAACGGTAACGGTAAGCTCCTGACCCGCGAGATATCCTTCAGGGGCGGAGATATCGATTTCAAGCTTGGGATCTGCAGGCTTTTCACCAAGCAACTTGATCATTTTTTCTTTTGCTGTGTAAACGCGTTTTATAACTGCAAAGTCACCGTTTGCAAGGTAAATATCTGCGCCGGTATCAGTATTGCGTGCGCCCTCGGCGGTTGCGTGAGGGATTACGAAGCCCAGATCGCCGTCTGCGCCGTCGAGCACCTTGAAGTTAAAGGTGAATACGAGAACGTCATCGCCCTTAACCGCGAACTTGTCGGTTGCCTTTTCGGTCAACACGGATGCGATGATCTTGCCGTCGTTAAGAGGAAGAACGGTACCGCCGTTGCTTGCTTCACCGCTGTCGTTGTTTACTCGCGAGAAGTTTTCCCAACCGTTGGGGAGATCTTTGACACAAACGAGCGCGTTGTTGTCATCCTCATCAAGATCGTTGGTGAGGAGGAGCTTTGTGTTATCGTAGAAGAGGACGAATTCAACAACGTGGATGCCGCTTTCGGCAGTGATGTTCCTGACCGAAACGTTAACGGTGATGTCGTCTCCCGTCTTGTAGGTTTCGGGGGCATCAATTACATAATCGAGCTCAGCGTTTTCAGGCGTTTTGCCGAGCGATTCAAGCATTTGCTCTTCGACCGTCTTTTCGGAATCTTCGGCGATTACAATAAAGGAAAAAGCCGAGAAAACAAGAACGAACGAGAGTATAAGGGATAA
Source organism: Eubacteriales bacterium (assembly GCA_045651785.1). GTDB lineage: Bacteria > Bacillota > Clostridia > Oscillospirales > CAG-382 > Coliplasma. Next base: position 6,135 of record JAZRTE010000097.1, on the reverse strand, counting down.
AAACGTCTTCATTTTTTTCTCTCCTGTCTTTCTTTGTAAAACAGTAAGAGTAGATTGCGTGAATCTACTCTTGCTGTTTTATATATTCACTGTATTCAGCATAACACCGTTTTTTCAAAATTTCAAGGGTAATATAGGGAAAACATCTTTTTTACCGATGGTGTTTTGAAGATTTTCGCGAAATATCTCAGCCTTCGATCTTAAACGTGCCCATAACGTGGCGCTTGAGGAGGATATAGTCGAATTTTTCGATGTCACCGCTGGTGTTTACGTCTGCCGCCTTTTGCTGGGTTTTGTCGAGCGTTATCGTGTTCATAACCGCGCGCTTGACTGCGATATAGTCGAATTTTTCAATCGAGCCGTTATCGTTTACGTCGCCGAGCTTGTAGGTGGGAACGTAGGTTGCGATGGTGGCGGTGCATACGTATTCGGGCGCGAAATAATCGATATAAGGCGTGGAGGTGGGGATTTCCTGATTGTCGAGGTCAACGTTGCCGAATACGAATTTGTCGCCTATCTTCCATTTTCTTGCTGCGGTAAGAGCAGTAGATGCGGCGGTGCTCTTGAAGTTGAGTGCTTCGGGATCATTGTTGAGCGTGATATAGTCGTTGCCGGTGTTTACTGCATATACGAAACCGCCTTCGGGGATCGCAAGGACCTTGCCCGAACCGTTGCTTGCACCGTCGGACTTTGCAACTACCTCATAAACTCCGTCGTGTCCCGCTACGGGTGCGAATGCAACGTTCAACCACCATGCGCAGCCCGAGTATTCATTTGTGAAAATAACGCCGGCACCCTCTACGGTGTTGGAATTGAAGTGAGTCAGCCAAAGCGTGTTGCCGTTTACCGCGTCGTTCGAAAGCTCGATGCCGAGGTTGGCATAGGGCAAGATTCCGAGTGCTGCGGTTGCGGTGTCAATACCGGAAAGCGAAAGCTTGTCGCCTATTTCAAGCTTTGTTATCAGCTTGTTGTCGGCATCGGTAACGATGACTATATCGTTTGCGGATGCTTCGATGCTTTCGATCGCGTCGTTGATTGCGGTGACCTTAAATCCGTCGCCGTCCTTGGTTGCAAGCACGCCGTAATATTTTCCGTTAAGCGTGCTGTTCTTTGTGAAAATCGCGGTCTTGCCGCTTTCGGGAAGCTCGTTGATCGCATCGATGGAAACTGCGGTTTTTATCGGGCTGACAGACAGCGATGCTTCAACCTCGTCGATAAGCAAAAGCTCGTTACTCGAGGTGACCGAATATTTAACGTAACGTGCCGAAACCGGTGCTTCGGTCACGGCGGTGATGATTTTGGTATCCCATTTATCGGTGTTCACGGGGGTTTTTACAGCGGTTTGCGAAGCGATCTCCTTGAATTCCGTGCCGTTGTCGGATACCGAAACGGTGAGCTTCGCGGGCTTGCTTGCATTATTCAAGCCGGATGCGCAGTAAACGCTGAAATAGTTAACATCCTTGCCGCTTCCGAGGTCGACGATTATCTCGTTCGCCTTGTCCTTGCCGGAGAAGCTTACGTAGTGGTGTGCATTGCCGTCGGCAGTGCCCTTGATTCCGTCGGTAAGCTTTTCATAGTCGCATTTTGCATCTGCGGATTGGATATATTGTGTGTTGCCGATAAGAGACAGGCAAATACCGAGCTCGTCGGAGCAAGCGAAGATGTCTTCCTTTGCGGAGGATGCGTTTGCGAGGAGCGCTTCACCATCGCTTACTGCCTTGCGGATCTTTTCGATGATAATGTCGCCGTATCTGTCGGCAGAGGCTTCCTTCGCCCGACTGATAAGCGATTTAAGCTTGAAGTCGTATTTATAAGTAAAGGTCTTGCCGTCTTCAAACGTGGTTTTAATATCCTCGTCGAGAGGTTCGTAGCCGTAAATTTCGGGGGTGGCAAGAGTGAAATGCGCGCCCTTTTTGCCGACGTGAGTGACGGTTTTTAAAAGGTTGCCGTCCCGGTCGACACAGTTGACGGTCATTGTTGCCTTATCGATACCGTCATAAACGGCAAGGAGATGCTCGGAAATATATTTTGCGTATTGCTTTTTGCCGTAGGTGGTTTGGTGAAGACCGTCGCTGATGAATTTGTAAGGGTCTTCGAATTCATATTCGTAGTTTATATCAACGAGAGTGCAGCCGTAATCGATCGCGATCTCGCGCATTGCGTTGCAGAATTCGGGAAGGAAGCCGTAATTGTAGTTAAGACCGTAATCGCCGGGAACGTAATATCCCGTATCCTCAAGCGGAGGGTTGGGGGTGAAGAATACTACGTCGCAATCGATAGCCTGAAGCTTTTCAACAAAGTAGATAAGATTTTGTTTATAGGTTTCGAGCGGTACGTTGGGGGTTTCGCTTGCGATTACCGCTGCTTGGTCGTTCATTGCGAAGCAGAGTATAACCAGATCGGGATTTTTGGAAAGCACGTCGGTTTCGAAACGCGCCATACCGTGACGGGTAGAATCGCCGCCGACACCCATATTGATCACGGGAACGCCGAGATATTCATCGGATGCGAGATAATCGGGATAGTGCAAGGTGCCGGCGTTGTTGCCGAGCTTTGTAAGACTGTCGCCAAAGGTAACTATTGTTTTACCTGTCAGCGCGTTTGATTTTGCGCCTGCTGTGAGCGGCATTGCGGTTAAGAGCATTGCCACAATGAGCAAAACCGAAATGGATTTGAGCATTTTTTTCATAACCGTTCTCCTTGTTAATAAGATAAAAATATTATAATTTATAAGGGTAATAATGTCAAGAAAAAAATCCCGCCGATAAGGCGGGACTGCGCGTTAGGATGCTTTGGGAAGATTTTGGATAACGTATGTGCCCATACAGTGGCGTTTGATAAGGATATAATCGTACTTTTCGACCGAACCGTTTTCGTTAACGTCGGCGATCTTTTGCTGTGCAGCGCTGAGTGTGAGCGTCAACATACACGCGCGCTTTACCGTAATATAATCGTATTTTTCGATTTCGCCGTTTCCGTTAATATCGCCGAGCTTGTTCTCGGGAGCTTCGATAACGGGGATCGTTCGGCTTTCATAATGGCCGCAACGGTTGCAATCTCTGCGCTCCTCGCCCGTTTCGGTTTCGGTTGCCGCTTTGGTTTCATACCAATCGCCCATATCGTGTCCCGATTTTTCGCATTCCGAAAGCGCGGGCGCGGGGGAATAGCATTTTTTTGCCATAGGGTAGGCTTCGAGAAAAGTGCTATCGGTATAATCGGCGTTGCGTAAATGGTCGTCGAAGTGGTCGCCGCATTTGAGGAAATATAAAAATTCGTCCAGACTTGCGTCCCAAGTGGAGTCGGCATTGTAATAAACACCGTCGAGCTCGACTATATTCCACGCGTGGTTTTGGTTGCTCGATTTTCCGGTTATGATTCTGTTATTGATGCCGACCTCGTGAAGCAATCTGTAAAAAAGACTCGCATAGCCCTGACAAATTGCCGTTTTGTTTATCAACGCGGCATAGGCGGAATATTTAAGCTTGTAATTATCATCGTTAAGATTATCGTAATCGTAATCAACGTTGTTGCAAATATATTCGTATACCGTCTTTATTTTTGTGTAATCGTCGGTGCTTTGCGTAAAGCCGAAGCTTGTAATAAGCTTATTGATCGCCGTTGTAAGCTCGTCTTCCTGCTTTTTGGTGGTGTAATAGGTCATCTCAAAGGTTATGTCGCAATAATAATATCCGTCTTCGAACCAATATTCTCCGCCTGCGCCGTAGCTGCCGACGTGCCAATAAAGATAGTCGCCCGACGTTGATTGACCGTTTTCGGCGACCGCCTGCTCGAATATCGTGTCGATAGATTCTTTCGTGGGCTCGTTCTTTGTCTTGTATTGAAGAAGTATCGCGGCTTGGCGGTTTACCATACCCTCGCGAAGGTCATCGGCGGCTTCTGTCACGCTGACGTATTGAGCCTCTGCCGAAGCGGCAAGCGGAATTGCGGACGTAACGATGCAGATAACGATGATGAAAGCAAAAAACTTTTTCATAATTCCTCCTGAATTTTCTGCAAACGTTTTAATCGTTTGTCAAGCGCATTGTAACATCGCGGCATAAAAAAGTCAAGACGGATAGATTTTCCATCTGTCCGTCTTGCTTTGCTATTGAAGTATCGGCTGTATCTGTTTTCCGCCGAGCGCAAGGGCGAGCGTTTCGCCGATCAACGAAAAATCGCAAATAAGCGAGGTCGGCTTTCCCGTTGGGTTATCCTGAGAAAACGGTACGAAATAAATATTTTTCTTTTCGAGCGTCTGTGCGATGTTTTGCAGATTGGCGCCCAAGCCGTCGTTTGTGGCGATGCCGATTATTACGGGACGGCGGCACCGAAGCTGTGCTTTCACGCACATCGTGACGGTCGAATCGGTTATTCCGTTTGCGATTTTTGCAAGAGTGTTTCCCGTGCAGGGTGCGACGATAAGCGCATCGTAATTGCCGCCCGTTACCGTTTCCTCAGCTTGACGTATCGAAAGGATCGGCTTGTTGCCGCATATACCGATAACCGTCTCGCGCAGGGTAGCGGCACTGCCGAATCGCGTGTCTGTGTCACGCGTTATCTCCGAAAGTATCGGCGTTATATCGTTGCCGACCGATAATTGATTAAGCGCGTTGACCGAAATTGAGTGGGTGCAGAACGAACCGCACAAGGCGTACGCGAGCTTCATACCGCCACCCCCCTTTCGCGCATTATTGCAACGACCGTATCGAAAATTATTTTCCCCGCCGTTTCAAAGGCCGTTTTTCCGGGCAGACCCGATGCGACGAGCATCCTTGCGGCGCAGCTGCCTTTGTCGTCCTCGCAAAAGCCGTAGGGCGCAGACGCGAGCTCGATATAAAGCGAGCTTTTGCTCATTTTCGAAAGTTCGTCTTTTCCGAATATGCGAAAAGGCACTGTGTTGAAAATAACGTCGGAATTTTCCAAAACATCGTTCAATCGGGTAAACCCGACTGCGTGATGATTTGCAATCTCGGCAAGCGAACGGCTTTCGCTTCGTCTTGCCACAACGGTGACTCTTGCGCCGAATGCCGTTAACAGCGATGCAAGACGCGCGCCTATCCTTCCGTAGCCGAAAACGGCAACTCTTGCGCCGAAAAGCGAAAAATCGGTTTCGCGCAATGCCGTTTCGATCGCACCCTCTGCCGTAAGAACGGCGTTTTTCAGCAAAAAGTCCTCGCGCTTTGAATAATCTGCCGATTGCGGCAGGTCAGCGGGGAGCATTCCCCCGACGAAAAAGGTTCTTCCCGATCCTGCGGCGAATATGTCATCAACGTATATTTCCTCATTCGACGTCGGTGCATACAGTCTTCCGCCCTTTTGACAAGGCAGCGGCAAGACGGTTACCGCAGAATTTCTTATCGCTTCAAAAACGTCGGTGCTTTCGCTTCCTGCGGCCGCTCTTATGCAATCAAAGCCCGATTCGCAAAACAGCCGCGCGACGGTCGACATACGTCGGTCGCCTCCGATTACCGCAATCTTCATTCGGTCGCTCCGTTCCTCAATTCTAATACTCTACCTTTATTTTATGTACACAGGCGCTAAACGGTTACATTTTTACAAGAATGGGCTTGGTTCGGTCGAACGGTGCGCCGCCGTCATCGAAATACGACGGGTTTGATGCCTTGATACTTTCCGGGTCTGTGCGGTAAAGCTTCGAAATGCTCCAAAGGTCTTCGCTTTGGGTGGGGAAGCAATAAACCAGGGTCGATTCGTCGCTCGCGGCACTTCTTGCGGTGCGCTTCGTCACCTCGGAAATAAAGCTCTCTTCGCTTTCGGACAGTATGCATATCTTCGCGGTTGCGATTATGCGCACCGTCGCACTGCCGTCTGAATGGAGCGTTGCGATGACCTCGTCGGGCGATAGTTCTGCGGTTACCGAGGTGAGCTCGGTCGGAATATCGTGGGGAAGAAGCTTTTCAAAGGGGATCAAATGATCGAAGCTCTGCACACCCTCGGCGGTATCGCAAAGCAACGTCGCGACGAACGAGCCGCTTACCTTGATGCCGTCGCCGTCAACCTCGGCGGAAATGCCGAAGCTGTGTGCCGACGCGTCGAGAAGAGTCTCCGGCTTGGGTGACACGGGCGGCAATTTTGCTTCCGCCGAGAAGGAACTTTCGGCTCTCGAATGCGCGTGGG
>JAZRTE010000096.1:0-14845 GCA_045651785.1 Eubacteriales bacterium | reverse complement strand
TTCTTAAGACCGGCGCTAAGTGGTACGGCGTTACTTATAAGGAAGACAGACAGGCTGTCGTTGACTATATCAAAAAATCTATTGAGGACGGAGTTTACCCCGAAAAGTTATGGAAGTAAAGAAGCAGATTTTAGAAAAAGTATGTGCCGCTTTCATTAAGGACGCGGTTCTTGAGGAATTTGAAAACATTCCCAACGGTCACATTAACGTTACCGACAGAGTTAAGGTAAACGGAAGAAATTACATTCTTCAGCGCATTAACACCAACATTTTCCGCGATCCCGTCGGTCTTATCGGCAATATTTCGTCGGTTACCGAATTCTTGCGCGAAAAGATCATCGCAGCAGGCGGCGATCCCGACAGAGAAACGCTTACTCTCGTTAAGACTCTCGACGGCAAATACACCTTTGAGGACGAAAGCGGTCTTTACAGAATGTATTTGTTCATTACCGACGCTACCTGCTACAACAAGGCTGAAAAAGCAGGTATGTTCGGCGAATCGGCAAAGGCGTTCGGCAGATTCCAAAACCTTTTGGCTGAATTCGATGCAAAGACTCTTTCGGAAACCATTAAGGATTTCCACAACACTCCCGTAAGATTCAAGAACTTCGAAAAGGCTCTGAGCGAAAACAAGGCAGGCAGAAAGGACGAATGCGCTCCCGAAATCGAATTCTACCTTTCGAAGAAGGACTACTGCCCCACCATCACATCGCGCCTTGCGGACGGCAGACTTCCCACCCGTGTTACTCATAACGACACCAAGCTTAACAACGTAATGATCGACGATGCAACCGGCAGCGGTATTTGCGTTATCGACCTTGACACAGTTATGCCCGGCAGTATGCTTTACGACTTCGGCGACAGCATCCGTTTCGGTGCTTCGAGCGCTACGGAAGACGAAAAGGACCTTGATAAGGTCTACTGCGTACCCGCACTTTACGAGGAATACGTCAGCGGCTTCCTTTCCGAAATGAAGTCGAGCATCACCGATGAAGAAGTTAAGCTTCTCCACGACGGCGCTATTATGATGACTCTTGAATGCGGTATGCGTTTCCTTACCGACTATCTCGAAGGCGATACCTATTTCCGTACTCATTACGCAGGTCAGAACCTTGACAGAGCAAGAACTCAGATGAAGCTTGTTCAGGATATGGAAGCAAGACGCGACGAGTTTGAAGCTATTATTAAAAAATACATATAATATAATGAAAGAAAGGCGTTGTTTTTAAGCAACGCCTTTCTTATTTTATCTTGTTGTTTTATTAATCTTAAAAGCAGATACGTTTTTCGGTTTCTTTGTTGAACAGGAATATCTTGTGGGGCTTGAGGGCGAATTTTACCGTCGGGCAGGTTGTATCGACACGGATATCCGAATCGATTATCGCACGAACCGTCGCACTGAGCGATTCGTTGTGAGTTGCGACTACGCTTGCATCTCTACCCATTATTTCAACGTTGGTGAGCTTGCAGGAAAGCACTCCGTTGGGGTTAGGCTCAAGACCTTCGGGACGGATGCCGACATAAACCTCTTGGTCATCGACGCCCTTAACCTCAAGCACCGATTCATCGCCTATATAAACCTTGCCGTTTTCAACCCTACCGTTAAACACGTTGATGGGCGGTGTGCCGAGGAATTTCGCAACGAAAAGGTTTGTCGGGTCGTCATAAACGCTTTGCGGCGCACCGACCTGTTGTACAACGCCCTCCTTCATAACGACGATAACGTCGGAGATGGACATTGCTTCCTCTTGGTCGTGGGTAACGAAAACGGTCGTGATGCCCGTTTCATTTTGAATTCGGCGGATCTCCTCGCGCGTTTGCAGGCGCAGACGTGCATCGAGATTGGAAAGCGGTTCGTCAAGCAATAACACGCGGGGCATTTTTACGAGCGCGCGAGCGATTGCAACACGTTGCTGCTGACCGCCCGAAAGCTCGTTCGGCTTACGGTCGAGAAGCGTATCGATCTGTACAAGCTTTGCCGCATTAAGGACGCGTGTTGTCATTTCATCCTTTGAAAGCTTATCCTTGCCCTTGAGATTCTGCAAGGGGAACATAATGTTTTGCTTAACGGTCATATGCGGATAGAGCGCATAGTTTTGGAAAACAAGACCGATGCCGCGGTTTTCGGTTGAAATTTCAGTTACGTCCTCGTCACCGAAAAATATTCTGCCCGAGGTAGGCTTTTGCAGACCGCTTATCATAAAAAGCATCGTGCTTTTTCCGCAGCCCGAGGGTCCGAGAAGACCGACAAGCTTGCCGTCGGGAATTTCAAAGGAAAAATCGTTGACCGCAATTACGTCGGATTTGGATTTTTTATCACGGCTCGGGAAAATTTTCGTTAGGTTTTGTAATACTACTTTCATATTGCCTCTATACCTTAGATATTAAACATTTAAACGGTTGCAGATGCGCTCTGCGGCGGATTCGGCTGTATCGAATTGCACGGTGTAATCGCATATTTGCGAGTTGCGAAGCTCGGTTTGGACAGAAATAAGGCGGTTGACCTTATCCTCGTTCGGGCAGTCCTTTTCAAGCACCGACAAGATAAGCTCCTTTTGGTCACGCTCGACAAAGACGGTAATTACGTTGGGGAAATTGGTTTTCAATGCCATCGCGCCGCATATATCCATTACCGTAAGAACGTTTTTGCCGCTTGACAGTATTGCTTCGACATCCTCCTTGCGTGAGCCGTAGGCGTGATGCGCATAGGTTGTTATCTCGAAAAATTCGCCGTTGTCTGCCATTTTGCGAAATTCTTCGCCGCTGACGTAATGGTACCATTCGCCGTCCTTCTTTGACGAATCGGTCGAATAGCTTATCAATTTCACAAAGGCATCGTTTTTGTTAAGCAATTCCCTTGCGATTTCGTTTTTGCCGCTTCCCGACGGGCCGACAAGCACAACTATGCCGTTATTATCGAGAGTAAGGCTCTCCTGCTTGACGCTGTAGCTGTTTGCGATAATTTCGACAAGCTTTAAAAATTCGTCGTAATTATTCACCGCCATAACACCGGTCGCCTTTTGGTTCCACGGGCGTCGAAGCAATATCGGATAGGCGGCATTTGACCTTTCGACGTTATGCATTCCGTCATCAAACAGAATGTCAACGTCGATTTTATCCTTGCGCGAGCCGATAAGGATGTGGTCAGACGGAATTTCGGGAAATTCACGCAAAATGCGTTGATGGCGGACTGTCATATATTCGGGCCAAACCGCCGTAGTGATGAAAATTTCGGTCATTTGCGAAAGCTTTTTCACAAACTCCTTCGCGCCTTTTATGGGCGGTTGGTTTTCGAAAAATTCGGGAGTGTCCATAAATTCAAAAATAACGTCGGCGCGCGTTCCCGTCTTGCCCCAACGGTTGACCTCGTGAATGGTTAACGGAGGGTTAAAATTATATTTTTCGTTCGCCAGACGTATCGCATAAGGGATACATTCAAACAGCAAATCGTCTACGTCAAGCGCAGTCGAAAGACGAAAGCTTCTTTTCATATAATTCATTCCTCCTTTTATTAATCATCACTTCCCTTGCATTTTACTTCATTTTAAAGAATAAAGCAACATTGTTTTTGATATTTTTTATATTTTATGGTTAATATTTGCAAGGAAAGAACCTCGATGCGATTAAACCCGCACGAACTATGAGCTTTGACCGTAATTGCCGTTGAGTTAATGGGCATAAAATTACTGTGAAAAGGTCCAACGGAGCCGACGGAAAGCGTCAGAGAATATTATTCTCATACGGCGAATGTTTTAAGGATTCGAGAAAAGGGCATTTGCTTTGGAATAAGTTGTGATGATAATATGCAAAATATGAAGAAAACGTGGCATCTATAAAAGATACCACGTTTTGTTATAGATTGCGGAAATTTTTAAAAAACCTTAAATCTTATAGGGTTGCCCCCTCGACACTTCTAAAAGAAATACCGAGGAGGTTTAAACTATAATAACGTATTGAAACATTTTATATTAAAGTTATAAATTATTTTTGCTTGTTTCGCAATTCGTCAAAGCTCTCATCGTTTCGCAGAGTTTCGCCAAACAAAAAACCAAAGCAGTCTTTTTTCTTCACCAAAGGTATATGCGCAGGCAAGGCGAAGACTCGATAAGCGAGCAAAGCAATTAAAAGCACGTCGAAAATCAAAGGTATTTGCCATATAACTCCCGAGCTTTCAAACAGATGTTGGAACTTTTCAAAGGCGCCGTTCGAATAGCAACAAAACATACAAACGATGTCGGCAAGATAAACGGCAATTGAGACCGCAGAAAACACTTTGTTTTTATAAAGCTCTAAAGGAAGCAGCCATAACCATTGTTCAAGAAAATAAATTCCGAACAAAAGAGTTGCATTTTCACTTGACACACCAAATGCAATATGAAGAATACTGATGTTATTTGCCGTCACTATATTAAATCCAAGGATAGTTACAAACATCAGGATTAAATAGATAAAAACTAATATTGAAAAGGCTCTGTTTAATATTGCGTATTTTTTCATAATAAAATCCTCTAAAAAATAAACATTAAGGACCATATCTTGTCCCGCGGCGGACGGTTTAGTTATGCCGTGTGGTTGTTTTGTTTAATCGGTTTTAACTTTTTCTTTCTTCACTTTCGGATAATGCCGTAGTGCGTATATTATTCCGATAATGTAATTTATGACCAACAGAATGACTGTAATTAATACAATCTGACGGTCGGCGTTCATTTCAAATCTTTCAAAAATGCTGTGTAGAGGAAATAAAAGCATTAAAAATGCGCAAATGACGGTTCCTAAACAAGCGGTTAAAAGTTTTTTCCTAACATTCCGTATCCCGATTCGTATAGCCAATTGATAAAAAACCACATAAAATACTACCGAAAAAACAATAATACACATATCGAGTATCGCAACATCAACGCTTTCGATAGTATTGATTTCCAGTATGGAAATAGAATCAGCCCAAGCTGTCCATTCAATAAATAAACACAGATACACGGGCAATATTAGCGTAACAGACGACAGAACAACAATACATACTATCAATAAAGGTGTAATTTGATTTTGTTTCATATTAATTCTCCTTTGTTATAAGCTATTTATTACCAAGACCATACGTGTGGGATACCAACCTACAACGTCTAAAAAATCAGTCGTTAGTTACGCTTTTAATAACCTTGGTAACGCCCACAATAACAAGAATGATAAATCCCAAAGTCAGAAAGTCTTCCGTTGTACCGATCAAGTGCTTATTTTGAATCAAAATCTTAACTATATCGACAGTTCTTTCGATAGCCTTATAAACAAATACCACGCCGCCGATAAGTCCTATTGTTTTACCGATACAATAGACTGTCGATAAAACCGAATCATTTTTTATTCTCGAACTAATTTTCAATACACGTTCGGAGATTGACATCATTAAAAGACCTATTATGAACAGAATGAGTAAGATTGCAATCAAAAGATCAACAGTACTTGAAACCTTATCAACCAAATCAAACGTAATCCTAATCACCAAGAATAATAGCAGGCTGCTCCAAAAGCTGAATACATCAAATTTTGAACCATACGGTTTATAATGTTGTGATTCAAGTGGCGGTACAATCGGATCATTATCAAGCGATGCCATTATTAACAATCTTTTTGTAGGAATTAAGTATTTTACCCAAACACCTTCGTATTCCTTCAAAAATGCCGATACGTGTCGGGTGCTGCATCGTCTGACCGCATATTTTTGAATCGGTCTGTCGCCGCGCTCTTCAAAAACCAAATGAAATCTTCCGACTTTCTTAATTCGATATCCTTTTTCTTCCATTGTGTTAAGACATTTTTCTAAGGATCGAATGTCATATATTGATTTCATTCTTATTACAATTTTCTTCATATTTCTCTGCTAATCAAACACTGACATTTTTTCATTTAACCAATGAAGATTTCTTTCGGTTTTACATAAAATTGTATATCGTTGGTTTCCTTGACAATATTGCCATCACGATAAAATCCACCCTGCAAAAGCAGAGTGGATTTACACTACGTTATGTTATAGATCTTCTGTCTGCTTTTGACCGGAGAGCTATTTTACCAAGGATTTTACTATGAGAACATTTTAGCATAATCGGTATAAATTGTCAATAGTTTACACGATAACAGAGCGCGATTACAAAAGGCACCAAGCGCTCATTTTCCCAAAAATTTCCTTTAATAAATTTGACGTATACGCTAATAATATTTGCGAGGAAAGAACCTCGATGCGAATTAATGCAAATATAAAAAGGAGATTAATTAAAATGTCTAGAAACAAGATTTCTGTTCCTGAAGCTAAGGAAGCTATGAACAAGTTCAAGATGGAAGCGGCTAACGAAGTTGGCGTAAATCTTAAGAACGGTTATAACGGCGACCTCACCTCTAAGCAGGCAGGCAGCGTTGGCGGTCAAATGGTTAAGAAGATGATCGAAACCGCAGAAAAGAATATGAAATAAGAAGCTTTTGCTTCGGTGAATAAGGCGCTTCGGTTGAAGCGCCTTTTTTCTTTATTCTTGGGGTCAATCTTGGGTCCAATAGTGGTTTACGTGCGGAAGCGATTTCGAGGCTAAATATTCGTTCAATTCGTCTAAATCGATTGCGGGAACGAGAAAATCACCGACGTATTCGGGCGAAGCCTTATCGCGTATAATAAAGTTATAGCAAGGGATATAATAGCCGATATCGAAGCATTCCTCACAACAGCACTCGGTGATAAGCTCGTATACAAATTCTACGCCCTCGATATTGCAGTTTTCGTGATCGATTTCCGCCAAGTCGTACGGCAACTGAACGAATTTGCCGTTTCTGAATCTCTGTTCTGCTTCGGCATAGGAAATCGCGTCGAGAGTATGTGTCGGGAAGATATTTTCATCGCTCAGGTCTTTCGCGCTGACATATTTAAAAAATCCGTATTCGTAGTCAACGGTAACACGAACGTATTTTTGCGCGAGAGACAGGATACCTCGGTCGACACTGTCGCTTCCATTGTAAATTATATATGCATCAGACGTCCTTTCGACCTTAAGTCCTTCGGTGGTTTTAAAGGTCATCTCACAAAAATCGAGAACTGCAGGATTCGAAAACGGGTCGGTCATCGGCTCGCGCGAGATATCCTCGGCATCTGTCTTTAGCAAAATATAATCCCAGCACGCAGTCACGCGGCTGTTACCATCAAGCTTATAGCTTGCATAGCAATCCATCTCATCCTCTTCAAAGATGATTTTTGATTCATCAAATGGGACGTCGGCAACGGTAAGATAATTAATAAGCTTTGATTTTAAATAGCTTTTAAGCTCGTCGGTAAATTCATAATTTCTGCCCGTGTTGCGGAGTTGGTAGGGTGTTTGAATAACGGTTGCACTTTCGGGGGTTAAGCCGACCGCGTTTTTATAGTCGGGCACCTCGACTTGGGGATATTCAATTCCGTCGATCAGATTTTCAAGATGAATGATTACGCCGTTTACTTCAACATGGTATGGCATTATTTCGGGCGACCACATACTTTGATATGCCAGACTAACAGTTACTCTGAGAGGCGCGACATAGAGCTTTTCAAGCGAATAATCGAGAATCATATGCAAACCTGTTTTTGGGTCATGGTCGTAACGCTCGTACTCGATAATATAATCGAAATCCTTGTGAGCGGTGAAATTGCCGTTCACTTTTTTTATAAGCTTGCCCGAATAATCATAGATATACCCTTCCGAGCCAAGCTCATTCTGTTTGTTTTTATTGAAGATGATCTTTCCGTTCTTTATGATAGGCTCTTCATCAAATCGGGGTTTGATTATATATTCCCCGTCCTTCATCACGCCGAAAAGCCAAAAGTTTTTCCCGTATGCCTTTACGACGGTCAAGCCGTCGCACACAGTCACTGTTTCGGGAAAATTTTCATCAACCGATATTTCATAGCTGATTTCTTCGGAATCTGAGAAATCTGACGATTCTTCAATTGATATGCCTTCGGCGGTGCTTTTCTCGGGGTTTGAATTTTGCGAGATGACTTCACCGTTACACGCAGAAAGGGCAACCATAAGAAATGCGATAAAAAGAACAAAGAGTTTTTTCATAATTTCGTCTCCTTTCGGTGATTTCACATTATAAGACGAAGAAAAAACTCTTTTTGTCACATTTTTTATTAACTTTTTGAATTATTTTTTCTTTTTGCGTTTTTTGAAGGCTTGGCGGTATTTTTTCGTCCGTTTATTAACGAGAACGACCGAAACGACGGCAAGTATCACAAAAACTGCCGCGATGATAAGCATAAGCATTTCGTTACCGCTTGAGCTGTTATACACTTCTTCGGCGGTGCTTTCGGCAAGCGCGTTGCACGGAAATGCGAGCGCAAGCGCAAGTGCTGACGCGAGGAACGACAGACGTTTAATCTTTTTCATCGGGTTCACCACTTTCGTCGGCTTCTTCGCCTTTTTTATCCTTTTTGGTGATACGGTCGCGCCATTCGCGAAGCGTATCACGGAATTTTTTGTGAGGTGCTTGCTCGGGAATGGGGAGAAGCTCCATGCTTTCGGAATCGACCGAGCCGACGGTACGGTAGGTCATGCTGTCAACAGGCATTCCCTTGCGGATAAGAGCGCGTTCGACGGCGACACGGATAATGTAGAAAATTATTGCAATTATCGGAACCGAGAATATCATACCCGCGATACCGAAAACGCCGCCGAAGACGATAACGGCAGAGGTGATCCAGAATTTTGAAACGCCCGTGCGGTCTTCCATTATCATCGGTTCGATAATATTACCCTCAAGCTGCTGAAGCACGAGCAGGAAGATGATATAGATTATACCGTATTCAACGTCGGTGAGCAGGATGATAAATGCGGTGGGGATGCCGCCGATGAAGGGGCCGAAGAACGGAATTACGTTCGTTACCGCAATAACACCTGCGGAAAGAAGCGCATAGGGCATACCGACGGCAGTCATAAACAGAAAGGTTATCGTACCGACGATGCTTGAGGAGATAAGCTTGCCGATGATAAATTTGCCGAATACGCTGTTGCCGTGACGTGCGACGTCGAGGATATCGTTGGCATTGCCGGGCGAAAAGATCGCAAATATGGTCTTTTTGATCTGACCGAGAAAACGGTTCTTTTCAAGCAATGCATAGACGCAAACGACAAATGAAACAACAAGATCGACAACGAACATTGCAACCTCGGTCGCGCCGGCAACAAGGCCGCCGATGACCGATGAAAGCGTACCGCCCACCCAATCGGTGATAGTTTTTTCAAGGCTCTGGATAGCTTGACCTACGTTTTGTCCGAAGGTATTATCCGAGCCGAGCGTGTCCGAAAGCCAACCGCTCGCTTTATTTACAAGAGACGGTGCGATATCGATAAGTCTTTTAAAGCTTTCCAAAAATTCGGGGATGATAAGGAACATCAAAAGCACGATGACCGCTAATAAAAACAGTATCGAAAGCAAAATACTCAGACCGCGGGAAAGCTTATGCCTTGTTTTCGCGGTCATTTTCTTCGATTTCAAAAAAAGCTTTTTTAAGCGTTTTTCAAAAAACATACAAAGCGGATTGATAACGTAGGCAAGCACAACGCCGATCAAAATCGGGGACAGCGTGTTGCCGAGCCACGAAAGGGTGCTTTTGACCGCATCGATTTGCGTGACGAGAAGCAATGCGGCGATGCATATTGCAAAAATGGTCACGGTTCGACGGGTAACTGTTGCAGAATTATTTATATTTTTCGTTTCACGATGTTTTTCGTCCATTCCTTGTCTGCCCCCTTCGTGCTTTTCCGTATTATACCACATATAAAAATATTTGTAAATACCTTATAGCACTTGAATTTGTTACGTTTTTGTTATATAATGTTTAAAATACGCTTTGGAGGTGGCTTTGTGAAGAAACGCGAATTTTGTCGGAATTTCGGGAATACGAAACGTTTTTGTGCGTTTTTGCTGTGTCTTTGCACGCTTATATTTGCGTTTTCTCGGTTCGGTTCATCTGCCGACACTCAAAGCACACCTATCGGAAACGATACGACTCTTACCGCAATTTACGCGACGGGAGGATATACCGTCAAGCTTGACAACGCAGATTTCGTTAAAGGCGGCAAAGACGACGGAAGCATGCTTACCGACCGTGTTTATACCTCGGTCACCGCCAAAAGCGCAAACGATGAGATCGTCGGTTGGATGATGGTCAAGGGCAATGACGGCGTAAAAAGCTTTTCGGCGACGGTCGATATTGATTTCGGATACGTCGCAAGCGACGTTTGCAGATTTTATCTCCGCGCGTTCCGAAACCCCAAGCTTAATGCCGAAATGCCGAGCAAAATCAACTTTTATTATTCGGTCGACGGCAAGGATTATATTAAGATCGGCGAAGCAAAGACGCTTACCGACGTTACTGTCGAAAACTGTGCCGCGATATATAACGTGACGCTCGACGGCGGTGTGACCGCGAAATATATGCGCGCGGTCATCGAAAGCGAAAGCGAGCACGCCTTTTGGATAAACGAAATCGGCGCGGCAGCTTACAAGGAAACGCTTTATGCAACCAAGCAATCGGACGGCAGCATACGTGACGTCAACGGGGTTTTGTACACCGTTAACGGCGGCACTGCGGCGGTAACAGGCTACAATGCGAAGCCGAGCCGCACCGTTGCAACGAAAAGCACGTTCGATTTTAATTCCGACAATAACGATTACGTGCTCGGAATAGGCACGGGCAACGCCGTTAAGGTCATTGCTGATTTTATCGGTGAGGGAAGGATAAATTATTCGGGAGTACCGAATAACGTAAAATATATCGTAATACATAATACGGGAACGGTCGAGGAAGAAACCGATGCGGCGCGTTACAACCGCAGAATGCACACCACACCCGAGGAAACGAGCTGGCATTATACGGTTGACGAGGGAATCATTTACCATTCGCTTGCCGATTCGACGGTCGGATGGCACGCGGGCTCGGGCATTAATTACGAAAGCATCGGCATTGAGATATGCGTTAACGGTGCGCCGAAAAAATCTAACGGCAGCTTTATTTTTACGGGCGACAAATACGAAAAATGGGTAAACGAGCGCTTTGACAAATCGCTTCGCAACGCAGCTGTGCTCGTCGCAGAGCTTTTGACGAGATACGGCTTGAAAAAGGATGCCGTTATCCAGCACTATGATTCCACGGAAAAGAACTGTCCGCAATGGCTCAGATACAAAAACGGAAAATATGTTTCGGACGGCACGCTTTGGCTGCGCTTTATTGAATACGTTAACGAATATTACGATACTTTAAATGCAAACAGCTCGGACGGCGACCTGACCTATGCTACGGAGATCCGCATTCCCGATTACATTTCGGTCGGCGGTGACGTATTCCCCGTTACCGAGATCGCATCGGACGCGTTTGCCGATAACGATTCGCCGTTCTGCACCGTCACCGTAGGTAACGAGGTCAAATCGATCGCAAGCGGCGCATTTGACGGCAACGGAGAATTGGAGCGCGTGCACTTTAAAAACAAAAACACCTGCTTTACCGTTAATGAGGACGGCAGCGTTCTTGCCGCAGACGGCACGGTCGTTTACGATCCCGCGGCTTATAAAAGCGTTGCTCCGATGCCGAAGACCGACTGCGGTCTTGATATACGCGAGCTTGACGGAAAATATTATATCTTCTGCGGTAAGGAAAGATACACCTTATCACAGCTTGCGGACGAATACGGAGCAGATGAATTTTCGGCACGAAGCCTTGACGGCGCATCTGTCGGAATCGATGAGATACCCGGCACGGGCACGGTTTTGAGCTTTGACGGCGTACGGCTTTATTTGGTGCTTATCGGCGACGTTAACGGCGATGCCTTGGTCGGCACCCACGATTATCTGCTGGTAAAGCGCACCTGCCTTAATACCTTTTATCCGCTGAAGCGACAATCGTACGCGATGCGGCTTCGCAATTCCGACGAGATCTCGGTTTACGATTACATTCTGCTGAAGCGTCACATTATGGGAACCTTTGATATTTACGGGCAATAAACGTGACGTTTTAAAGTTTTTTACGTCTTGTGTATCAGGGAGGTTATTCGCTATGAAAAAAACAGGACTTTTATTTACCGCCGCATTGCTTTCGGCAGCAATGCTTTCGGCTTGCGGTTACAACACCTACGGCATCGAAAAGGTAGGCGACGTTTCGGAAGCATCGAAAAGCGAGGTGTCATTTGAAGAAACGGTCACGCTTAAGGCAGAGCTTCCGACCGAGGATTTTCTTATGCAGACCGATTATTATTACCTTTACGATGACGAAAGCGGTGAATACGGCAAGGTTTTGTTCAAGGTCGATTACACCGTTACGGACTTTAAATTCTTTACCGTAAAGAGCCAATCGGTTAGCACTCAGCTTATAAAGGATGAGATAATTTTCACAAAGCGCACTCTTACACCTGATAAGCCGTTGGTCGTTGACGTAAAGACCGACGTCGGTTCTGCCGTGCGAGGTATTTCGTTTACCGATCCCGACGGCAAGGTGCATTATTACGCAATACGCTCGGTTTCTTCAAGCGGTATTACGGTCGAGCAGACCGAAATGCTTGACTGTTCGGGTCTTAAAGCGGAATTTGCGACCGCTGAGCTTTTGGAAAGCACCGATTCTTATATTTCCTACGAGGATAAAAAAGAGGAATACTCCAAGATAGCTTACAGGCTGTCGGGCAAGGTTACGAATTTCAGATTCTTAAGCATCGAACCCGTCGATACCGATAAGGAAGACGGAAAATACAAGATTGCAAAGGTTCTTCACACTATTGAGGAATTCGATTCCGAAAAAGCATTCGTTGCCGAAACCGCATTTGCGGACGTTTATCCGATGCGCGGTATTTCGTTCGTTGACGAGCACGGCGTTACGCGCTATTTCACGGTAAGCGACGAGGCTGTCGGCAACGGCAAGATATTCATCGACGAGGTTCCTCCGATGATTGAAAAGTAAAAAAAATCAAGGGTGTTGACTGACGGTCAACACCCTTTTTCTTTAGATTTGTTTAGATTTCTTTAGAATTTTTTGCTGTCCTTAAGCTCTACTACGCTGTTGAATACCGAGGTGTTCTTGGTATCGACGCAGAAATAGCCCTTGCGGACAAATTGGAATTTATCGCCTGCTTTGGCATCAAGAAGCGCGCGTTCGATCTTAACGCCCTTGCATACTACCTTCGATTCGGGATTGAGATATTCGCCGTAACGCGCGGATTCAACTGCGTTCATATCCGCTTCGGTGAAAAGACGGTCGTAACGGACAACGTCGGTTTCGGCGCATTCGGTTGCCGAAAGCCAATGGATAGTGCCCTTTATCTTTCTGCCGTCGGCAGGCATACCGTTGCCTGTTTCAAGGTCTGCGGTACAGAGAACCTCGGTCACGTTGCCGTTTTCATCTGCCTTGATCTCATCTACACGGACGATATAACCGCCCATAAGACGAACCTCGTTTCCGAGCTTCATACGGAAATACTTTGGAGGAGGATCGAGCGAAACGTCTTCCCTTTCAACGAAAAGCTCACGGGTGAACGGAAGCTTGCGGGTGCCTGCTTCTTCATCGTTGGGGTTATTGGGGAGCTCGAAATATTCAACCTTATCCTCGGGATAGTTGGTAACTACAACCTTAACGGGATCGAACACGGCAACACGGCGGAGAGCCTTTTTGTTGAGGTCTTCACGCACGCAATGCTCTAAAAGTGCAATATCAACGAGCGAATTGTTCTTTGCAACGCCTACACGGTCGATAAAATCGAGAATAGCTTCGGCGGTATAGCCGCGTCTGCGAAGTCCGCAAAGAGTGGGCATTCTCGGATCGTCCCAACCGTCGACAAGCTTGTTTTCAACAAGCGAACGGAGGAAGCGCTTGCTCATTACGGTGTTGGTGATGTTAAGACGTGCAAATTCGATCTGACGGGGTGTGGAAGGAACGTCGCAATGCTCGATAACCCAATTGTAAAGCGGTCTGTGGTCTTCGTATTCGAGCGAGCAAAGCGAGTGGGTGATGCCTTCAAGCGCGTCCTGAATGGGGTGCGCGAAATCGTACATCGGGAAGATGCACCATTTGTTGCCTTGACGGTGGTGATCGATATAACGGATACGGTAAAGCACGGGGTCGCGCATATTGAAGTTACCGCTTGCAAGGTCGATCTTTGCGCGGAGAGTATATTTTCCTTCGGGGAATTCGCCTGCTCTCATACGGCGGAAAAGGTCAAGGCTTTCATCGATAGGTCTGTCGCGGTAGGGCGAAACAGCGGGCTTTTGCAGATCTCCGCGGTAGGAGGAAAATTCCTCGGCGGAAAGCTCGCAAACGTAAGCATCGCCGTTTAATATAAGCTGTTCGGCAAGCTTATAGGTTTCTTCAAAGTAATCCGAGCCGTAGAAGAAGCGATCGTCCCAATCGAAGCCGAGCCAATGGATATCCTCCTTGATGGCATCGACAAATTCGGTGTCCTCCTTTGCGGGGTTGGTATCGTCCATACGGAGGTTACAAAGTCCGCCGTAGCGCACTGCGGTGGAAAAGTCGATAACCATTGCCTTGCAGTGTCCGATATGGAGATAGCCGTTGGGCTCCGGCGGAAAACGGGTGTGAACCTTAAGACCGGGATTTGCCGCTATATCGGCATCGATAATTTCATTTATAAAGTTTGTAGATTCCATAATTTTCTCCTTATTTGGATACTCTGGAAAGGACTTTTTCCTTGCCGAGTATCTTCATTACCTCGTAAAGGTCGGGCGAGTTCATTCTGCCTGTAACGGCGATACGGAGGAACATACTTACGTCGGCAACCGAGCCCTTGAACGCTTCGGGATTTGCCTTGTATTGCTTCATATCGGGGCAGAAGCC
>JAZRTE010000095.1:0-5944 GCA_045651785.1 Eubacteriales bacterium | reverse complement strand
AACAGCCAAGTGTCCTGAAGCACCATTGTGTATGCTTTTCTCAACGAATCACGCGTGATTTCGCGCTCGTCGATGCCGTCGACGGTTATCCTGCCGCCGTTTACGTCGTAAAAACGCATAAGCAGACTGATTATCGTCGTTTTGCCTGCGCCCGTCGGGCCGACTATCGCAACGGTTTTACCCTGAAGCGCATCGAACGAGATGCCGTGGAGAATTTCTTTTTCGAGGGTATAGCCGAATTTAACGTCTGTAAATTCAACGTCACCCTTTGCTCTTTCAAGCGTTATTGCAATTTGAGAATCAGCAGGCTCGGGTTGCTCGTCGAGAATCGCAAAAACACGGTCGGCGGCGGAAAACGCCGATTGGAATTCCGAAATGATGTTTGCAAATTCGTTAATCGGGCCGGCAAACTTGCGCGAATACTGAACGAACTGCGCCACGCCGCTCAACGAGATGAAGAACAGCGAGCCGACCTCGGTAACTCCGCTTTGCGAATACATATAAAGTATTCCGCCGAGCATCGTAACTAACGATATCGAAATGTTGTTGATAAAGTTAACCGACGGGCCCATTGCCGCGCCGTAATAATCCGCCTCGTAATAGGCATCCATCGAATCGGTGTTACGCTTGTTGAAGCGTGCGCCTATTTCGGTTTCGCGCTCGTAAGCGCGGATTGTACCGCAGCCCGAAAGCATTTCCTCGGCATAGCCGTTCAACTCGCCAAGCTTTTTCGAGCGTTTTCGGAAAAGCGGACGCACACGCTTTGCGCGGTAGCGCGTAAAGAGAATCGATGCAGGCACAGTGATAAGAAATACGGCAATCAACGGCTTCGAGATATTCCACATAAACCAAAGCGAGCCGATGACGGTGTAAAGACTCGTCATAACCTGAACGAGATCGTGGGAGAGAGTTGAGTTTATCGTGTCGATGTCATAGGAGATGTGGCTTATAATGTCGCCTGTCGGGTGGGTATCGAAATAACCGACGGGCAGTGACGTAAGCTTTTCAAAAAGCTGTTTTCGCATTGTATATACTATTTTTTGGCTCAGCTTTATCATAATGACCGCCAAAAGATAGGATATTACCGCCGAAACGATATAACAGCCGAGCATATAAAGCACGTTTTCGGCAACGCCTTGCTTATCAACACCGCCCTCTGCAACGATCGCATCGATGGCAAGTCCCGAAAACTTAGGGCCCAAAAGCGAAAGCAGATTTGCACAGAAGGTCATCAGCACCGCAGGTATGAAGATGTACCAATACTTTAAAACGTATCCGCAAAGACGTAAAAGGATGCCCTTGGTGTTTCTTTCCTGCTTGGTTTCGTTAGGCTTATTCAACGAAAGCACCTCCCATCTGGGATTCGCTTATTTCGCGGTATTCCTCGCAGCCCTCAAGCAAGTCGCTGTGGTTGCCCATACCGATAATTTCGCCCTCGTCAAGCACGATGATAATATCGCAGTCCTTAACCGAGCTTACGCGCTGTGCGACGGTAATAACCGTTGTGTCGCCAAGGTTTTCGGCAAGCGCCGCCCTTAACGCGGCATCGGTTTTATAGTCGAGTGCCGACGATGAATCGTCGAGTATCAAAATTTCGGGCTTCGACGCAAGCGCACGTGAAATAAGTATCCTTTGCTTCTGACCGCCCGAAATATTGCTTCCGTGCGGTGTCAGAGGGTGGTCATAGCCATCCTCAAAATCGGTGATAAAGCCGTCCGCCTGAGCAATCCTTGCGGCGGCGATAAGGGACTCATCGTCTATTTCCCTGCCGAAGCGGATGTTTTCCCTAATCGTATCGGCATAAAGGAAATCCTGCTGCATCGCCGAGCCGAACATTGCGTAAAAACGCGATTTTTCGATTGTTTTTATGTTTTCGCCGTTAATGAATATCGAGCCTTGACTGCAATCGTAAAATCTGAGCAGTAATTTTATCAAGGTCGTTTTGCCCGAGCCGGTCGCGCCGATTATACCCAACCGACCGCCCTTGGGAAGCGAAAACGAAATGCTTTTAAGGTTATTCTTTACGCCCTTGTAGGAAAAGGAAACGTCATCGAATACGATATGATTGCCGTCAGCCTTATCGGGGAATTCGGTCTTGTCGCTAACCTTAATATCCTCGTCAGCATCGAAAACCTCGCTTATACGTCTTGCCGATGCCGCGCATTTTGTGTACATAACGAACATTCGCGTTACCGACATCATCGCCATTGAAATAAGCGTGAAATACTGCATAAACGCAACTATCGTTTCGGGGTCGGACAAGCCCGAATCGACTCTGCCGCTTGCAAGCGCGATAACGGCAACCGAGCCTGCGTTCATCAACACCGTCATTATCGGGTTAACGACACCCATAACGATGCCTGCGCGCGTTTCGTCCTTGATAAGCGTAGAATTGACCGCATCGTAACGGCGGTGCTCGTAATCGGTCTTTGAAAGCGCCTTGATAACGCGGATGCCTTGGGTATCCTCACGCACGACGCGAATCATACCGTCGACGGATTTTTGCACCTTGGTGTGAAGCGGCACGCCCTTTTTCGATATGAAATAAACGGTAACGAAGATAAAGGGAAGCACCGCGATCATTGCGAGTGCGAGATAGGCATCCATAAAAAGCGTTATTCCGATGCCGCCGATAAGCATAATGGGCGCGCGAACGCCCAAGCGTTGCATCATATTCACGAAATGATGGATGTTATAGGTATCGGTGGTGATGCGCGATTCGAGCGACGGGATGGTAAAATTATCGGTCTGCGCCGCCGAAAGGCGAAGCGTTTTGATAAACAGATCCTTTCGCATATTTTCGGCAAAATTGCGCGAAACACGCGCCGCCATTCGGTTTGCGATTATATTGCAAACGCAAGCGGCAACGGCACAAAGAAGCATCGCGCCGCCCCACAAAAGTATATCGTTTACCGACCTTGTGATAACATTTTTTAGGATATGCGTAAGTATGTAGGGTATCAGCAGCTCAACAACGGTGCCTGTCATTTTTATCAAAAAGCCGACGGTCATCCGCTTGTAAAAGCCGTTTAGATATTTAAAAACTATTCTCATTTGACTTCCTCAAGCTCGATAGCCTTGTTAAGCATTTTGTCAAGTATTTCGTGGAAAAGCTTCAATTCATCCTCGTCAACGCCCTCGGCAAGCCGAGAATTCCAATCTATTGTAATGTCTTTAACCTCGGGAAGGATATCGAGCATTTTTTGTGTTGGGAAAACAAGCGTTTCGCGCTTGTCCGATTCACTTGTGCGACGCTCGACGTAGCCCTCAAGCTCTAAGTGTGCAAGATGGCGCGTGACGTTTGATTTGTTGATGCAAAGATATTGCACAAGCTTTTCCTGAGGAAGTCCCGGATTTTTGCATATCGCAAGAACGTAGCTGTGATAGACTCCCGCAAGTCCGACAGTCGATCTTTCGGTGCGGTAATTTGCCTCGCACCGACTGATTATGTTCATTTTGCGCATTATAGTTGCCATTTTAAACCTCGCAAAAATTAGTTGCATTTAAAACAGTTTCGTTTGCAACTATTTTAACATAAAAATTTTTGTCTGTCAACAAAGTCATCGTCTAAACTTATTGACAAACAAAAAAAGATGTGATATATTAGTGTAGCAATCAGAAATACGGCCTGTTAGTCAAGTGGTCAAGACGTCGCCCTCTCACGGCGAAGGCAGGGGTTCGACTCCCCTACGGGTCACCAGGAAAAAGTCTCTTTTGTCTACCGACAAAAGGGACTTTTTCAATGATATCCGTTCCTTGCGGAACGGGTGATATATCTTCGATATGATATCCTTTATGGATACGCCGAAGGCATATCCATAAAGATGATATATGCCTTCGGCATATGAAGGAACGGATATTATATCACATTTGCATCGCAAATATATCATACGGCAAAAGCCGTATATCATATCGCATAAGCGATATATCATTGAAAACCATAACAAACCGTGATATAATACTGACGGAAGAAGGTGCTTTTATGTCTGAAAATAAATTGCTTGACTTATCCTTTGAATTTGCGGTAGCAATCGTTAATCTTATTGACGGTGTAACTGTACCGAAAAGTTCTTATATGACCGATCAGCTCGCACGAGCGGGCACATCGGTTGGTGCCAATATTCACGAAGCACAGTACGCACAGAGCAAGAAAGATTTTGTGGCAAAGTTAGAGATTGCACTCAAAGAATCCAACGAAACAAGCTACTGGTTAAAGCTGATGTATGAAACTAAAAGAATTGATGCTTCAACATATCAATATACAGAAAAACTTTGTGGTAATATTCGCAGATTATTGATTGCCTCTTGCAGAACCGCAAAGGAGAACGCAAAATGATTAGGCTATGTTCCGGATATGGAAGGTGCCTCAAAATTTTCTCTTGAACATACGTTACGTAGCTGTGATGAGGATCACAGTCCTTATGCAGGGTTTGTTTTTTTGCTGTCGAAAAGACTTACCTTGACAGATTCGGTTTTTCGTGGTAAACTTCATCAATGAACGGAGTATCATGCGTGAAGGTCACTATACGGCCCGATCCGACTTGATATTTTCCGTTCATTTTTTTCATACCAAAGCGATAATCAAAAGCATCCGCTTAAGAAAGCATAAAAGAAAAAACAGACGGTTGCCCGTCTGTTTTGTTTATTTGATATTAAAGACCTTTTGCTCTGAGCTTTCTGTCCTTGCTGTCCTGAATCTTGCCGTATACGCCATAGCCGATATACATACCGATGATGCTTGTGATTCCGACGGTGGTGAAGTAGTTGAGCGAAAGCATTGTGGAAACGTAGTCCAAAAGAATGATTACGCAATGGAGAAGGATAGCGAAGAGGACGCCCATTGCGATCTTAGCAACCTTGGCACCTTTGTTTTCATGGTTTTCCCAAGTAGCGACCATAAGGTTACCCGCGAAACCGCAAATGACAGCGCCGAGAACCAACGAATAGATACCGAAGGTCATGGGATAAGCATCGTCATTGAATGCTTGGGGAAGCTTGATGATAAATTCGCGGTCCATCAAGGTTTTGGAAATACCTGTTTTGGGATCGGGCGCACCGTAGGGAATCATATCAAGGATAAACATAGGTGCAACGATAAGAACGATGAAGAGCAACGCAAGAAGCACACGTGCGCGGCCGCTGAGCTTTGCAGGTCTTTTCTTGGTGAGCTTGAAGATGATCGAAGGGATGCCGAGCACCAACGCTACGACGATCGAGCCCAAAGTAAACAACGAAGAAATTCCGAAAAGCTTTGCGATTTCGATCGCAGATTCGGTATTTAAAATTGCAAATATCACGATAAATGCAATAACTACTGCCGAAATTAAGATAAGTTTTGCGTTTTTACGCAATACCGACAATACTTTAGACATGATCTAAAACACTCCTTGCACGATTATGGAATTAGTTAATATTAATATATCACAGTATTTCGTCAATGTCAAGTTTTTTTAACAATAACAACAGAAATGCCCGTAGGTTTCTACCCACGGGCTTTTCTGCTGCTTTTTCAACTATCAAAAGGAGAAATTTGATAATTATTTAATTAAAATTGTTCGCGCTTTTTCTTGATATGAGTCGCAAACGTTACCACTGCGCCGCCGCTTACCAAAAGGAGGAGCACCCAAGGAAGCGTTTCACTTGCGTCGCCGGGCTTTGCGATGCTGTAGACGTTAACGAAATCAGCGGTATAGGCATTTTCGGATTCGCCGTTTTTGGTAACGGTCGCGGTCAAGCCCTTGCCGGTTTCGTCGTATTTTACGGCAATCTCAAAGGTATATTCGGTCTTGTCGTAGGTAACACCGACGATTCCGCCGTTGACCTCGGTCATAACGTAGGTATAGACCTTATTCACGTCTGCTTCCTTGAAGGTGAGCTTGATTTGCGCCTTGCCGTTTGCATCGGTAACCGCTCTGCCTATTTCGACACCGTCGCGGGTGAGCAC
>JAZRTE010000094.1:0-1519 GCA_045651785.1 Eubacteriales bacterium | reverse complement strand
TAATAATTCTCCGAAACCACCATATCGTTCGCAACGCGGTATACGTATTCGGTATCAGGCTTTAATCCTGTGATCGTTGCACGGTGGATATAGGTTCCGTTATGTGCCGTGGAGACCGCTTTAACCGTATTGTAGGTTTGCGGGAAGGAATTGCCGTTACGCTCTGCAAATTGCACGCTGCCGTTTGCAAGCGGGAAATACCAAGCGAAGTTACGTTCGGTTTCATCACGTCCGACGTTCATCGTGACATATTCATGACCGCCGATGCCGTAATTGAGCGAGCTCATTTCGAAATAGATATCCGAGCTGGTAGCATTTGCTTGGTGAAGCTCGACCGCGATTACGTTTTTGCCGACGCGAAGAATGCTTGAATCGACAACCATGACCGCGCTTTCGGGTGCGCCCGGTGCAGGACTCGCACCGTAGGACAGATTACTGCTAAATCCTGCCGCAGGCTCGGCAAAGGAATAGACCTTTTGGCCGTTGATATAGATTATAGCCGCATCGTCGTAACTGACGACACCTACGAGCGAAGTGCCTTTCTTCGGGAGAGTTTCTACCTCGAAGGTTGTGCGGAAGAAATATGCGGGAATGTTCTTTCCGTCAGCTTTATACTGCTTAAGCAACACGGTCGGAGTGATCCCGTTACTGTAGGTTCCCAACGCGCCTGCCTTTGCTCCGAACTTGGCTTCTTTGCCGGCATTGGTCTTCCAAGAGCTGTCATCAAACTCCATTGTTGTCCAGCTTGTTCTTGCACCTGTTCCGGCAGGATCGGTGCCATCGTCGAGATATTTCCAAACAGTGTCGAGTGTTATAAAATCGCTGCCGCTTTCGCTGTCATCCGCAAATACGAACGTCGAAAAGGCATTCACAACAACGCCGGTTATCATTGCTATAACAAGCAGCGTATATATTACTTTGTTTTTCATAAGCTCTCCAAAAAGCGATTATTTGTTATCATTAACCTATCGCATAAGTGCCCATTACGTGGCGCTTAATGAGGATGTAGTCGTATTTTTCAACGCCATCCTTCTTGTTAACGTCTGCCGCTTCTTTTTGAACGTCGTCAAGGCTTATGGTGCCCATTACAGAGCGTTTTACCAGAATGTAGTCGAACTTTTCGATCTCGCCGTTGTCATTGATATCGCCGAGCATATAGTCTTCACCTCCGGGTGCGAAGCCGTACACTGCGGTTTCGGAAACCATTACGAAGGTATTTTTAGCCGTATATCTGAATTGGACGTATCTTGCATTTACGGGGATTTTAAGGATGATGTCGGTCGATGCACGGCCCTTATCGGTAGTATCGGCAGGATTTTCGCCATCAACGTAAGTCCAGTTCTTTTTGTCGGTGGAAACGTAGACAGAAACGTTTGCAGGCTCCTGAACACCTGCGCCGTGGTTCGCAGACGAGGAAGAAGCGTAATCGGTGGTAAATCTCCAGAGCTCATAGGTACGTCCGAGATCAAAGGTAATGTGGAAGTACTTCTGATTGATATAGTCCTGATTCTTAATGTAG
>JAZRTE010000093.1:0-4444 GCA_045651785.1 Eubacteriales bacterium | reverse complement strand
AAACGTTCCATGTTTCGATGGATGCAGGGTGGTTGTCATTCTTGTATTCTTCGGAGGTCCACCAAACGGTATCCTTGGAGTTTTCGTCCATAACGATGTACTTATCTTTGGGGGAACGGCCGGTGTAGATACCGGTCATAACGTTAACAGCGCCGAGTTCGCTGACCTGACCCTTTTCAAAGCCTTCGAGTTCAGGTTTGGTTTCTTCCACGAAAAGTTCTTCGTACGAGGGGTTGTGTACGATTTCGGTAGTGCCGGTAATACCGTACTTGGTAAGGTTGAGTTCAGCCATTTCAAAAAACCTCTTTCATAATTTTATTCCTTAAATTGCCATTGTTATGATACAATATCCATTCAACAAAATCAATATATCGTTAGTACATTTACATACAAATTAATCGCATATTTTTATGCAAAATAATTAAAAACTTGGTTTAATTAACTAATTTGCCAAAGCATGCCGCTCTTCGCGCAGCGAACAGACGGGGATGTTATGCAACAATCGGCTCTTTTGCCTTGACAAATCGCGCGCGCGTGTGTATAATATCAAATTATCAGTATGTTAAAATATTTGTACGGAAAAACATCTATGAAAAACAATTTTTTGAAGAATAAGGTTACCGAATATGTAATCGTAGCGGTTATTTGTATTTCACTCGTCGTTATGATATTTTCTTTTCATAGCCGTGAATTTTCTTATGCCGCTTATCAGTCCGACTCGATCGAGTACGTAAATGCCGAGGTGCTTGAGGTGCTTGAGGAGGAGATCGATGATGAGCTTGGCTATACAAGAGGATACCAAAGGATAAAGGCGGAGATACTCGAGGGCAAGGCAGAAGGGCAGATAGTCGAGATCGAGAATTATATCACCGTCGGTCAAAGCGTTATACTCGAGGCAGGTAGCGATTTTATCGTCTGCGCCGATATTCCCGAAGGCATCGCACCTATATTCTCGGTCTATAATCACGACAGAAGCATAGGCATATTTTTGATAATCGCTCTGTTTATTGCAATCGTTACGGTTATCGGCAGAAAAAGGGGATTGTTGAGCTGCCTCGGCTTGGTTTTTACGCTTTGTATGATCGTTTGTTATATGGTGCCCGAGCTTTTTGAGGGCGGAAATGCATTCGGCGTAACGCTGGTAACGGTATTTGTCAGCACGGTCGTAAGCTGCTTCTGCATCGGTGGACTCGGCATCAAAACCTCATATAACATACTCAACACGTTGCTCGGAGTTGGCGCGGCTTGCTTGATGTATTTCGTTTTCGCGTGTATACTTCGTATCGGCGGCTCGGCGATCGAGGAAGTGGAAATGCTTTCGCTCATTTCCAACAATACAGGGCTTGATATAAACGGCATCCTGTATGCAGGCGTAGCGATAAGCTCGCTCGGTGCGGTAATGGACGTCGCGGTTTCGATGGGCGCATCACTTTATGAAATCAAAATACATAAAAATGAGGTTTCCGTCAAGGAAATGTTTAAGTCCGGTATGAATATCGGCCGCGATATGATCGGTACAATGACAAACACGCTTATTCTTGCATTTGCGGGCGGAACTCTTGCAACGCTTGTTATATTTATGTCTTACGGTATTCAATTCGATCAGCTTATATCATCGAATTTTATAGCCGCGGAAATTGCGGGAGGCATCGCGGGAAGCCTCGGTATCGTTTTGACGGTTCCGTTAAGTGCGCTGACCTGCTCCTATACATTGAATAAAAAAATAAAAATAAAGAACTCTGACAGAAAGCACAGGAGGAATTATGAACATTAAAAGAGTATCTTTCATTCTTGCGATCGCAATGCTACTTTCGGTATTTACGATTGCAATACCCTCAATTTCACTTACTGCCGAGGCAGAATCCGACTTGGTTGTTTACGAAAGCCATTTCGAAAACTTCAGTATGAACGTCGGTTCTGACGAAACAGAACGTAACTTTATCTGGCACAGCGACAGCCTTACCGGCTATGTTGATGTCGCAGTGCGAAACGGCAATACGTTCCCGAGTGAATACACCACGGTTTCGACCAGATTGTCCCGATTCAACGGCAAAATGGTTCACAGCGCAACGGTACTCGGTCTTGAATACGATACCGAATACGTGTATCGCTTGAGAAGCGACGATTACGTTTCCGAATTAAGATATTTTTCCACTGACCCGATCGATAAATTCAATTTTATCTATGTCGGCGACCCCCAGATGGGCGCAGGTAACCTTACAAACAACATTGCAAACTGGACAAACACTTTGAATGTTGCAACCAAAATGTTCCCCGAAACTTCCTTGCTTGTTTCTGCGGGCGACCAGGTTGAAATTTCCACCAGACCTGAATTCTTTGCTGCGTTTCTCGCACCCGAAAAGCTCTCGTCGCTTGCAATCGCAACGAGCATAGGCAACCACGATTACGATTCGAATTTCCACAAAAACTACTTCAACAGCCCCAACACCACCATAGACGGTAAGGTCTACGGCAATACCAAAGCGGGCGGTAACTATTGGTACACCTACAATAACGTACTCTTTATGCACATTAACTCCTGCAATATTTCCTGGGCAGAGCATAAGGAATTTATGCAAAAGGCAATTGCAGCTAATCCCGACGTTACTTGGAAGGTTGTCGTTACCCACTACAATTACTTCGGCTCCAATAACTATTTCATCAATGAATCTATCAAGGAACGCCGTGAAGATTTTGCTCCCATTGTTAAAGAGCTTGATATCGACGTAGTTCTTTCGGGACACGAGCACGTAAATTCCCGTGCATATATGATCGACGGACTTGAATACGATAAAAACCAAGGCAATGCAAAAAGCGTTACCGACCCCGTAGGTACTCTTTATTTCTCGGGCGGTACTCCCTCGGGTTCTAAGTTCTACAAGCTCTTGAGCGATGCTCAGCTTCCTCACATTGCCTTCAAACTTCAGGATACCATCACCTTCACAAATATCGAGGTAGACGGCGATTCCTTCAAGACCACCACCTACCGCGTATCCGACGGCGCTGTTCTCGATACTTTTGAGATCATCAAAACAAAGGGCGGTGCCGATCCCTACGTTGACGTTGCCGACGAAAAGACCTACACCGTTAACGGTACCGTTTCGAGCAGTTATCCCGACAAAAACAATAAGCTCACCGACGGTGCCGACGATTCCTTCGTTGGCTTTACCGGCACCTCCGCCGAAGTAACCGTAAACCTCGGTTCGGTAAAGAGCGTTGACCGTTTCGTTGCAAGCGTTGGCACATCCAAAGCGGTTTCCTCCGCAAAACTTCCCCAAACCGTAACTGTTTCGGTTTCCGAAAACGGAACAGCCTTTACTAACGTAGGCACCGTAACCGTTACCGACGATAATACAAAGAACGTCATTCCCGTTCAGCTTAAGCTTGATAAAGCCGTTAAGGCAAAATACGTTAAATTTACCTTTGCCGCAAGCTCCTCGCTTACTCTCGTTTCCGAATTGGACGTCTTTGAAGAGCATATCCACGATGAGGTCGAATGGTCGTATCTCCATACTCCTACCTACCACTTTGACGGCCTTGAGGTAAAGCGTTGTGCCTCCTGCGGTGCCGCTTATGACTACAATTACGTTCCCAAGCTCGAAAGAGAAGAGGGTAACGATAACGTCGCACTCGGTAAAAAATACGAGAACAGCGGAGTTATCTTAGACGAAGGACAGGAAAAATATCCCGATGAAGACGGAACCACGATGACGGACGGTAATCTTGCGTCCGAAACCGGTAAATATAACGATCCCGCATATATCGGCTTCCATTCCAATTACGGCGATTTCTCTCTTAACGGTTATTTCCATATCACTGTTGACCTCGAGGATTGCTACCATCTCGATAAGTTCGTAACCTATACCGCTTCCAAATATGCAACCGCAGGCGTTGTCGGACCTAAATCCGTTTCGGTTTACGTTTCCGAGGACGGTAAGGCTTGGGTATATGCAGGTACTGCAAATCCCACCGATACCGATAAAACCAGTATGCTTGAAGTCGTTATCGAGCCCGAAACCGTTCTTCACGGCAGATACGTTCAGTTCCGCTACGTTCCCTCCAATGCATTCGTAATGGTAGCAGAGGTTCAAGCCTTTGAAACCGATGTTGAAGAGCACGAGCACGTTGCAGGCGAATGGATCAGAGCACAAGAACCTACTCTTAACGAAAAGGGTAAGAATATCAAGACCTGTACCGTTTGCGGTATAACGGTCGAAACAGAAGAAATTCCCGAGCTTGACAACAGTGTTTACGGCAAAAACCTTGTATTCGGTAAGACCTATGAACGCTCGAGCCTTTACGTTTCCGGCGGTAAGGATAAATATCCCGATGAAAACGGCAAGTCTATGACCGACGGTAAGGTAGCTCCCGACGATTCCTATTACTCCAACGCGGCTTATATGGGCTTCTACATTAAGAATCAGGACTATATCAATCAGAAGTA
>JAZRTE010000092.1:0-1565 GCA_045651785.1 Eubacteriales bacterium | reverse complement strand
AACAGAAAGCGCGGTTAACGGCAGACCTTCAAAGCCATAGTAACAAGTGCTACGGGTTCGACAATATGGCCCATCGGAATCACACCTTCTTTCTTATTATTCCGCTTTCATTATAAACCTTTTTAAAGGCTTTGTCAAGGGGGGGCATTATGCGCCTTGCTTTTTCTTCATTCGTGTCCAGTTGATAAAGCTGTAAGTATCGTTTACAAGGAACATCGCAAAGCAGACGATGACCGAAACGTAAGAAATATCCTCGATCGCGGCAAGTGTCCAAAGGATTATAAGTACGATATCGTTTATTGCATAAGCAAGTGCAAAATAGGGGCTTCTGCGCGCCGAAAAGCAGACGGCAATAAAGCTTGTCGTTACCGAAAACGTGCTCGGTAAAAGGTTTGCGGTGCCGAATTTCTTAAGAATGAAATAGAAAACAACCGTTACCGCCACGGAGAGGAGAAGAATAACGGCAATCTCCTTTTTGTTAACGTCGTTGACGGTAACCTCGCTCTTTTTGCCCTTATAGGGGTTTCTTAACCAAGAAACAAGCGCAAAAACCGCCATCGGCGCAGACATTCCGAGATAGGTTATCATTTCGCCGTAATATTCAAAGGAATAGGAAATAATACCGTAGATGATGCTGAAGATTATCATCATTCCCTGCCCTATCGGGTTGCCCTTTGCGCAAAAGATAAGCGCGGTTGTGCCGATAAGCGAAGCGGCAAGCGAAAGAATGCCCGATTGCGAAAAAAGGAAAAAGAAGGTCGTTATAAGCGTAACCGAGCAAAGCCACATTATTTTTTCGAATTTTGTGAAATAGTTGAGTTTCTTAAGCATTTTTTCTCCGAAAAGCATATTTGAACGAATTATATCACCTTAATCCCGATTTGTAAATAGCATTGACATTTTTTGCGTTTGTGATAAAATAAAAGAAAAAAAGCAGAGGTGCGGATATGAAAACTTTTGCCATTTCGGGATATAACCGCGAACGCGGTGCAGACGAACTGATTATATATAACGGAAGCGGTAACACGAAAACCAATTCCTACGGATTTGAAGCCTGCGTGCTTGACGGACGCGTTATCAGCTGTGGCAAGAATAACAATATTATTCCCAAGGACGGCTTTGTCGTTTCGGGCCACGGCGCCGCTTCGGTCTTTTTGGCGGAAAATCTTTGTGTCGGTGCAAGAGCCGAAATCGATGAAGCAAACGGTGTTTTTATCGCAGAAATCGACGATACCGCAAAACAGATCGAAACCGAAAACAATATTTACAAAATCAACAACAGAATCCGCGAACGCGTTGCGGAAGGCTCGAGCTTTGACAAGCAAAAGGCAGAGGAGCTTCTTATGCAGGCGGTCGCTGCAAAGGACGGCGGCGATTACTGCACAGCGAACGCGCTTTGCGAGGAGGCATATTATTACACAGCCGCGTCGGTCAAGGGTGAGATTCGCGCAGTTTGGCACCGCCCCCACGAAAAGAGCGATGCCGAGGTTGAAGTGACCGTTAAAAAGCTTAAGGATGCGGGCTTTAAAGTCGGAGGCCAAGCGGTCTTAGGAAGACAATGTCAT